>DATFCQ010000235.1:0-17042 GCA_035252905.1 Allostellaceae bacterium | reverse complement strand
TTCGTATCGTGCGCCATGGCGGGGGCGAACTCCGTTTGGCTCCGGATGATCCGGCCTCAGCAACCAAATCATACCAGACCCTTGCGGCTCGTTCCGCTCCCGCCACTCCCTCTTCCGGTCTCGTGAATTATCCCGGTTAGCTGTCTTAATGCAGACGTCCAATCCTTCGGCATGCTATCATCCTCCTATGAGCGATGAACCAGACACCGACCAGCGCCGCGACAAGCTGCTCTTGCGGCTCTTGAAGACCCCTCCCCAGCCGCGTCCGAAACGCGAGCGCGGCAAGATGAGGACGGAGGCCGATCGGAGTCGCGGCAAGCGTGCTGACGGAGAAAAGCGCGCCCCATCCAGATAGGCTTGGCGGCCCATCGCGTTTCGTTACGTGTGGGAATTAGGCGTCAGACTTGCGCCGCTTTGTCAGGCTGTCGATAGAGGAGTCGCTTGCCCTTGGCGCGGCGCAATAGGATCTCGGCGCGCTCCGCGTCTTCGATCCCGAGCTTGGCGTGGTTGCTGTAGCGAAAATCGAATTCGGCAAGATAACAGTGCAGATGTTCCTCGGAAACGTGGTGATATGTGCCGTAAATTCCGTGCTGCAGGATGGTGAAATATCCTTCAACTGTGTTCGTATGAACCTCTCCCCTGACATATTCATTTGCGGAATGAACCACGGTTTCGTGTGACTTGAATTCTTCGCCAACCTTCCAATACACGCCGCTCTCATCGGTGCGCAGATGAGATGCTTTGGAAGCGGAGGCTTCGATTATCGGGCGAAGATCATCGGCGCTTACGTTTGCGACGCGCCGAGAGCGCGATCCGCCCTTGCGTTCAACGAGCGTGAAGATGGCAAACTTCTTTGGCGGCGGCCCATAGGCTTTGTTGCGCGCCTTGCCGCCGATATAGGTCTCTTCTGCTTCAACCGTCTTGTCCTCGCCGCCGAGCGGGCCGGAGCCGCCGAGATCGTTAGCCGCTTCGCGGAGCCGATGGAACAGGAACCACGCTGTCTCGTAATTTGTCCCCAGCACGCGATGCAGTTCGTGTGCGCTGAATCCCTTCTTGCTCGAAGCCATCAGTTGCGCGGCGAGAACCCATTTCGAGAGCGGGATATGCGAGCGCTCCATGATGGTCCCGACCGTGACGGTGAACGGCTTTCGGCAATCCTTGCACTTGTAGACGCCCGGCCGCGTGCTCTTGCCTTGCAGCTTCGTGATTCGATCGCCCATGACGCCGCAGCGCGGGCAATGCGGTCCATGCGGCCAGAGCAGCTTTTCCAAATGCTCCCGCGCAGCGTCGTCGTCATGGAAAATCGGATTGCGAAGATCGACCTTTGTTGCCATGGCCGGAACGCCTCTCAACGATGAGGCTATCCTATATCATGGGGTTTGGTACGTCAACCGGATAGTTCCCAATAAGTCCGTGGGCTGAAGGCCCACGGGGTTAAAGGCATTCCGCCCTACGCTCCCCGCCGGCGTCATCAAGCGAAGGCGCGCAGCCGCCGGCCTGTCTCCCGGGCGAGCCGCTCGACCAGTTCGGCCGCGCCCGTATCCCGTGCCAGGGCGGCCGACTGGCCGGACGTCAGAGCCGTCCAATCGCGGCGTCCCGAGCCGCCGAGCGGCGCGGTCAGGCTTTGTTGCGCCGGCACCGGCAGCGGTTTCAGCCCGGAGGCGAGCAGGTCATCGATCATCCGGTTGCGGATGTAGCGGCACGGCCTGCCGCTGATGATGTCGGTCACGATCGTGCATGCGTCATCCGCCTCGGCCAGCGCGGCGCGATGGGCGTCGCGGACCTCGGCCTCCTGGCAATGCAGGAAGGCGGTCCCGACCTGAACGGCGCTGGCTCCGAGCATGAGCGCCGCCGCTGCGGTCCGGCCGTCGGCGATGCCGCCGGCGGCGATGACCGGAACGCCCACGGCGTCGACGATCTGCGGCAGCAGCGAGAACAGCCCCGGCTGCATGCTGACGTCGACGCCTGTGAATGTGGCGCGATGCCCTCCGGCCTCGGTGCCTTGCGCGATGATCGCATCGACGCCCTGCTGCTCGAGCAGACGCGCCTCGGCGACCGTCGTCGCGCTCGAAATAATAAAGCTTCCCGCCGCTCGGATCGCGGCAACAGCCTCGGGCGCCGGCAGCCCGAAATGAAAACTCACGACCTCCGGCCTGGTTTCCAGCAGGAGTGCCAGGTGTTCGGAGCCGACAGCGCTGACCTCGCCCTGCGGCTGCGGCACGGAGCCCAGTCCGTAGCTGTCGTAATGAACCTGCAAATGCCGCCGCATCGCCTCGCTGACTTCAGGAGCGCAAGACGGATCAGGCCAGATCGGGTAATTGACGTTGAGACTGCCGCCGCTCTGCTGGCGGAAGCCGGCGATCCTGCGCGCGGCCTGCTCGGCGCTGCGGCCCCACATGCCAAGACCGCCGAGGCCGCCGGCATTCGTGACCGCGGCCGCCAGCGCCGGCGTACTCGCGCTGCCCATCGGAGCCTGCAGAATCGGCCACCTGAGGTTCAGCCGCTCGGTCAGCGCGTTCGAAGGCCACATCCCTTCCTCCCTGATATCGCTCTGCCGGCCTGGGCAGCAGCCGGGGGTTGCGGCAGCACGTCAGGCGGCATTCGCCGGCTTCCCGGCGGTTTCGAGGCCAGGATCGCGCCTTTGAACGACTTGAGCAATGGCGCCATCGCCGAGTTCGAATAGGCTGTTTTACCGCTATAGTGCACAGGCGGGCTTGCCTCTGCAAACTCGGCACGCCGGGAGGGCCATCATGGCCGATACTACAGGACCGGACGCTTCCACCGTGCTGCGGCGCGATGCGCGCATCATCGGCCTGCTGTTCGCCAGCACCACCAGCATCATCGGCTCGGGCTGGCTGTTCGGCGCCTTCCACGCGTCGAAGATCGCGGGCCCGCTTGCGGTCTGGAGCTGGGTGGCCGGCGGCGTCATCATCCTGCTGATAGCGCTCTGCTTCGCCGAACTCGCGCCGATGTTTCCGCGCAGCGGCGCGCTCGTGCACATGTCCCATGCCAGCCACGGCGAGGGATTGGGGCGCATCTGGGGCTGGATGCTGTTCCTCGCCTACGTCGCGGTGCCCGCCGTCGAGGCCGAGGCCATCGTCACCTATGCCGACAACTATCTCCCTTATTTCATCCAGCCGCATAGCGGCGGCCTCTTAACGGCGATCGGCTTTGGCGTTTGCGCGGCGCTCTTAGCCGTGCTCGCATTCGTGAACGTGCTGGCCGTGCGCAGGCTGCTGAGCGTCAATTCCACCATCACCTGGTGGAAGATCGCGGTGCCCCTCCTGACCGCGATTGCGCTGATCGTCGTCAGCTCGCACTGGAATGTCTGGGGCGCCGACCCGAACAGCTACCGGTTCTCGGACATCTTCACAGCGTTGCCGATATCGGGCATCGTATTCAGCTATCTCGGCTTCCGCACCGCGATCGACCTCGGCGGCGAAAGCGCCAATCCCAGCCGTCACATCCCGATGGCCGTGGTGGGGTCGGTGCTGATTTCCGCGGCCGTCTATATCCTGCTGCAAATCGGGTTCCTGATGGCACTGCGGCCGTCGGACCTTGCGCACGGCTGGCCGCACCTGACCTTCACCGGCCAGTTGGGGCCGTTCGCCGGTCTGGCCGCGACCCTCGGCCTCGGCTGGCTGGCAACCCTGCTCTATATCGACGCCTATATCTCGCCCGGCGGCACCGCGCTGATGTACCTGACCGGCGGCTCGCGCATCCTGTTTGCGGTCGGCGAGCTGAATGCCGGCCCGCGATGGCTCACTTTGCTGAATGCGGCGCGGGCGCCGTGGGCTTCGGTATTGGTGATGTGGATCGTCGGCGTCCTGTTCCTGCTGCCGTTCCCGGCGTGGCAGCTGATGGTCAACTACATCACCTCGATTACGGTGCTGACCTACGGGCTGGGGCCGATCGTGCTGCTGGTCCTGCGCCGCACCCAGCCGGAGCTGCCGCGACCCTTCCGGCTGCCGGCGGCGGAAATCCTGGCGCCGGTCGCGTTCATCTGCAGCGACTGGATCGTCTACTGGAGCGGCTTTGCGACTAACTCGGCGCTGTTCATCATCATTATCATCGGTTTCGTGCTCTATGCGCTGTATTACCATCTGATCGCCAGAAATCCGGCCGAGGAATTCGGCTGGCGCACCATCGCCTGGCTGCTGCCCTGGTTCGGCGGCATGTGGGTGCTCTCCGCCCTCAGCGATATTGGCGGCGGCCTTGCGGTACTCGGGTTCTGGCCCGGCGTCATCGTCGTCGCGATCTGGAGCCTGATCGTCATTGCGCTTGCAATGCGGAGCGCGCTGCCGGCCGAAGAGACGGCGGCGATGATGGTGCGAATGGAGAAGACCGCCTGATTGGCCTTGTCGGGCATTATCGGCCTCGGCAGCTTTGCCGGCATGTCCGTGCACTCTCTTGACTCTGTCCGAACCGTCTTTCACCATCCGCGAAGTCCTTTCCGGCTTCGGACCACACACACCATGAGCCCGTCGGACGCTGCGTGGCCACACTTGATCTCCGCATTGCACGCGTCCGGCCGCAAGGCGGCACTCGCGATCACCGGGGGCGGCAGCGGGGCGGTCGGCGAGCTGCTGCGTATTCCCGGCGGCTCTCGGCTGCTGATCGAAGCGCAGATCCCCTACGACGCGCTGGCCCTTGCGACGTTGCTCGGCTTTGCACCGGCACAGGCGTGCAGTTCCGACACCGCGATCGCGATGGCGCGAAGCGTATGGGCACGCGCAGCCGGGCTGATGCCGGCGGGCAGCGATCTGGTGGGCCTCGGCGCGACGGCGGCGCTGGTCAGCGATCGCCCGCGTAAAGGCGAGCATCGATTTCACATTGCATGCGCCAACTCCGCCGGCGTCGCGCACTGTACGGCCGTGCTGGCCAAGGGCCGGCGTGATCGCGCCGCCGAGGAAGACCTGGTTTCACGCGCGATCATCCTGTGGCTGTGCCGGGCCTGCGGGGTGGCCGCGCCGTCGCCGCGCAGCCTGCTCGATGCGGATGAACATTACGCAGAGGCGGTCATCAACACGAGCGATGCCGTCGATCAGCTCCTGGCAGGGGACATCGATCGCGTCACGGCCCAGCCCGACGGCCAAATGATGCTGTCGGCGCCGCGGCCCCTTGTGCTGCTGCCGGGTTCCTTCAACCCGATGCACGCAGGACACAGGTTGCTGGCGCGGATCGCCGAAGAGATCAGGCAGCAGCCCCTGACCTTCGAAATCTCCGTCACGAACGTCGACAAGCCGCCGCTGGCGGGCGCGATCGTGAGACACCGGCTCACGCAATTCGCCTGGAAGGCGCCGGTCGAACTGACGAGAGCGCCCACCTTCGTCGAGAAGGCGCGCCTGTTTCCGAGAACGATTTTTGTGATCGGGGCGGATACGGCGGAGCGGCTGATTGCGCCGAAATATTACGGCGATGACGAGGTTCGCATGCATGCCGCGCTGGAGGAAATCGGCAATTCCGGCGGCAGCTTCATGGTGGCGGTGCGCATCGATGCCGCGGGGCGCGTGCGTGCGTTGCGCGACATCGCCATGCCGCGGCGCTATGCCGATCTCTTCACCGAAATCCCGGAGCACCGTTTCCGCTTTGACATCTCCTCATCCGACATCCGCGCCCGGGGACGCGCCGTTGGCAATTCATAGCGGGTCCCAAAGACAGCCTGCGTCTTTGCTGCGGCAGGTGCACCCCGGATGGCTGCCCAAGGGTTGCGCTGCCGAAGTTCCTGCCCTGGGCCGGAACTAAACCCCGTCCAGTTTGAGAGATATAGGTGAATCGGGCGCCCTTGCGCAGGCGGAGGGCGACGAGCGCCGCTTCGGGCGAGGATGCCCCTAGCTCCCCTGAGCCATAGTAAGTGGCGCGGAGGCAGAACTGACAAAGGTGGGTGCCTTTTGGAGACCGAGCCCACATTCTGGTTCTTGGCCAATTTTGACGATCGGATTTGGGCCTGTCAGCCCACCGCGATGTGATGCGAGCGGCGGTGATGCGGGCTGGAGCAGCGGCCCGGTCGAGGGGTCGATCAACCGTCCGAAAACAGCGAGTGCCAGATGTACGGCCGCGCCGGAATCGCCCTGCTCTGCCGCGGGTTCCCGCTTGCAGCGTGATCATCAAAATTGGCCAAGAGCCCACCGAGCGTGAGCCGGAGGCGCTCGATCATCTCACCCGGCGTGAGCCGAAATCGCCAATGGTTGCAAACCCGGCCGCCGATGAGTGCAAGCCACAACAGGTATCTGCCGCCGGAGGGTGCGGTAGACGGTCGAGCGGACGCGTTAAATGCATCGGCCGCCGTCGACCTCGAGGACGACCCCGGTGATCATGTCGGCCTCGTCGGAGCACAGAAACAGGGCCGCGTTGGCGATGTCCTGCGGTGTCGAGAGGCGTCCCCAGGGGATCGTCGCCTTGAAGGCGGCGCGCTTCTCCGGAGTGTCCTCGCCCATGAAGCTCGCGAGCAGCGGCGTCTCGCCGGCGACCGGCGCGAGCGCATTGACGCGGATGCGGTCCGGCGCGAGTTCGACCGCCATCGACTTCGACAGCAGGTTCACGGCGCCCTTCGAGGCGTTGTACCAGGTCAGCCCCGGCCGCGGTCGCAGGCCCGCCGTCGAGCCGATGTTGAGGATGGCGCCGCCGCCGATTTGCCGGAAGTGCGGCAGGACGGCGCGGGTCGTCAGATAGATCGACTTGACGTTGACGGCGAAGATGCGGTCGAACTCTTCTTCGCTCACCTCAAGCATCGGCTTGTTGCGATGGGTCGTCCCGGCGTTGTTGACGATGATGTCGAGCCGGCCGAAGGCACGGATGGTCTCCTGCACGGCCGCTTCCACCTGACCGCCATCCGACACGTCGCAACCGAGCGCGATGGCGCCGCCGCCGATCCGGCGGGCCGCCTCCTCGGCCGGGTTCTTGTTCAGGTCAAGCAGAACGACCTTGGCGCCCTCGCGCGCGAAGGTCTCGGCAATGCCCAGACCAAAGCCTTGCGCGGCACCCGTGACCAGGGCGGTCTTGCTGTCGAGACGCATCGGCTGCATCCTCCCTGTTGCCCTAACTGCGGTTGAGCATGATCCTCATCGCGGTGGAGCACCCGCAGAGCCCGATGCGCGCAGGCGCCTTTGATTATTGGCGTTGGCTGAATAGCTGACAAGTCGGAACCCGATGGCGATGGGAAGAAGCCGCCGAAGACCATCCTGTGCGCCATCTGGTTGATGTCGATCGCCATCGGGTCAGGTCTTTTCGCTGCGCCGCCTTACAAACTCGACCCAGATGCCTTTCGGCCGCCAGACCGCTTCCATTTCGGCGCGCGCCCGGGCCTCGTCCATGCCGAGTACGTCGCGGCGAAAGCGATAGAAGAACGCCGAGACCCGAGCGTTGGCAATGCAGTGCACGTGCACCGGGACATCCTTCAGCCGCTCCATGACGGCGCAAAATTGCTGGAAGTCCTGTTCGGTCGGGTTCTGGAAATCGACCGGGATGTGGGTGTAGGTCATGCCGAGCCGGTCAACGGTCGCCGCTTCATCCGGCAGCGCCTTCTCATGCGTGTGGAGACCAAGGTTGACGATGTGCCGCACGCCGAGATCCCGGATTTCTGCGAGCTGCGCCCCGGTCGGCTGACCGGAGGTCGTGATCCGACCGTCCAGACGATGCCAATTGTAAATGCCTTCAGGGTCGGCCATTGGAAACACCCCACATGAGCGTGCAGGCCCGGCACCGGGCTTGATCGGTGCCGGCATCTTCATTTTACCAGCATCGAGCCCAATGATCGATCGAGCATCTCCGGGGGATCGACTCCAGCGCCTGTCTCCCGCGTCGGATCTTTTCAAGGATGGCGTCGGGATCGGCGGTCCAGGTGAAGGGCTTTGGATTTTGGTTGGTCTCTGCCGTTTGCTCCGGCAGGAACCGTTCTCATGTCTATCTCAAACCGCGCCGGTGTGCCTGTGGGCTGCGGCCCATTTCCGTGCGGAATGCATAGGTGAATGCCGATGTCGAGCCATAGCCGAGTTCCAGAGCGATCTGTGTGATGCTCAGGTCCCCGGCAAACAGTTCGATCGCCTTGAATAGCCGCAAGCGGCGGCGCCATGCTCGCATGCTCATCCCGACTTCCTCCTCGAAGCGGCGGGCGAGCGTTCGTCCCGACATGCCGAGGATCGTTCCCCATTCCTCGACCCCGCGGGGGTCGCTCGGGTCCGCGTAGAGCGTCTCGCACAGCTTCAGGAGAATGCCCCGCCGCGGCCAGGGCAGCGCCGCAGGGAGCGGTTCGGCCCGGTGGAGTTGGTCGAGGATCAGCGCGGTTACCCGCTTGGCGTAGCCGCTCGCATCCCCACGACCCTGAATCTCGGCAGCCTCGATGATCAGGGCCCGCAGCAGCGGCGAGACGCGGAATAACGTGCAGGCCTCGGCGACGCCGGCGCCGGCATCCGCGGCGATCCACAGGCTGCGGAACTCGGAGCCGAGCAGCGAGCCGACCCGGTGGCGGATGCCGGTGGGCAACCAGACCGCCTGTTCGGGAGAGATCGCGAAGCAGCCGCCCTCCACGGTCACGGTCAGCACGCCTGAGATCGCGTGGACGAGCTGGTTCCAGTCATGCGCGTGTTCGGGGAAGTAGTGCCGGGCGGGCAAGGATTCGGCGCGCACGATCATCGGGCGGGGCGGCCCAAGATCGATCGGCAACGAAAGAGGTTCCCACATTTCGCCCTAAGCCGCTCTGTCCGATATTCTATACCGATTGTCAAGCCGTCGAAAGACGGACGCGCTCCGAAGATCTATGGTGCGCCGTCGTCGGCGGCGAGGGCCGTCACGGAACGATCCCGGGCTGAGAGGGAGGCGACGAATGACATCTGACCGTTTCGGCCCCATGCTTCCGGAGGTGACGCGTGTCGGCGGCAGCGACGCTCAGCGCGAGCTGTTCGAGGACACCTACATCGTGGCGTGCCTGCGCGCCGGGCGCGACGAGGCTGCAAGAGAGCGGCTCACGGATCGGCTTGCCCGCCGCCCATCGCTGCGCGATCGGCGCTGGCTCGCATCGATCGGGTGAGCGCTCCGCAAGACTCCGGTAGGAGATAGCATGGAAATCAACGCCGATTTTTCACGGCGCGTCGCCGTCCACGCCGCGCAGCTCCCCTGGGTGCCGTCGCCCATGGCCGGGGTCGAACGGCGCATGCTGGACCGCATCGGCGACGAGGTGGCGCGAGCCACGTCGATCGTTCGCTACGCGCCTGGCAGTCGCTTCTCGCCCCATACGCACGGCGGCGGTGAGGAATTCCTGGTGCTCAAGGGCGTCTTTCAGGACGAGCACGGCGCGTTTCCGGCCGGGAGCTATGTCCGCAATCCGCCGACTTCGCGTCATACGCCCAGCTCGGCGACCGGGTGCGTCCTGTTCGTCAAGCTGTGGCAATTCGATCCAGCAGACCGAAGAGAGGTCAAGCTCAATACCGCCGCAATGGCCTATGAAGCCGCCGCAAACCGACCCGGAGTAGAGGTGCTTCGGTTGTTCCGCGATGACTGCGAAGACGTGCGGCTGGAGCGGTGGAGGCCCGGTGCGGCCGTTACCCTGAACGTGCCGGGCGGCGCCGAGCTGCTGGTGCTGGACGGCGGGTTCGATGAGGGCGGCGAGAGCTTCGAGCCTCTATCCTGGTTGCGGCTGCCGACCGGCAGCGCGCTGCAGGCCAAAGCGGGCCCGGAGGGCTGCAGGATTTGGATCAAGATCGGCCATCTGCTGACTATTCAGGGTGTCAGTCGGTGACAGTCTCCAATGCGCGATGTGAAGGCGCTCAAACCGTGATCGGCCTCTTTGTGTGGAGAAACGCGCAGCGCTATTCATTTCAATTGTACTCGAAAGAGGAAGACTACGACCGGTACACAGCGCCCCTCCAGCTCGGCACGCGCTTCTAATTACAGTCCGCCTTGACCGGCGGAGAGAAGGATACGGATGAACACCTCGAATGTAGGCACGACAGATTCTCTTGCGACCTTCGTCGTCCAGTTGCGAAGCCACCTGCGTGACGCCCCCGCGAGTCAGACAACCTTTACCTTCCAGAGCAGCGCTCGGTCCCGAGAGGGGCTGACGACGGTCTCGCGCATCCGCGGGTTCGAGCTCGTCGTCGACGAGCCCGCCGACCTCGGCGGACGGGATCAGGGACCGAATCCAGTAGAGCTCGTGCTGAGCGCTCTCGGAACATGCCAGGCGATCGTCTACGCCGTCTACTCGGCGGCCCTCGGGATAAGGCTCGATAGCATTGAAGTAACAGCCGATGGCGATGTCGACGTGCGCGGGCTTCTCGGACTCGCGCCCGTGCGGCCGGGATTCACCGGAATCCGTCTACAGGTGATCCTTGAAACCGATGCGGCTTCGGAGCGCGTCAGCGAGCTCGTGCGCGCCGTCAACGCGCATTGCCCAGTCCACGATGTGATCCGGAACCCAGTCCCACTGAGCGAGTCCGTCCAGCTGAACGGCTCACCTCTCGACATCGGTGGCTGATCCGATATCCGCGCCGAGGTGATGCCATGCCGCTGCGTCCTGGCGCTATGGTCCAGTTCCTCAGCGCTAGCGCCGTTTGCACGACCGCAACCCTCCTGTTCGAGATGCCACACGCGACATGGACTGGGACGGCGGTCGCCGCGCTTTTGTGGAACGCCGGCCCCATGTCGTTTGGCCGGATGGTGCTCTATTTTCTCATGCTGACGCGCGGTACTGCGGCACGGACAACATCAAAACAGCGTCGATAGGGTGCGTTTTGGTATCAGCATCGCGCCGCGGTCACGAACGGCGGCAATTTACCTCGGTGCCAGCCCCTTACCTTGGCCCGGATAAAATCGGCGGCGCCGAGCGCTGCCCCGAAGCAGCGCGCGCAGACAGCCGCCTCACCAGAAGGACAGCTTCGAGATGCTTGAGGACAGATACGGCAATGCATTGACGACGAACTCGCCGGCGGCACGCGATGCGTATGTCGATGGTATGGACAGACTCCTCTCCGCCGATGCCGGGATTATTGCTGCCTTCGAGCAGGCCGTGGCGGCCGATCAAGGCTTCGCGCTAGGGCATATCGCGCTGGCGCGCACCCTGCAGGTGCAAGGCCGCGGCAGTGAGGTCAAGCCGCCGCTCGAACGGGGGCTGGCGATTGCCGCGGGTCTTACGGCGCGCGAGCAAAGCCACATAGCCATCTTTGGGCAGATTTTGACGGGGCGCGGCGGGGCGGCCATTCCGGCAATTCTCGAACACCTCAAGACCTGGCCGCGCGACGCGATGGTGCTGGCGCCGATCACGGGCGTTTTTGGCCTGATCGGCTTTTCCGGAAAGGCGGGACGTCAGGTTGAGCAGCTCGCGGTCCTCGAACCGTTTTCTTCGGCCTATGGCGACGACTGGTGGTTTCGCATGGTGCTCGCCTTCGCCGAGATCGAGCTGCATGAATATGAACGCGGCCTCCGCAACATCGAAACCTCTCTGCGCGGCTTCGGGCGCAACGCCCATGCGGCGCATATTCGCGCCCATCTGTTCTACGAGCTGGGCGAGCGTGAGGCCGGCCTGGCCTATCTCGACGAGTGGAGCCGCAATTATTCGCGGGACGGCCAATTGCATTGCCACATCAGCTGGCATCGCGCGCTCTGGTCGCTGGAGACCGGCCGGCGCGAGCGCGCCTGGGAGATCTACCGGACGGCCCTCAAGCCGGGTGGGGCGTGGGGGCCGCCGCTCAATGTTCTGACCGACTGCGCCTCCTTCCTTGTCCGGGCGGATATGGCGGGCGAAGCGGTCGAGCCGGTTCTGTGGAATGAGATCGCCGATTACGCGGCGCGGTGGTTTCCCAATTCCGGGATCCTCTTCGCCGATATCCACAGCGCTCTCGCTTTCGCGATGGCCGGCAAGCGGGATGCGCTGCAACGGATTATCGACAACCCGCAGGGGCCGTCGGCCGACATCCTCGTGCCGATTGCCCGCGGCTTCGATGCCTTCGCCCGGCACGACTGGACTGCAGCCGTCAGGGAAATCCGTCCGCTGCTCGAAACCCACGAGCGCGTAGGCGGCAGCCGGGCGCAACGCGACCTGCTCGAATACACGGTGACCTGCGCTTTGTTGCGCAACGGACAGCGCGACGAGGCCCTGCAGCTGATTTCGAGCCGCCGGCCCGCGAACGGCAAAGGCGGATATCCGCTGGCTGGGCTTCATCAGGTGTGACGATCGGGGGTGGACGCACAATGGGCAGCTTCGACTTTCCAGGTCTCGCCGACTTGGATGAGGCCGCGATCTCCCGGTTTCGGGCCAATGGCTTCCTCATCGTCGAGCGCGTTCTTGATCCAGATCGGATCGCGGCGCTGCGCGCCCGGTTCCCCAGACTTTTCGCCGGGCAGTTCGACACCGGGGTTTACCCGGACGAATGGTACTGGCGCGAGGGTATGAGTCTGCCCGATGTCACCCGCCACATGGCCAATGCCTGGAAAGCCGATCTTAGTGTCGCGCGGCTGGCGCTCTCCGAAGATCTGGGCCGCGCGGCGGCACGGCTCGCCGGCTGGTCGGGCGCGCGGCTCGGCCAGGACACCATCTGGTGGAAAGCGCCGAAGACGAAGCCGATCGCACATCACCAAGACACGTCTTTTACCGATTTCCTTGATCCGCCGGCCATGGTGACGTGCTGGGTGACGCTGGACGACACGCATCGCGACGCCGGCGCGCTCGAATACGCACCGGGCTCTCACCTTTGGCCGCTGACGCCCATCCCGGAGGAATTTCACGGTCAGGAAGACTACCGCGCGCATATGCGGGCGGCCGCGCGGGCAGCCGGCGTCGCGGCGCCCGAGCCGGTGATGATCGAGGTCCCAGCCGGCTCGTGCGTGTTTCACGCCGGCGAGATCTGGCACGGCTCGGGGCCGAATACGACTGGCGACCAAATGCGGCGCTCGATCGGCATCCATCTGCTGTCCGAAGGGGTCCGCTTCAGCGACCGCCCCGGAGGCTACATCTACCGGCGTTACCAGAGGACCGGCGATCCGAGCCTCGACGAGAGCTTCTTCCCGGTGCTGTGGTCTCGGTCAGGCGCACGCACGGCCTGGATCGAGGCCTACTGCGACACGGGACGGCGTACGGCGCCACAAGCTCACGCCTAGAATTCGAGATTATTTCTGAAATGTCATCTCCGGCAATCAGCCAGGTTTTCCGGCCGGCACCTTCCCCGTTTTCACATTCCGAGATCATGCGTGTGATGTTCGGGGTGATGATCTGCATCTTCTTGGCCGCACTTGATCAAACCGCAGTCGTTCCTGCAATTCCTGCGATCGCGCGAGATCTTGCCGCGTATACACAGTTATCGTGGATCGTCGCAGCCTATTTGATAACATCTACAATCAGTACACCGGTTTATGGCAAGCTCTCTGATATTTACGGACGCCGGCGACTTCTGATTACGTGCCTCGCCGTCTTCATAATTACCTCGTTGTTATGCGCCACAGCGCAATCACTTACCCAGCTTATCTGGTATCGCGCGCTCCAGGGCTTGGGCGGCGGCGGCCTGATGGCCTTGACCCAGGCCGTCATCGCGGACGTGGTGTCTCCGCGTGAGCGGGGTCGTTATCAGGGATACATCTCCGCTGTTTGGGCCACCTCTTCGTTGTGCGGGCCGCTGGTCGGCGGCTTGGTGGCGCAGCATCTCTCGTGGCGGTGGATCTTCTGGATCAACTTGCCGATCGGCGTGGGCGCGATGCGGGTGTGTCACAGCGGGTTGCGCCGATTGTCGCCACCCGTGCTCCCCGGCAGGTCGAGGCTCGACATTATCGGCATGCTTCTGCTCGCAGGATCGATTTCGGTCTTATTGCTGGCCCTCGGATGGGGCGGCAGCGCCTACGCCTGGGGCTCCTTTGAGATTTTGGGCCTTGCCGGGCTGGGGGGCTTTCTCCTTCTCCTGCTGATCCTGCAGGAGCTGCGGGCGCGCGATCCTTTGCTTCCGCCGCGGGTGTTCAGGAGCTCCAGCTACGTCGCCAATGTCACCGTCTCGACCTTGGCCGCGACCGTGACGTTCACCTGCGTATTCACGATTCCGCTTTATTTCCAGCTCGCGCGTGGCGTGACGGCGACGCAATCCGGCGTCTACGTCGTCCCCTACATGCTCGCCAGCGCGGCAGGGAACATCATCGGGAGCCGGTGGGGTCGTCATTTCGGCGCGATGCGGGGCGGGCTGCGGATTGCCACCGCCCTCGGTTTCACGGGACTGGCGCTGCTGGCCGCCGTGCCGATCAACGCTCCGGCATGGGTGATCGTCATCGCGATGATCGTCGCCGGTTCGGGCATAGGGATGTGCCTGATCGGGTCCATCACGAGCGCGCAGAATGCGCTGAGTGCGCAGGACATCGGGGCGGGTACGGGCGCCCTGCTCGTGCTGCGCTTGGTCGGGGGAGCCGGTGGATCCACCCTTGCGGGTGCGATCATCGCCTCAGGATTGATCGCGCTCCGCCACACTGCCGGCGGTACGGCGCCGCTGGCGGCAAATTCTCTGCACCGTGGGGCGCCGGCTTTGGCCGATCTCGGGTGGAGTTTCGCAATGGTCTATGCGACGGCCGCTGTTTTGGCGGTTATCGCATTTTTTGTGACGCTATGGATGCCGAATACCCGGCTGCGCGAATCTCTTCATGCGGTTCCAATCTCGGAATAGGCGCCACGCCGGTTTCCGAGTGAGCCGCCTCTACGAAGTGCGGCGGTGCTTCTCGGGCCGCCATGGATGGCGAGGGCGAAATCGGCAGGCGCGCTCGCCCTTGTTGTCGGCGCGGCATTCATCCGGCCTTCCTCGATCGCGTTATGGGCTTGGTCGATCGGAATTGTTCGATGCTAACCCGGGCACCCATGGAAGCACGAGTGAACATGATGAAGCGGCGCCTGGTGCCGCTGGTCCTGGTCGGCCTCGGCACCGCGGTCGTCCCGCTCGACACCTCGGTCAACATCGCTTTTCCCGCCATTACCCGCGGCTTCGGCCTGCCGATCGCGATGATCCAGTGGGTCGTCATCTGTTATGTGCTGACCTACGCCAGCCTGATGCTGGCTTGCGGCCGGGCCGGCGACATCTTTGGCCACGGCCGGGTGTTTCGCATCGGCCTCTTGTGGAGCAGCGCAGCTTTCCTGCTATGCGCCGCGGCGCCGAGCTATCCCTTTTTGCTGTTTTTCCGTTTTCTGCAAGGGATCGGCGCCGGATTGGTCATCAGCGTCGCCCCGGCCCTGGTGACCGGCATGTTTCCCGAAGAGCGCAGGAGCCGCGCTCTGGGCGCCTTTACGATGATGTTCGCGCTCGGCTCGGCCCTGGGGCCTCTGGTTGGCGGCGCGCTGGTTCATGCCTGGGGCTGGCCGACAGTGTTCTGGTTCCGCGCGCCGATCGCGCTGTCGGCGCTCTTTTTCCGTGACCGCCGCCCGACGGCGTGCGGCGGCGTCCCAGGGCACCGGCAGGGGCGCGAGCCCTTCGATATCGCGGGGGCGGTGCTGCTGGCTCTGGCGCTGAGCACGCTCCTGCTGGCGATCAATCAGGCGCAGCGCCTCGGCCGGGGCGATTATGCCGCCCTGCCGCTGGCCGCGGCGGCGCTCGTCGGCATTGTCCTGTTCCTGCGTCGGGAAAGCCGGGTCGCAACACCGATCGTCCATCTCGAATTCTTCCGCAATGCCGGCTTTGCGCTGATCAATCTCGCCAATGTGCTGGTCAGCCTGACCAGCTTTGCGGTCATATTGCTGGGTCCTTATTACCTCGTCCGGTTCACCGGACTGCCCCTGCCGGCGGCAGGCGCCGTGCTCGCCGCGTCTTTTGCCGGAATGGTGGCGGTCTCGCCGCTCGCCGGCCGCATCGTCGAGCGCGTTCCAGCCGAGCGGGCGGCGGCGGCCGGCGCCGTGCTGGCGGGGGCGGGCCTGTTCCTGGTCGCCACCTGGGCTCCCGGAAAGCCGGCTGAGACCGCTGTGATCCTCGGCGTTCTGCTGTTGCAAGGGCTCGGCATGGGCGTCTTCCAGGTGTCCTATATGGAAGTGGTCATGCGCACTTTGCCGCCGCATCAGCGCGGCGTCGCCGGCAGCCTGGCGATGCTGACGCGGACCATCGGGATCGTCGGCGGCGCCACCCTGTTGACGCTCGTTTTCGACATGGCCGAGGCGGCGGCGCACGGACCAGACGCCTTTCTCGCGGCGTTTCGTGCGACCTTCCGCCTCGCTGGCCTCGTCTGCGCGGCGAGCGGAGCGCTCGCCATGCTGACGCCGCACGCCCGCGGGTAAGCCATAAATCGCAAACCGTGAGCAAGCCTGAGAGCTGGCCGGATGCAGGGCAGGTGAAGCAGCCGGTTGGTCATTGGCGAGAACTCGTCGCATCAATATCTTGTGTTTCCCGCTTCGCCTCCGTATGTGCCAAAAGGCGCATAAGCGCCATTCTGGGAAGCCCGGCAACCCTCTGGTCAGGGCATAGCTCGGCCGGCGTTCCGAGCTGCCGAAATTGTTGAATTCCGGAACTTCCCTCAGCCATTTCGGCCCGCGGTCAACATCCCTCGACGGGCGCTCGAAAACGTGCCGGCCTTGCTAGCGCTCAGGCGGAGTAGGGTCCGAGAAACAGATCGCCGAGGGCACGGCGCAGCAGGTAAGTGATCCGGCGACGGGCGAGATGGTGCGGTCGGCGTGGATCAGGTGACAACGCTGGCAAAGGCTCTTCAGGTTGCGTGGCTGGTTGTTGGCCGGATTGTGATCGAGATGCGCCGCCGCGAGGACCACGCGCGTGTGCCGAACGCGCGTCGCCTCTTCGAGGTCGGGCCAGCGGGCCGGACGGCCGCGGCCGTTGCGCCAGGTGCGCACGGCAGCATCATACCAGCGGCCGTCCGGCAGGCAGCGAACGGTCTCGCCGTGCGGCCGTCCGCACTCTTCGCACACACCTCCGGCTCTCTCAAAACGGACATGGCGGCTGATCTGCGGCCAGTTGATCGGGTAGAAACGGATCGGCTTGCCCGCCGCCCATCGCTGCGCGATCGGCGCTGGCTCGCATCGATCGGGTGAGCGCTCCGCAAGACTCCGGTAGGAGATAGCATGGAAATCAACGCCGATTTTTCACGGCGCGTCG
>DATFCQ010000234.1:0-12107 GCA_035252905.1 Allostellaceae bacterium | reverse complement strand
GATGCCGCAGCGCGGCCCCTTGGCGGTGTCGGTGCCCGGGCTTGTCGCCGCACTCGGGCAGGCGCTCGAACGGTTCGGCACCCTGACCTTCGCGCAGGTCTTGGAGCCGGCGATCGCCTTGGCCGAGGACGGGGTCGCGATCGACGCTGCGGCGCTCGGCTTTTTCAACGGCCCGATCTATGCCGGGCTCGCCGCGGACTATCCGGCCCTTGCCGCAGTATTCGGCGCGCCCGGCGGATGGCAGCTCGGACGGCGCCTGAAGCAGCCGGCGGCGGCGCGGACCCTGCGCCGCCTCGCCGCTGCGGGGTGGCGGGACTTCTATGGCGGCCCACTGGCGCAGGACTGGCTCACCGCCGCGCGCGGGGCCGGGGTTCTGCTCAATGCACGCGATCTCGCTGCGCACCGCACCGCGTTTGTCCCGGCTTTGTCGGTGGCGTGGCGGGGGCGGAGGGTCCACGCGCCGCCGCCGAATTCACAGGGCCTCGCGCTGCTCGCCCTGCTCGGCCTTGCCGAGGCGCAGCCGGCCGGGCCGCCGCGCGACGGCTCCGACCCGCTGATCGATCCGCTCGCCTTTTTGCGCCACAAGCGGGCGGCCTTCGCGTTGCGCGAGGCGTATTGCGCCGATCCGCGCCGCGTCGCAGTGCCGCACGATCTGTTGGACCCGTGCATCTTGGCGGGGCTGGCGCTCGCCGACGCCGCCGAAGGGCGGTCCGGCGGCGGTGATACCTCGACCCTTGTCGTGATCGACAGGGGCGGCCGGGCCGTCTCCTGGGCGCAGTCGTTGTTCGACGAGTTCGGCTCGGGCATCGTGTGCCCGGAAGAGGGCATTGTCCTGCATAACCGCGCCGCGCTCGAACGCCTCGACGATGATCCGGTGCACGGGCTCAGGGGCGGCTGTCGCCCGTTCCACACGCTCTGTCCAGCCCTGGTTTGCGGAGCGGAGGGCGAAATCGCGGCGATCGCCACCCCCGGCGACCACGGACAGCCGCAGATTCTGGCGCAGGTATTGCGGCGCCATTTCGAACAGGGGCTCGACATCCAGGCGGCCATCGAATGGCCGCGGCTGCGCCATGATTTCGGCGCCGAGGTCATGATCGAGGATCGCTGCCCGCAAATCTGGGACGCCGCGCTCGCCGCCGCGGGATGGCAGGTGCGGCGGGTCGGGCCGTGGTCGCGGCTGATGGGCGGGGTCAATGCGATCGTCCGACGCCCCGACGGGCTGCTGATGGGCGGCGCCGACCCGCGCCGCTCGTCCTACGCACTGGCGGCCTGAGGTGCGGCGGCCGGCCCGCCACACGATGCAAGAGTGGTGCGAGATCATGCGCCGCCCGGATAAACTGCGCAGAGAGAACGTCACAAGCCAAGGAGCCGACGGCATGCCCTATGGTGCTGTGGGGGCGATTGCGGAAATCGGGCCGGTCAGGCGGGGCCGCGCATCCGCTCTGGCAGATCGGCATCTGCCGCTGCGCGATATCGTCACCGAGCAGATCCGCGACGCCATCCTCGCCGGGCGCTACAAGCCCGGCGCGCGGCTGGTCGAGGACCGGCTGGCCAGCGATTTTCAGGTGTCGCGCAACCCGGTGCGCGAGGCGTTGCGGTCATTGGCCTCGGAGGGGCTGGTCGCGGTCACGCCGCGGCGCGGCGCGGCGGTTGCCATCTTCAGCCCTGACGAGGGTTGGGAGATGATCGAGGTGCGCGCGATGCTCGAAGGCCTGAACGCGCGCCACGCGGCGCGGCGCCACGATCCGACGATGATCGCCGTACTCAGCGACGTGCTGGAGGAGGGCCGCGCCAAGGCAGCCACGGCGAGCGCGGAAGAATTGGTGCGGCTCAACGGCCGCTTCCACGATCTGCTCGCCGCTGCGGGCAGCAACCGCATCCTCGGCGACATCATGCGCTCGTTGCGCGAGCGCACCAATCTCGTCTTTTCCCCGGCGAGCACTACGGCGGCGGCGCAGAACTGGGCCGAGCACGCCGCGATCCTGGAGGCGGTGATCGCCGGCGACGAGGACCTCGCCGCATTGCATGCGACGCGGCACGTGCTCAAGGCCGGCCAGCGCTACGCCGAGAGCGCCGGCTCCGGCCCGCCCGATTCGGGCCAAGAGCGGTTTCGGGATCGGTTTGACCCGTAGGATGGGTTGAGCAACGCGAAACCCATCCTCCACGCGAAGAGATGGGTTTCCCCCGGCTTTCGCCGAGGTCAACCCGTCCTACGCTCCTAACTTTCGTGTCAGACTGACCGTAAAACTGCTCTAACCCTCTTGCGCGCCGGCGGCGAGCCGCGCCAGAAATTCGGCGAAGCCGGGTGCCGGCGGGGCAGCGGTGCCGGCGGCGTGCGCCCTTTGACAATTCTCGGCGGCGTCCTTGTCCGCGGCGGCGCGCTCGCGCCAGGCAGCGGCCGCCTTGTCCCCGAAGACGCCGCCGGGCGCGAAAACCAGATCGACAAAGCGGGTGCGCAAGAAGCTGCGCGGCACGATCTGCCGCAATACGCCGCCGCCTGCGTCTTTCCGGACAAAAGCGAGCGGCCACAGGAAGCGCCAATCGGGCCGGGCGAGCAGGATCTCGATCGCGGCTTTCCAATTGGCATAGAGATCGGTCGCGGTCGCCGCCGCGAGGCGGCCGGGAGGAAGGGCGAGCCGGGGCAGCGGCTCGCCGCCGGCGCGGACCCGCACCAGGCAGATCCCGTCCTGTTCCGCCAATTCGGCCGGGGCGAGGCCCAATTGCGCCGCCGGCTCAGTCGGCGCGGCGCGCGGCGGGGCGTCGCGGAAGCGGCCGGCGAGATCATAGGTCCAGCCGTGATAGCGGCAGCGCAGCACCGCGCAAGCGCCGGCCGCCCGCTCGACGACCGGCATGCCCTGATGTCGGCACAGGTTGTGGAAGGCGCGCGCGATGCCGTCCTCGCCGCGGATTGCAAACAGCGGCCAGCCGCCGAGATTGTGCATGACATAATCGCCTGCCGCCGGCATCTGCGCCGAAGCCGCGAAGACGAGCCAGTGCGCGGCAAAGACGGTCTGGCGCTCGCGCTGGAACGGCGCGCCCGCGATATAGGCCGCAGGACTCTGATCGAACTCTCCCATTCGCCGCCTTTGTATACAATTGGTCGGCAAAATACGCCGATTGACGGGGCTTTGTCGCCCTATATTGTAACATGCTTGCGGGGATGGCGCCTATCGTATACAGATTTGCCCAGGCGCTCGGGAGAACAAACATGGCAACTTCCGCTTTCCGTCAAGCGTTGGAAGAGGCGATCGCGCAACGGCATTCGGCCGTGCATCCGTTCAGCGATGCCTGGGTGTCCGGGCGGCTCAACAAGCGGCTGCTCGGGGAATGGGTCAAGCAGCACTATCATTATGTCAGCCACTTCGCGGAATGGCTGGCGACGGTCTATGGCGACTGTCCCTATGCCGAGGTGCGCGCATTCCTGCTCGAAAACATTGCCGAGGAGGAGGGCTTGACCGGCCAGTCCGGCTTTCCGGCGGTCCGGCACACCGAATTGTTGCTCGACTTCGCCGAGGCCTGCGGCAAGAGCCGCGAGGAAATCCTCAACGCCCAGCGCAACGGCGAGTTGTTGCCCGAAACGCTCGGCCTGCAGTCCTGGTGCGCGGTGCAGGCGAGAAAGCCTTTCGTGGAAGCGCTCGCCGGCCTGCTGATCGGCCTCGAGTCGCAGGTGCCGCGGATCTACAGCAAGACGACGCCGCCGCTGATCGAGAAATACGGGTTCACCGAAGAGGAGGTCGTGTTCTTCCGGCTGCACATCGTTGCCGACGAGGAGCACGGCGAGCGCGGCTTTGAGATCATCGAGAAATTCGCGACGACGCCGGAATTGCAGGCGACCTGCGTGCGCCTCGTCAAGGAGGCGACGGCGATGCGCCGGCTCTATCTCGACGGGCTCACCAACAAGTACCTCGTCCCGCAGGTCAGCCGCATCGCGGCGGAATAGCGAAGCGCATGCCGCCGCGGTTGCCGAATTGCCCCTCTTTGACGGAACCGACCCGTGATCACGATCAAGACGCTGTCCCTTGCCGAGGCGCAGATCGCGCTCGATGCGGCGCAAGCCAAGGCCGAGGCAATCGGCGTGCCGGAAGTGCTGTGCGTCGCCGACGCCGCGGGCTATCCGATCGCCTTGCGCCGCCTTGACGGCGGCAAGGTGACGAGCGTCCAGATCGCGATCAACAAGGCTTTTACCGCGGCGGGCCATCGCAAGCCGACGCACACTTACAAGAACGCGCTGCCCGGCGAGGAGGCGTTCGGAATCTTCACCCAGCACGAGGGCCGCTTCACCGTCTTTGTCGGCGGCTTCCCGATATTTATCGACGGGCAATGCGTCGGCGCGATCGCCGCCTCGGGCGGCAACGGCGAACAGGACACCGTCGTCTGCGAAGCCGGCATCGCCGCGCTGATGCGGCATCTCGGCGCCTAAAAGGGTATTGCGATCGGTCCAGACGATCTCGCCGCCCCTATTGCATCCTCCCCCCCGCTTGCCGGGGAAGAGGGAAAGAAAAAGCGGCGCAGGGCATTTCGCGGTTCAAAGCGCGTTCAAAAACGCCACCAGATCGGATTTCTGCTGATCGGTGAGCCCAATGCTGAAGCGCTGATCGTAGAAATTGACGACGTCCCTCAGGGTGGTGGCCGAGCCGTTGTGAAAATAGGGTGCGCGCGCCGCCAATCCGCGCAGGATCGGCCCCTTGACCTTGCCGATGTCGGCGCATTTCCCGGTAATCGTCGCGCGGCCGAGATCGGTGACTTGAAAGACCTGCCCGGCCAGCGGACCCGAGTTGCAGGCAATCGTGAACACCGGCAGCCCCGAAATGTCGAGACCGGGCGGGCTGCTCGCTCCGGCATTGGCGATCCCGATGTTCAGAGGGGCCGCGAGCGAGTGATTGCCGGCATTCGGCGTGTTGTGACAGGTTCCGCACGATCCGGAAACGACCGGCACCCCGAGTACATCATTGATACCCGTGACCCCGGTAATGTTGATTCGGGTCTGATTGAAGACGTCTTGACCGCGGATAATCGCCTGGCGCGCGGCGCTCGTCGGCCCGGCGCCGGGAAAACCGCCCCATTTGCCGTAGAGCGTGAAGATTTCCGAAGTGAAGGGGATGCCTCTCGGGTTGCCATCGAACGGGTCGTTGACGCCCGGATAGAAGCCCGCCAGCGCGTCGGCGACCGCGACCGGACCGCCCGTCGCCCCGTTGGTGCTCAGCGATTTTGCGCCGGCGTCGAACAGCTGTGCGGTATAGAGGCCGCGTTCGAAAGCAACGATCTGTTGCTGCTGGGCTGAGGTCGGGGGCTGGGCCGCCTGGGCGTGGCCCAGGATCGCATCGACCGCCTGGCTTGCGAGGCTCGTTTCTCGTCCATCCCACATGATGCTGCTCAGAAAGCCGAGATTGGTCGCCGGCAGCGGACGCCGGTATACCGAGACGATACCGCTGTTCGGGCCGGTCAGGCCGGTGAGAGGATTGGTATTGCAGCCATGAGGGTCGTCGACGCCGGTGATGCTGAACTCGGGGTTCGCGGGCAGCGGCAGGCCGATGCGGAACAGCCCCTTTGCCAGCAACAGACCATAGGCCTGCCGCCGCGCCGCCGGGGTCGACACATCGTCGCTCGGGCAGGTCGCGCCGTCGACCGGCCGGAACAGCGGATCCTGACCCGCGCTCGCGGCGAAGCGGGCCTTCATGTGCTGCGCGCTGACCGCCCACCCGTCCGCCGGCTGATGGCAGGTAAAGCAGGTCCGTCCGTTGGTTCCCAAATTCTGGAAGAACGGATTGCCCATTGTGACGGAGAGACCGCCCGGCTGATAGGTGGCGACAAACCCGCTCGGGTCGGGGTCGAGTTCGAGTCGCGGAATGATGCCTGGAGCCTTTTGCACGCTCTTTCCGAGAGTGGGGAACAGTCTTCCCATCTCCTGCAGATGCGCGATCTCCCCCGCTACTGTCGCCGCGGGCGCATCGGTCGCCGCCGGTTGTGCCGACGTCGCCCCCGGAACCGCTGCGAGAATGCCGACGGCGACGCCGAACATCCACCGGCCCGATGCCGAAGCCCGGCACCGCGCCTCTCCGATTCTCAGCACCATTGCTTCCCCCGTTCTGCCCGCGGGCCTATCGATGCCGACACATGGCCTAGTTTCGCCGATGTATTTTTCAATAGTCGGTCTGTCGATACGCGGGTTTTCGCTCCATTTGCGGCTATAGCCATAGCTCGTTTATTCTCATCCATGTGTGAACTGGCTCACACTTAGGTGATATTCTTAATTAGTATTATCATAGCCAGGAGAGTCGGTCGGCTGCCAGTTTTCGTCAATCAGGCGGAGCGCGCGTATCGACGTCGCCGCCCCGGAAATCGCCGGTGATGTGAAGCGGCTCACGCGTGTGCGGAGACGGGCGCGCTATTTGTGGTCTGCTCCCGCCCTGTGCCGGGAGCGCACATAGCGGAGAGGGTGCCGTGTCGAGAACCACTTATTGGAACCGGCGCTCGTCGAGGGTCGAGATCGACCAGGACTCGCGCCGAGCGCGCCTCCAGCTCGAACAGCTGGAACGACTGCTCATACCCTATGCCGCAGCGAGGCAATCTCGGCCCCGCCGGCTCCTTTCTTTCCTTTACGGCAGCAGGTCGCAAAAGGATCGAAGGCCGCCGAATGATCGGCGGCCTTCCTGCAGGTCGGCAATTCTCGGGGTGCGGCGCCTGGAGAGGACTCCGCCCTGCACCTCCATTGCATGCCGGGAAGCCTGAACGGCCGGACAACGGATCCAGCTTTCCCGGGTCTCTGCTGCGCACAATGTTTTCCGGACGGCGGCCGGCTGCAACGCGACGGGGCCGCTGAGGGATTGCTCTCCGAGCCGGTTACCGCAGGACGGCGCCGTGCCGGGCCCTCTTGCGCGCGTCGGGGCGGGCGAGCCATGTGAGTGCGAGCAGGCTGACACCGAACAGCGACAACGAGGCGGGCTCGGGCACCGGAGTTCCGCTGCTTCCCCTCGCATCATAGATTGCGCTGATCTGCTGGGCCGTCAGCGGCGTGTTCCACACTGCCACATCGCTGATTAGCCCGTTGAAGTTGCGGCCGGTGAAAACCGTGCTGTAACCGATGTTGAACGGATCCGATTTGGCGGCGCTGTCAACCGACCCAGTGAATGAGGCTGCGAGACTGCCGTCCCAATAAATGTCGCGGAACCCGCTGCTGCCGCCCTGGTAGGTTACGGCGATCATGTGCCAATTCCCGACGAGCGTCGTCGCGTCCGGCGCGTAGTTGGTATTCTCGCCGCTTCCAGTATAAAAGTAAATCCTATTGTCGGTTTGGAGTTGCAGGTCAAAGTCGTTGCCAAATTGGCTTTCCCCCGAAACATAAAAAATGCGACCGGCGACACTTGGCAATGCCGCAAGATTCACCCATGCCATCATACTGCCCTGGCCGGGAATTCCGCCGCTAAGGCCGGTCTCTGCGAATTGCGGAGATGAGGTGCTGTTCCCCTGCAGCGATAGTGCGTTCGCTTGGGGGGCGCCAGGGCCGGCGGGAACCACGGTGGCGCCGTTCTCGTCGGTGCTCGAATAATTGGGGCTGACCACGCTGGCGTCGTTCTGGCTCTGCAATGTCCAATAGGCGAGCGGATTTGTGCCGACGGCGGTCGACACGAAATCGGCCCGCGCCATCCCCGGCCGGATTACGGCCAGCAGACAGACGAGCGCCGCATATCCAAGACTGTTGCGAAAACCAAGCCTCATTGCGACCTCCAACGGCCTCCTCACTCTCTGTGGGAGCAGAGGGGCAAAAATCAGGCCAACAGACTTTTTTCCCAAGATTCAGAGTGTTAGGTTTAAGTGTCTGCGCATGCCGCTGAGAAATAAAAAAACCTATGTAAAATCCTCAGACAGCGCTGCCGCCCCATTTCCCGGCCTCCACGGCTGGCCGACCGCAGAAAAGCTCGATTCTATTGAATAGGCAGACCTCTATAGGTTGTAAGATTTTTTGACACTCTCTGGATTGTAAGCATACCGGGCTGAGCAGAGGTGACGGCATTGCCTCCCGGCTGCGGCGGGCGGTAGGGTTGGGAATGACGACCCCGATGGAAACCCACCGCACCGCCGACGTCACACTCGCCCACAGCTCCGACATCCATGTCGACGACGGCCGGATCAAGGCGCATTACGGCGGCGACGGCACGGCAGGGCTGCGCCGGGTGTTGGCGACGGCGCGGGCGGCGGGCGCCCAGATCCTGCTGCTGGCCGGTGACACCTTCGAATCGAACCAGATCCCGGCGGAGGCGATCGAACGGGCCGGGCGGCTCCTCGCCGAAGCCGGAATGCCGGTCGTGATCCTGCCCGGCAATCATGACCCGGCCTTGCCGGATTCGGTGTTCCGGCGCGGCCGGTTCGACCGCATCGCGGGACTTTCCGTCCTCGGCGAGACGCACGAGGACGCGGTGGCGTTCCCGCAATTCGACCTTGAAATCTGGGGGTATGCCCATCGCGACTATGACGACATGCCGCCCTTGCGGGGTCCGCGGCCGCGGCGCACGCGCTGGCAGGTGGCGCTTGCGCACGGCCATTACGAGCCGCCGGCGACGCGCGCAAAGCCGCTGCGCCCGTCCTGGGTTTTTGGCGACGAGGAGATTGCCGCCACCGCTGCCGATTATCTGGCGCTCGGCCATTGGGACCGGCCGGCGCAGGTCGGCGACGGGACGGTGCCGGCCTTCTATTCCGGCTCTCCCGAACTTGCCGGCACGGTCAATCTGATCCGGCTCGGCGCCGTGAATGCGGCGCGCGTCACCCGCGCGCCGCTGTTGGGCGAGGGCTGAACCGGCGATCAGCCGCGGCCGACCAAGGGCGCCTTGGTCGCCATCACGGTCATGAACAGCACGTTCGAGGCGAGCGACAGACCGGCCATATAGGCGACGCCTTTGGCGACGTCCTCGACCGGCATGCGCGGCTCGACCATCATCCGGCCGTCGGGCTGCAGGGTGCCGGTCGCCATGCGCTCGGTGCGGCGCGTCTCGGCATTGCCGATGTCGATCTGGCCGGCGGCGATGTTGTATTTGCGGCCGTCGAGCGACAGCGATTTGGTCAATCCGGTCAGGGCGTGCTTGGTCGCGACATAGGGCGCCGAGTTCGGTCGCGGCACATGCGCCGAGATCGAGCCGTTGTTGATGATGCGGCCGCCCTGCGGGTCCTGGCTCCGCATCATGCGGAAGGCGTGCTGCGCGCACAGGAACGCGCCGGTCAGGTTGACCGCGACGACCTCGGACCACTGTTCGAGGCTCAGCGCGTCGAACTCGATGCCGCGGGCGCTGGTGCCGGCATTATTGAACAGCAGGTCGATGCGCCCGTAGGTCTCGTTGACCCGGGCGAACAGAGCGGCGATCGAGGCCGGGTCGGAGACGTCGGTCGGCACCACCAAGGTGCGCGGCGGCGGCGCCTTGGCAAGCTCGGCGGTCTCTGCGAGCGCATCGCGGCGCCGCCCGGCGAGCACGACGTTGAAGCCGATTTCGAGCAGCGCATGCGCGCTGGCGCGGCCGATGCCGCTGCCAGCGCCGGTGATCACGGCGATCTTGTCCATCTCTGCAATCCTCTAGGGTCAGCCGGCCAGGTCGGCCGGGGTATAGCCGATCTCGGCAAGGATCTCTTCGGTGTGCGCGCCGAGCGCGGCGACGGTGGGCTGCGCCGCGGTCGACGCCTCCGACATGCGGAAGGGCAGGTTGAGCGCGAGAAAGCGCCCGCCTGCATCCGCAATCTCGGCCAGGGCGCGGCGGTGCGCAATCTGCGGGTCGGCCATCGCCTCCTTGACCGTGCGATAGGGCGAGGAGGGTACGCCGTGGCGGTCGAAAGCGGCCTGGACCTCGGCCGTAGTCAGCGCCTTCGACCAGGTTTCAAGCTCGTCGACCAGTTCCCCCCAATGCGCGCGCCGGTCCTCATAGCGGGCAAAGCGCGGATCGTCGATCCAATCGGGATGGCCGCTTGCCTTCGCCAGATTGCGAAAGCTGCGTTCGCTCGCCACCGCCGGCATGATGTAGCCGTCCCCGGTCGCGACCGGGCCGAAGATCGGCCGCCCTGGCGGCTTCACCGGGAATTGTGCCGCCTGGATCTCGCTCAAGGTCAGGCTCAGCATGCTTTCGAGCATCGAGACGTCGATCATCTGGCCCTCCCCGGTGATCCGGCGCTGGTACAGCGCGGCCATGATCGCGCCGAAGGCATAGGTGCCGGAGAGCACGTCGGCGATGTAGATGCCGCAATAATCCGGACGGCGCGCCTCGGTTTGATGAGCGATCTGGGCCAGATCGTAGCCGGAGGCGGCATGGATCGTCGGCGCATAGGCCGGCAGTTCCGCCGAGGGGCCGGTCTGCCCATAGCCCGAAATCGCGCAATAGATCAGATCGGGCTTGACCTCTCTGAGTGCAGCGTAATCGAGACCGAAGCGCCGCATCACACCGGGGCGGAAATTCTCGACGACGACATCGGAGGTGGCGACGAGACGCCGCACCGCGGCGACTGCGCGCGGGGATTTCAGGTCGAGTACGACGCTCTTCTTGCCGGCGTTGAGCTGGCCGAAGCTGGTGCTGGCGCCGTTCCTGAGCGGCGGGCGGGTGCGCATCATGTCGCCCTCGGGCGGCTCGATCTTGACGATTTCGGCGCCGAGATCGGCCAGCATGCGCGTGCAGTGAGGGCCCGCGATCGTCGTCGTGAAGTCGAGTACGCGCAGCCCGTCGAAGGCGCCTGTCATCTCTCTCTCCAGCCCGTGCAAATAAGAATTGTCATTCCCGCGCAAGCGGGAATCCAGGGGCCAAATGTCGGGCGGTTTGCCGTATGGCCCCTGGGTCCCCGCTTTCGCGGGGACGACGAAGAACTTATTGAATACTCTATCGGTTCAGAGATATGTGCGCTCCCTAGCCGGTTGCGCGGGGGTGACGATAACCTCTTGCGATGCTTCCCGCTGCGGCGGCGAGAGGCTAGCATCCGCGCCGCGCCTTGTCCCCTCCTTGTCAGGAGTTGCGATGTCGACGACCCGCCCGCTTTCCGGCCTCTGCGTCATCGAGATCGGCCACAGCATCGCCGCGCCTTATGCCGGAATGATCCTCGGCGAACTCGGGGCCGAGGTCATCAAGGTCGAGAATCCGAAGGGGGGCGACGCCGCGCGCGGCTGGGGACCGCCTTTCGCGGAGGGGGCGGCGACCTGCTTTCACGCGGTCAACCGCGGCAAGCGCGGCATCGCGATCGATCTCGCCGATCCGGGCGAGGCCGAAAAATTGCAGGCGCTGATCCTGGAGCGCGCCGACGTCGTGATCCATAACCTCAAATACGGCGCGATCGACAAATACGGTCTGTCCGGCGCGGCGCTGGTGGCGGCAAAACCGAGCCTTGTCTATTGCAATCTTGGCGCCTTCGGCGCGCAGGGGCCGTTGCGTGAGCGCCCCGGCTACGACCCGCTGATGCAGGCCTATGGCGGGATCATGAGCCTTCTCGGCGAGGACGGCCGGCCGCCGGTGCGGGTCACGGTCTCGATCATCGACATCGCCACCGGGATGTGGGCGGTCATCGGGATCCTCGCGGCCCTCGAGGAGCGCCGCAAGAGCGGGCGCGGCGGCATTGTCGACACCTCGCTCTACGAGGCCGCGCTCGCCTGGATGACGATCCCGCTCGCCGCCTTTCTCGTCAACGGACAGATCCCGGCGCGCTGCGGCTCGGGGGTCGAGATGATCGTTCCCTACCAGGCTTTCGCCGCCGCCGACGGGCACATCATGGTCGCCGCTGGCAACGACAATCTGTTTCGCCGTCTTGCCGCCGCGCTCGGTCGCGCGAGCCTCGCCGACGACCCGCGCTTTCGCACCAACCGCGATCGCGTCGTCAACCGCGACGCGCTGGTGTCGATCCTTGCCGACATCTTTGCCGGCGAGCCGATCGCCGCCTGGGCGGCGCGGCTCGACAAGGCCGGAATCCCGAACGGCCCGATCCATACGATCGATCAGGTTGTCGCCGACGCGCAGACCCGGGCGCTCGACATCATCCAGAACGGGCCGGGAAGTGCGTTGTCGCTGTCGCTGGTCGGCCTGCCGCTGTCCTTCGACGGCGCCCGGCCGCCCTTCGCCAAGCTTGCACCCAAGCTTGGCGAAGACAATCGCGAG
>DATFCQ010000233.1:0-7908 GCA_035252905.1 Allostellaceae bacterium | reverse complement strand
GGCGAGGCGCTGGACGAGTTCTGACTTGGTCATGGCGAGCGCCGGCAGGTGGTTCGACCCGTTACGGTGCCAAACCCACCTGCCAGCGTCAACGGTGCCGGGCTATTCCTTTTCCTCGGCGTCGGTCTGGCCCTGGCGGCGGCGGATTGCCGCGCCAAGGATGTCGCCGAGGCTGGCGCCCGACTCGGCAGAGCCGAACTCCTGCATCGCCCGCTTCTCTTCGTCGACCTCGCGCGCCTTGATCGACAGCGTGACCCGCCGTGTGGCGCGGTCGATCGCGGTGATCTTGGCATCGACGCGCTCGCCGACCGCAAAGCGATCGGGGCGCTGCTCGCTGCGGTCGCGCGACAGCTCGGATTTGCGGATGAAACCGGGAACGCCGTCGGCCAGCGTGACCTCAACGCCGCCGTCGGCGATGCCGGAGATCGTGCCGGTGACGACCTCGCCCTTTTTGAGGGTCTGCATGCCGGTTTCGAACGGGTCGGCCTCGAGCTGCTTGATGCCGAGCGAGATGCGCTCCTTCTCGACGTCGACGTCGAGCACCTTGACGCGCACGACCTGGCCCTTGCGGTAGTCCTTGACGGCGTCCTCGCCGGGACGGTTCCAATCGATGTCGGACAGGTGCACCATGCCGTCGATATCGCCGGGCAGCCCGACAAACAAGCCGAACTCGGTGATATTGCGAACCTCGCCCTCGACCGTGCCGCCCACCGGGTGATCCTCGGCGAACTGCTCCCACGGGTTCGGCATCACCTGCTTCAAGCCGAGGCTGATGCGGCGCTTTTGCGGGTCGACATCGAGCACCATCACCTCGACCTCCTGACTGGTCGAGACGATCTTGCCGGGGTGCACGTTCTTTTTGGTCCAGCTCATCTCGGAGACGTGCACGAGGCCTTCGACGCCCGGCTCCAATTCGACAAAGGCGCCGTAGTCGGTGATGTTGGTGACGCGGCCGCGGAATTTGGCGCCGGCCGGATATTTCAGCTCGACCCCTTCCCACGGATCGGCTTCGAGCTGCTTCATGCCGAGCGAGATGCGCTGCGTCTCCGGGTTGAAGCGGATCACCTGGACCTTGACGGTCTGGCCGATATGCAAGGCCTCGGAGGGATGATTGATGCGGCGCCAGGCGATGTCGGTGACGTGCAACAGCCCGTCGACCCCGCCGAGATCGACAAAGGCGCCGTAATCGGTGATGTTCTTGACGACGCCGCTGAGGATCTGCCCTTCCTTCAGGCTGGCGACCAGTTCCGAGCGCTGCTCGGCGCGGCTCTCTTCGAGCACGGCGCGGCGCGACACGACGATGTTGCCGCGCGAGCGGTCCATCTTGAGGATCTGGAAGGGTTGCGGCGAGCCCAGAAGCGGGGTGATGTCGCGCATCGGGCGGATGTCGACCTGGCTGCCCGGCAGAAACGCGACTGCGCCATTCAGATCGACGGTGAACCCGCCCTTGACCCGGCCGAAGATGACCCCGGTGACCCGCTCGTTCGCCTGAAAACTCTTTTCGAGCTGGGTCCAGGCCTCCTCGCGGCGCGCCTTCTCGCGCGACAATTGGGCCTCGCCGTTCTTGTCCTCCATGCGCTCGAGGTAGACCTCGACCGTATCGCCGACCTGGACATTGGGCTCGGCGCCGCCGGCGGCGAACTCCTTCAGGGGCACGCGGCCTTCGGATTTGAGCCCGACATCGATCAGCGCCATATCGTTCTCGACGGCGATGACCCGGCCCTTGACGACGGTCCCTTCGAGACCGTCGGCGGTGCCCAGAGATTGCTCGAGAAGGGCGGCAAAGCTCTCCTTCTCGGGTGCTTCGGCGAGTTGCGATGCGACAGCCATTCCCTCTCCTCGATCCCGAAAATTGCCGGAGCGGCTCCGCCGGGACCCAGAGCGGAGCACGGGGCTGCCCTCTCCCGGGCGGCCCTATCGACCGGGTCCTGCAGCCGTCAATCCGGACGGGCGAGAATGGGGGCAATCCGAGCGAGCACGGTCTCGAACACCGAATCAGCGTCAAGCGCCGTCGTGTCGATCACGATCGCGTCGGCGGCCGCCGAAAGCGGTGCGGTCCGACGCTGAGTGTCGCGCGCGTCACGTTCCTTCAGGTCCTGCAGGACGGTTTCGTATATAGCCGGCGCACCCCGTCCCCGCAACTCCTCGACCCGGCGGCGGGCGCGCACCTCGGGGGTCGCGGTCAGGAACAGCTTCACATCGGCGTCGGGACAGACGACCGAGCCGATGTCGCGGCCGTCGAGCACCGCGCCCTTGGCCAGGGGCGGCGGAGCGGCGGCGAATGCGCGCTGAAAGGCGAACAGGGCGGCGCGCACCTGCGGGATCGCCGCGACCACCGAGGCCGCCCGCCCCACCCTTTCCTCGCCGAGCCGCGGATCGTCGAGAAGCGCGGCCTCGACCCGCCGCGCCGCCGCCTCGGCCGCCTGCGGATCGGCGGGATCGGCCCTGGCCGTCAAGACGAGCAGGGCGGTCGCGCGATAGAGCCGGCCGGTGTCGAGATGGGCAAAGCCGTAATGCGCGGCAAGGCGACGGGCGAGCGTTCCCTTGCCGGAGGCGGCGGGGCCGTCGACCGCGATGACAAAGGGTGCCATGCGGCTACCGCTGCGCAGTCGGAGCCCAAAGCGCCGACGCCGTCCTGGCAGAGAGCAGCAAAATGCGAGTGCGCCGAGCGGTCGGCGCGGGAGTCCGGCTGCGAGAAGACCCCTCTCGGACAGGACAGAGCCGGGGTTTCAATAAGCGCCTCACCGCAAAGGAACGCCAAGGATGCGCGAAGGGCGCGATGGCGCCGTCGGGACGGCCGATGTGCGATCCTTCGCGTCCTCTGCGCATCCTTGGCGACCTTTGCGGTAAAGCATTCTACCGTCCGGCCCCGAAAACCGGGCGAGGTTTAATTCGACCAGCGGATCGGTGCATAATGTCCGTTCCTGCCGGAATTGTCCCAGCGCATCCCGTGGTCGGCATAGGTGCTTCCCTGGCGGCCGACCGCGAGTGCGAGCCTGTCGGGGGCGACGGGGTGGCCGAGCGCCGTCCATGTCTCGCCGCTCGGATGCAGGGTCGGGATCGGTTCGACCGCCATCTGCATGATGCCGGGAATTTCCACCGAGCGGGCTTTTCCCTCGACGGCATAACGGATCGGCACCTTTTTGACCCCGAGCTGCCGCCCGATCAGCGGTGCGAAGGCCGCCATCGGCCCGCCCTCGGCGCCGCTGAAGATGGCGCCGAGGGCCGCAGCCTGTCGGTCGTCGGCGTGCTCGTCGATATAGACGGCAACTGTCCAATTGCCGTCCGCCATCGGGCCCGGCGCATGGCCGGCCACCGCGACATTGAGCCCGTCCAGCGGTATTCCGTCGTAATGTCCGTTGTCGATATGGAAGACGAGGGCGACATCGCATGTCCCCCGGCTCGGCCGCGCCGTCAGCGGCGCGGCGGAAGAAGCCAGACACGGGCACACGACGTCGCAGTTGCAATTCTCGAAGTAATCGCCGGCGAGCTGCCACTTGTGCTGTTCCGGCACAGGGGCCTCCCTGATAAATGATGGGCTGGTCCCAGCATTACGCGAATGTGAGAAGCGCGCAAGGCGGCGGGAGGCGGGGTCAATCGGCCTCTCGCAAACGCGCGCCGAGCCCGTCCATCAGTTCGAAAAAACCGGGAAAGCTGGTGGCGATCGGCGCGGCATCGTCGATCGCCACCGGCTCGTTGGCGACGAGCCCCAGTACGAGAAAGGCCATGGCGATGCGATGATCGAGTTGGGTTGCGATCGTCGCGCCGCCGGCGGGAAAATTGCCGGCGCCTTCGACGAAGAGATCGTCGCCCTCGACCGCGACGCGAACGCCGCAGGCCTTGAGCCCGGTCGCGATCGCGGCGAGGCGGTCGCTTTCCTTGACGCGCAATTCGGCAAGCCCATGCATGATCGTGCGCCCGCGGGCGCACGCGGCGGCCATCGCCAGGATCGGATATTCGTCGATCATGCGCGGGGCGCGCTCGGCCGGGATGTCGGCGCCTTCGAGCCTCCCGGCGCGGGCGCGCAGATCGACGACCGGCTCGCCTCCCTCCTCGCGCTCGTTGAGAAAGGCAATGTCGGCACCCATGTCCCGCAGGCTGTCGAGGAGCCCGGTCCGTGTCGGATTGACGCCGACGCCTTCGATCGTGACCTCCGAGCCGGGCACGAGCAAGGCGGCAACGAGCGGAAAGGCCGCCGAGGAGGGGTCGCCGGGGACCGCAATCGGCGCCGGCACGAGTTCCGGGAAGCCCGTGACCGTGATTCGCTTGCCGCCCTCCTCCGCCGGCGCGACCCGGACCGCGGCGCCGAAATGGCGCAGCATGCGCTCGGTGTGGTCGCGCGTCGCCTGCGGCTCGATCACGGTGGTCTCGCCCGGGGTGTTGAGCCCGGCCAACAAGACCGCCGATTTGACCTGCGCCGAGGGCACCGGCAGGCGGTAATCGAGCGGCAACGGATCGGCGGCGCCGCTGACGGCGAGCGGCAGCCTGCCGCCCGCGCGCGCAACAAAGCGCGCCCCCATGCGCGACAGGGGCTCGATGATCCGCCCCATCGGCCGCCCTCGCAAGGAGGCGTCGCCGGTGACAAAGGCGTTGAGCGCATGGGTCGCCAACAGGCCGAGCAACAGGCGCGCCGACGTCCCGGAATTGCCGAGGTCGAGCACGTCCGCGGGCTCGGCGAGGCCGCCGATGCCGACGCCGTCGACCTCCCACCGGCCGGGGCCGAGGCGGGCGGTGCGGGCGCCGAGCGCGGCAACCGCGCGCGCCGTGGCAAGCACGTCCTCGCCTTCGAGCAGGCCGGTGATCTCTGTCCGGCCGACCGCCAAGGCCGCCAGCATCAGGGCGCGGTGCGAGATCGACTTGTCGCCGGGGACCCGGACCCGACCCGAAAGCGGCATCCTCGGCCGCGACGCGGCGTAAGGCGCGGGAGACCGGGAAAGCTTCGACATCGCGGCATCATCCTGGTTCAAGCGGTTGACCGGCGCCGCCCTCGGCCCATATCTGCGCGGCGCGCGGCCCCTGTCAATTCACGCTTCCGATTTACGCATCACTCTGCGCTCGCGCGATTGCTTTTGACAGGGAAGCGAGCCTGTGGCAATCGCGCGCCAACCTGATCCAGGGGAACCGATCAAGGAGCGAGTTGTGGCCAAACCCGAATGGGGCACGAAGCGCATCTGCCCGAGCTGCAATACGCGGTATTACGACCTGTTGCGCGATCCCGTCATCTGCCCGAAATGCGGCACTCCCTACGACCCCGAGGCGTTCCTGCGCTCGCGGCGGGCCCGGCCGGCGCCGGTCGAGAAGGAGTTGGAGCCGGTCGGCGCCGACGAGCTCGATACGGAGATCGAGACCGAGGACAACGAGCTCGCCGAGGACGAGGAAGAGGCGGTGCCGCTCGCCGAGACCGAGGAGGAGGACGAGGAGGTTCTCGAAGACACCTCCGAACTCGGCGAGGACGAGGACGACATGGCCGAAGTCATCGAGAACGTCGAGGAGGAAGAGCACTGAGGTGCGCGTTTTCCGCTTGCCGCGGCGGCCGCGTCTTCCTAACTTGACGGGGCGAGCCGGCGCCGCCGGCCGCCTCCGCGGGGCCATAGCTCAGCTGGGAGAGCGCTACAATGGCATTGTAGAGGTCACCGGTTCGATCCCGGTTGGCTCCACCTATAAGATAAAGGGCTTAGCTGGGACACTGGCTAAGCCCTTTCTCGTTGCGGAAGCCCTACGGAAGAACCGGGACACATTTCGCTGCGGCTTTCCCAGCGCCGCGGGCCATTCGTCGGGATCACGCGCCAGCCCGTGCCCGGTGTTATCGGACGCGCGGACGTGCTGCGTATTCGCCACCCTCACGCGCGCGAGTCCGGGTCCGCCGCGGCAAGCGGCGATGCGCCACCGTAAGCGCCCAACAGGCGAGCGCCACCGTGCGCGGGATCGGCTGGGTTCCCTGTTCATAGCCGATGATCGAGCGGCGGGAGAGATCCAGTGCCGCGGCGGCTTGCTCTTGTGTCCACCCCATCCGCTCGCGCCAAGCCCGGAAGTCCGGGGGCAGCACCGGCCCGGTAGGGAGATCCATGGCGCCATCGGGCTCGTCTTCCTCGCCGGGCTCCGGTTCATCTGCGGCCATCTCCGCTTCCCAATCAAGCCCTGCCGCGGCGTACATCTCCGGAGTGCGGAGTTCCGGGAGCGTATGGTACAGCCGATCGCGAGCCCGAGCCTGATCCGCGCGCGCGTCAATCTCCGCGATCTCGGCATCCGTCAAGCCGGCCGCGCGCTGGCATTCCTCGACCCGCCGCGTATATTCGGCAAGCTGCCGCGCCGCTTCCTCTGGGGAGGGCGGAACCCACTCGCGGCCGTTGATGATGACCATGGCGATAACCCGTGTCTGAGGATCAAGAGCCCTACCACTTGCCGGGCGGAGCGACGAGCCCGCCGCAACCTGCCGATCTCGCGGACCGGATCGTTACCCAAGCGCGCGCCGAAACCGGGTTGTATGGCTCCGAAGCGGCTTGGGCTCGGCTCGCCGAGATCATCCGCTCTTCTAGACTATGTGCAAAAATTACACAAGAGCTGAAGTGAAAAAATTGCACATTGCGGGCACGTCTTCGCCCCGCCTGACCGCCAGCCGGATCGGCTATCGGAATGGCCGACGCTCGCTTCCGCGCGCCCGCATCGTCCCGCCCAGCGCACGGGTCCCGCTCCGAGATGGCCCCGCAGCCGGACCCCACCCCAGGGGCTTTCCCCCAGCCGGGCGGGCAGGGTCCCAAGTCGCTCGCGAGTCCCTGACCCATATCGGAAACCGGCTATGGGTAATAAAATCAAAAGCTTAGCGGAAAGTCGGCGCCACCCCGGGCGCCCATAGAGGCGAACCAAGTAGAGGACTCGTGCCATTTCAAGAACTTAGAGGAACCGAAGTGCCATTCCGACGCGCCTCTCCCCCGCGGGGAAGTGGGGGGAAAGTCCCCGAAAAGTGTCCCGAAACCCCTCCCCAACCCCTCCCAAAGTCGGGCCAAAGCGGCGCTGCGCCCGAGTTCGGTGGAGAAAGAAGGTAAGTATAAGAACCACTTAGCTGAGAGGGCGCCCCCCGAAACCCGGCCCTCGCCCGCACACCCCTCGCGCGCACGCGCGCGTGAGAAGAAGTCGGCGACCCGTTCGGGACCGGGATATCTGTCCTCTGCCTGCCCCTGTCGCGCTATCGCCTCGGCCGGCCCCCCGACCAATCCCCGCGCTCTTGCCGACCCTCGCGCTCCGATCGCGCCCGGCTCGCGTCGCTGCCGTAGAGACTATCGGGCAATCGCCCAACCCCTCGGGGCTCTTCGCCGGGACGCGGCACCGGATCGCGCTCCCGACGGAGTTCCTCCATTCGGGCACGGATCGCGGCAAAGTCGTCGGCAGCGCGTGGACGGGTCATGTCTCCTCCTGCGACCGGAGGCGGCTCGGATTTGGCCGAGCTGCGAGAGAGCGGAGAAGGTGCTGGGGGAACGGCGATGATAGAGGCGGGGCTCGCTGCTCCGTTAATGGCGTTTTGTCACCGTCCCGCCGGCCCTCACGTCCGGTGCTATTGCATACTACCGGTGCTGCGTCGAGTAGAAGGGGCGCATGGTGAAAGAATCGCGTACAGCGACCGAACCAGAGGCACCGGTCGCGGCTCTGCAAGGGACGCAGCCACCGCTGGAGCGCACCGGCCTGGAAGCCTGCTCGCTGACGGTATGGTTGTATGGAGGGTGCGACAGGCCGGATTGCCGGTGTTCTGCATCGATACGAGGCGCTCTTAGTGTAACCCTGCGGTGAGCACCGCGGGCCGGGCTATTTTGTCGGATTGACCCGCGGCGGTGCGCGGCCGGCGGCCTTTTCGTCGGCGATGATCTGGCGCAAATGCTCGATGCCGTCTTCGGTGAAGGCCGGCACGCCGTCTTC
>DATFCQ010000232.1:0-23521 GCA_035252905.1 Allostellaceae bacterium | reverse complement strand
AATGCCGCCAGCGCCCGGCGCTGCGCCGCGTCCGCCATGACAGGAGATTTGCCCGCCATGAGCCTCGGCCTCCTCCCAAAGCCTACCATCCTCAGGAGTCAACGCTGCGATCCGTTGGCCGAGCCGCACAAATTTGCTTAGCCGCACGCGGCATCCTCGTCAGCCATGAGAGCGTGCGGCAATGGGCGATCAAGTTTGGCCAGGACTTCGCCAACCGGATCCGGCGGCGGCTGCCTGCGGCTGGAGACAAGTGGCACCTCGACGAGGTCGTCATCAAGATCGCCGGCAAGAAGCACTGGCTCTGGCGCGCGGTGGACCAGGACGGCATCGTGCTCGACATCCTCGTGCAGAGCCGGCGTGACAAGAGCGCCGCCAAGCACTTGCTCCGCAAGCTGCTGAAGCGGCAATCCCGGGCGCCGCGCGTCATAGTCACCGACAAGCTCGGGAGCTACAGCGCGGCAAAGCAGGAGCTGATGCCCGGTGTCGAGCACCGCCGGCACAAGGGGCTGAACAACCGAGTGAACAACCGAGCCGAGAATTCGCACCAGCCGACGCGCCGGCGAGAACGACAGATGAAGCGTTTCAAGTCGGCGTGGCAGGCACAACGCTTCCTCTCTGTCCACGACCAGATCAACAACCTCTTTCGTCTCCGCCGCGACCGCGTCCCCGCCGGTGAGTATCGAGCGGCAAGGGAGCGTGCGTTTGAGATGTAGGCCGAGATCAGCGAGGTTGCTGCCGCAGCTTAAACTCCACACCACCGTGGCCCCCGCTCGGCTCAGAGACGACAACTTGACGGTACCCATCCGGTTGCGGATGTAGCGGCACGGCCTGCCGCTGGTGATCTCGGCCGGGAAGCGGTAGCCGGCATAGCTGGGACAAACGGGCGTCGTCATCCCCTCCGGCTACCCGCCCCGCTCTCAATCCGCAAGCCGGCCAGCAGCCAAGTTGACGGTGCCGATGAGAGTTCCACTCCAGCCGGCTCAGCTCGGCTTTACGCCCACCTGCCGCCAGGCGTCGATGACCGCTTTCTGCTCCGTGCTGTTTGTGCCGTAGCGGTGCCCGGCATTGGCGACCGTGCGCCCGGCGAAAGCGGCGAAGCTCGCAGTCTGCTTGAGGCTCTTGTCGCGGATCGTGTCGTACCAGATCTGCCCGGCTTTCACCCACGCGTTGCCGCCAAGAGCGATCGCGACGAGATAAAAGGCATGGTTCGGGATGCCAGAGTTGGTATGGACGCCGCCATTGTCCTCGGCGGTGTGGACGTAATGGGACATATCCGCCGGCTGCGGATCCTTCCCCATGAGGTTGTTGTCATACGCAGTGCCGGGGGCCTGCATCGATCGCAATGCCTGGCCCTGGAAGGTCAGCAGCCCGGCTCCGATCAACCAATCGGCCTCGGAGGCCGTCTGTTTCAGGGCATGTTGTTTGACCAGCGAGCCGAAGACGTCCGACACCGACTCGTTCAGCGCTCCGGACTGGCGAAGATATGTCAGATTGACCTCGGATCCGGTGACGCCGTGGGTCAGCTCGTGGCCGATCACATCGACCGAGGACGTAAAGCGATTGAAGATCTGCCCGTCACCGTCGCCAAAGACCATTTGTTGCCCGTTCCAGAAGGCGTTGTCGTAATCTTTGCCGTAATGGACGGTCGCGATCAGCGGCAGTCCATGATCATCGATCGAGTTGCGCTGATACGCTTCCAGATAAAAGGCAAAGGTATCGCCGAGGCCATCATAGGCCTCATTGACCGAGACGTCGGCGACCGGCGGTTGGCCTTCAGCGCGCACCAATGTTCCGGGCAGTGTCTGGGAATTATTGGCCGTGTAGACGGTACGGTGGACTTGCGCCGGCGCCGCCATTACGGTTGGCCCAGTCACGACCCCCAACATCTGAAAGGTAAAACGCTGGGTCCGAAGCGTGCCGTCCAGGGCCAGCGCGTCAAGCGCCGCATTCCGCTGGGCTGGATTGCCATTCCTGGCAATCGCGCGCAACACGTGCGGCGGCAAGATACAGAATATGGAATGGCGATGCCCAGGCCGGCAAGGATGCGTGTGCATGACAACCTCTCTCATCCTCCCGAACAGCAGCTTTGTTCGGGTCGAGGAGAGCATAAGGGGCAGCCGCCGCCGGAAAAATGAACTACCTCACACAGTAGGTAAAATTTTAAGCTTAAGCGACACAGGACCTCATTTGCCGATCATGACGCCCAGGGCGTGTGCCAACTCCAGGAGCTGGGTTGCTCGCTGATCGCCGCTTGCTGCCGACAGCTCGTTCATATTTCCACCGGGCGGCAGGGTCAGCACCGAGACGGTGTGGCCGTATGACACCGTGATCTGGTGCGCGTTCGGCTGCGGAGCGCCGCCGAGCCGATCGGGGAAGCCGGCCAGATTCATGCGTCCGATCAGGGCCGCGAGTTGCTGTCGCTGCTCCAGGGTCAGCTGGCCCTGCTTATATGGATCGCCGACTTTCCCTCCGATCTGGCGCGCGACGGTAAAGTTGCAATCCGGCGCGATCGTCCAAACCGTACCTGTCTGGCCGACGAAGCCGCTCTGAAGGTCCTTAAGGACCAGCGGCGCCGCGAGCGGACATTCCTGAGCCATGGCGATCCCCGATATCAGAAGCATCGCCGCCGTCATGGCGGCCCGCAGCGAACGAGCCGGTATCTCTGAGCACAGCTGCGGCAGCATGCTGTTGACGTGCGCCTCGGCGGGCAGCGTGTCAAGAGCGGCGATACAGACCCAAATCCTTCGGCGGCACGCAGCCAGTGCGAGGTATCGCTTCACCGCGTGCAACGACGAGATCACCAGCCTCAACGGCGCCGGCAAGGCGGCGTCTTTCGACCTGATGAATTCTTGACCCGTTCAAGTCAGGGATAATACGAACACAGGGACCGAATGCGGCCGGTTCGGCGTGTAGATCGGTTCATTCGAGGAACCCCTTTCGGCATGGGGTCCCAGAACCAACCTCCTGTATGCGTTCATTCTACCGGTGGGACCCCGACGCCGATTGGGGTCCCGTAACGGCGCCGATGCACACCTTGTTTCCGGCGCGCCCGTGCCGGTCGCCGCATGGCGGACCCTGGCGCTGGGCTATCAGCACCTGCACGCGCCGCGCTTCGTGCCGCCCGAAACCTTCGAACGGGCCCGGCTGACCCGTGCGGAGCAGACCCTTGACCGCCAAGTGACGTCTTTCTACGCCAGCTACCTTCAGCGTAACCCCAGGTTCGAGGACGCGAATCTGCAGGCGCTGAGCGGACGCACGTGTCCGCGCCCCGATCAGGCCTTCCTGCAACGGCTGATCGACTACGGCATCGCTAAAGGCTATCTGCGCGGGCGCTCGGTTCAGCGCACGTCGGGGTAGTGCCGCTCCAGCCCTTTGCGAAAGCCGAGTCCCCAGAGGGCTCCGACCTTGAGGTAGATCCAGTTCGCCCGCAGCGCGCCCCAGGCGGCGATCCGGCGATCGGAGGTGATCACCACGCGGTTGACGAGGCGGGTACGGCCGAGCCGGTGGAAGCGGATGCACAAATCCGCTTCCTCCATGACCGGCAGCGTGGGGTCGCAGCCGCCGATAGCCAGGAAATCGGTGCGGCGGAAGAACATGGCATGGTCGCCGAAGAGCAGCCGCACGCCGCGTAGGAAGAGGTGCGGCCGGAACAGCAGGGGCGCGTACCAGGTCTTGATCCAGTTGTGGAAGCTGGTCCCCCAACGGACCCGGTCCGGTCCGCTGAGCAGGGGGGTGAAGCCGGCCAGGGCGGTCCCGGGGTCCGCGAGCACCCTGCGCATCACGGCAACCGCGTCGTCGGGCAGCAAGGTGTCGGCGTGCAGCACGCAGATGATCGGTGCCGTGGCTTCCTGCACGCCACGGTTGATCGCCGTCGCCCGGCCGCGGGTATCGTGCCGGACGACACGCAGCCCGGCCGCTTCCGCGATAGCGACGGAGGCGTCGGCGCTGCCGCCATCCACCGCCAGCACCTCCGCCGGCGGCGGCTCGAGCGCGGCGAGCGAGCGCAATAGCCGCGTCAGTCCCGCGGCCTCGTTCAGCATGGGGATGACGATGGCGACCCCAGTCATCGCTTTGGGCTCACTCCCGCAGCCCGGGCCCGCGCGCCAGGTCGTCCGGACGGTCGAGGTCGGAGAGACGTCCAGCACAGCGGGAAAAGCGAGGAGAATCCTCTGTAAACCTCTCAGGGTCTATCGCCTGAGGGGCAGCCATTCCGGGGTGCGTCCGATGCAGCCGGAGAGGCCCAGGCCCTGCGGCCCACAGGCTCAATGACTGCCATGATCGCTGAGCGGCAGCCTGGTACCGAGCAGTTGCTCAGCAGCATCCGCCACCTTGGGATCCAGCGCGGCTGGCTCCAAATCCACTCCCTCCGCGAGCCGATCGGCGATGATGCGGAAGGCGGCCAGCCTGGCGAAGGGCTTGTTGTTGGCCGGCACGAGATGCCAGGGGGCCCGCCTGGTGGATGTCGTCTCCAACATGTCCTCGATTGCCGCCTCATAGTCCTTCCAGCGCGCGTGGTTGCGAAAATCCTCGCAGGACAACTTCCAGCGCTTCAGTGGATCGGTGAGGCGGGCTCGGAACCGATGGATCTGTTCCTCGGGAGTGATGTGCAGGAAGAGCTTCACCAGCCGCGTGTTATCTTCCAGCAGCATCCGCTCGAATGCGTCGATCTCGTTATAGGCCCGATGCCATTCCGCCCGCGCGGCATAGCCTTCGACACGCTCGACCAAGACGCGGCCATACCAGGAGCGGTCGAACACGACGATCTGACCATGCTCCGGCAGGCGTGCCCAGAAGCGCTGCAGATAGTGCTGCGACCTCTCCCGAGGGGTCGGCGCGGCAATCGTGTGCACCTTGAAGCTGCGCGGATCGAGCGCCCAGCCTAGCCGGCGGATCACGCCGCCTTTTCCCGCGGCATCCCAGCCTTCCAGAACGATGGCGGCGCGCTGTGACGTCCCAAGATAGGCCTGCTGCACGCGCCGCAAGGTTTCCTGCATCCCGGCCCGGCAGCGCTCGTACTCGGCGGACTCCACCACCGGGAAGTGCTGGATGGCCGCAAGCCGAGGGCGCCCGGTGACGACGAAGTCAGTGGATTTCATCGGGGGCAAACCGCCGCGGCCATTGTTGGCAAAATATCAAGGCTCTTATCGGATTTCAGGGTGATGGGCTGGGTCACATGACCAGAGCTGCGATGAGCGCGCTGAGCAGTGCTTTCGTATTGACGTGGACCTCACAAAATCCATCGCCATCCTCGTCATGGGCATATTCGCCCTGCCCGTTGTAGATCGGCTCGCTCGAGACCCCCCTTTCGGCATGGGGGTCCCGGAACCAACCTCCTGTATTCGTTCATTCTACTGACGGGACCCTGACGCCGATCGGGGTCCCGTGACGGCGCCGCTGTACGGATTATGGTCGGCCGTTTCGTCTGGAAGCGCTAGCGCCCCGCCGGGAACCGCGAAACCGCGTGACCCGCCCAACTGCGTTTGCCGGCGCGCGGGCCTTCTCTTCGGTTCCTTTGACCCGCTCCGCCGCGCGGCCTGCAACCCTCACTTTTGCGCCGCGATTTGGCCGCGTCTGCCCTCCCGCCGAGAGCTTCGCCGTCTCGTCCGCTTTGGCCGGGGTTTTCCCGGTCGCGACCGTCGGCGGCGGAGCGCGCGGCGGCTTGCGCGTGCCCGCCCTGGGCCGTGATCCGGGGGCGGGCGGTTGCTCCGCCGCCGGCTCCGCCATGTCCAGGCCAAACAGGGCGGAAACGTCGTCGGCGCGCAGAACCTTGTCAGCCGCGAGGTCCTTTTCCACCAGGGCCGCCGGCGCGTCGCTATGCGCGACCAGTTCGCTCTCGTCCACCCCGCGCAGCCGGAACAGCAATTTCGGCTGGCTGTCGAGCCGTGCGCCGATGCCGTACAACACCGCCGCCACATGCTTGCACAGCAGCGCATGGTCGGGGCAGCTGCACGAGAAGCGAATGTCGGAGGGCCTTGGGAACAGACCGCCGTCCTGACGACAGAGGCGTTCCATGATGCCTTTGGAGAGCCGCCCTTGCAGCAGTTCGACCAGCGAGTCGATGCCCGCCGCGCAGTCGGCGCAGATCGACCGCCACTTTGCCGCCGGCAGCTCCTTGATGACGAGGGCAACCCGATAGACTTCCGATCCGCTGACCAATGCCATGACCTGTCCGCGCGCGATCTGCAGGTCGAACACCGAGCCGTTGCGCACATAGGTGCGGCCCCGTGGCAGGCGGCTCGCGAAATCGCTGTAGGCTTCGATGTTGTCACACCAGGCCTTCCCCCAGAAGGTGGCGGCGATGGCGCGGCCGGCGATCGCTACCGGCGTCAGGGCTTGGCCTTGTCTGCGCAATTTCGCCCCCATACGCTCGGCCTTACGACGCCGTTCCGCCACCGGCACATAGCGCGGCCATCCTCTATCATCATTGCGTGGCATCGGCTTCGGTCCTGATCGCGGCGTTCAGGTCGAGGGCGACCAGCCGCAGCAATTCGTCATCCGTCATCTCCGTCAGGTCGAGCTCGCTGCCGCCGGAGAGCAGAGCATCGGACAGCGCGCGCTTTTCTTCGATCAAGGCGTCGATCTTTTCTTCGACCGTGCCGCGGCAGAGGAATTTGTGCACCAGAACGTTCTGCTTCTGGCCGATCCGGAAGGCCCGGTCGGTCGCCTGGGTCTCGACTGCCGGATTCCACCAGCGATCGAAATGCACCACGTGCGAGGCCGCGGTCAGCGTCACCCCCGTGCCCCCGGCCTTCAGAGACAGCACGAAGAACGGCACGCTCTCGTCCTCCTGAAACCTCTGCACCAGGGCGCGGCGCTTCCTGACTGCGGTCCCGCCGTGCAAGACCAGCCCAGAGCGCCCGAAGATCTCGCCGAGAAAGGCGGCCAGCGGACCGGTGATCTCGCGGAACTGGGTGAAGACCAGCATCTTCTCCTGGCGCGCTGCTACGATCTCGGCGATCTCGCGCAAGCGGCCGAACTTGCCGCTGTCCGCCTCCGCCCAACCGCTGTCGTTCAGCCATTGCGAGGGATGGTTGCAGATCTGCTTGAGGCGCATCAGCATCCCCAGCACCACGCCCCTGCGCTGAATGCCTTCGGCGTCTTCCAAACCCCGCGCCAGATCCTCGACTGCCTGCGTGTACAATGCGGCCTGCCGACGGCTCAAATGGCAATGCGCCGTGACCTCGGTCTTGTCGGGCAGGTCGGCGATAACCGCTCGGTCGGTCTTCAGGCGCCGCAGGATATAGGGACGCACCAGCTCCCGCAGCGGACCGTAAGGGTTATGAGCCCGCTCGGCGAGGCGCTTGGTATAGCTGGTGAATTGCCGAGCGGTGCCGAGCTGCCCCGGATTGATGAAGTCGAAGATCGACCACAGATCGCCGAGGCTGTTCTCGACCGGGGTGCCGGTCAAAGCGATGCGGGCCTCGGCCTTCAGCGCCTTGGCCGTCCTGGTCTGTTTGGCATGAGGGTTCCTGATCGCCTGGGCCTCGTCGAGAATGACCAGCTGCCAATCGATGTCGGCGAGTACGGGCAAGCGCAACAGTGTACCGTAACTGGTGATCGCCAGATCCAGTTTCGCAGCGTGCGCCGGCGTGAACTCCTTGATCTCCTCGGTCGTCATCGCCGAGGGATGCACGATCCGGACGTGCAGATCGGGCGCGAAGCGCGCGATCTCCGCCGTCCAGTTGGCGAGCAGCGAGGCCGGTGCGACGAGCAGCGAGGGCGGTGGTTTTGCGCCGCCATTCTGCCGCCGCTGCGCCAGCAGCAGCGCCAAGACCTGGATGGTCTTGCCGAGCCCCATATCGTCGGCGAGGCAAGCCCCGAGCCTGAGGCCGGACAAGAGATGGAGCCAGGCGACGCCGGTCTTCTGATAGGGCCTGAGCGTGCCGTGCAGGGTCGGACCTGGATCTATATCAACGCCGTCCGGAGCGCGCAGGGATTTGAGCGTCTCCCTGAGCCACGGCCCGGCCACGACGCGCGACCAGTCGGCCGCCGCATCCTCGCTCTCCGGCTCCGTAACGGCCGCCCCCGTCAGCATGCGCATGGCCTCGGCGAAAGCCAGCCCTTCCTTCTGCGCCAGCTCTTCCGCCGCGCGGAAGCGCGTCAATGTGCGTTCGAGCCGGTCGCGATCGACCTCGACCCAGCGGCTGCGCAACCACACCAGGCTATCCGTGCCGGAAAGCAACGTCGCGATCTCGGCGTCGCTCAACTTCTCGCCGTCCAATGTCGTTTCCACCTGGAAATCGAGCAGCCCGTCGAGCCCGAGCTTCGAGGGCGGCTGGGTGCCGACCGTCGCCGCCACCTGCGGCCGCGCCGGACGCCCGGCGGGCCAGCCGGCGGGCATGCGCAGGATCACGCCGGCGCCTTCGAGATCCGCCGCGCTCTTGAGGAGGCGCGCGGCGTCCTGCGCGCTCCAGCGCAGCGGATGAAAGATCTCGCCGCTGTCGATCATCGGCCGCAGCCAGGGACAGGCCTCGGCGGCGCGCCGCACCGGCAGCAGCAGCGACAGTAGCTTGTCGCGGTCGGCCGCGCCGGCATAGTCGCGCAATGCCTGACCCAGCGGCAGATGCTGGGCTCTCGCCTGGGCCGACAGCCGCGTCGTATAGGTCGCCATGAAGGCGAACGGCGCCTCCGGGTCGCGGCGGTTCTCGGCCAGATTGAAATGGACCCGGCCGACGAGGTTCCAGGCCGGGTTCAGCCCTTTGAGGAAGGACTGCAGGTCGGTTCCGGCCTCGTCGAGGGCGGCGGACAGCGCCGCCGCCGTCGCCGCCCACAAGGCGCGCAACACCGCGCTCGTCAGGTATTCGGCCCCCGGCATCATCGGCGCCGTCAATGCCAGTGCGGCGAGATCGGCTTCGGCCGGCGCCGGAATTTCGGGCACAATCGCAGGTGCCGTCCGCTTTCCCTCTATGTCAGGGGCATGGCACAGCGCCGTCACATAGCGCGCCGCGAAGTCGCGCCACCACACGAAGACCGGTGGCAGGGCCCGTCCGACCTCGCCGGCGCCGAGCTGCAATAGCCCATGGCCGCTGCCCCGGGCAAACGCCGCATCGAGACGCGCCGCGACGACCTCGTCCATGCCCGGCCTACCTGCAGCGGCTTCGCAGACCAGGTGGCCGTGCGGCGTCAGGCGCAGGCCGAGATGCATCATGATGGCGGCATGCGGCGCGGTTCCTCGCCATCGCAGGAACGGACGCGCACCGGCCCTGCGAACCCGGCATCTGTGATCCCCGTACGTTCGTAATCGCTCGGTGCTCCGGTCAAGGCAATAAAAGAAGGCAGGGATACCCGGTATCCGCAGCGATGTGCTGCCGTCGACATAGTGCTGAAGCGCTCGCCCCCGAGGCTACTGGTTAGATCAAGCTGTGTGGAGCCCGGGGGCCGAGAGGCCGAGAGCGAGCGCGGAGATCCTATCATCTTGATCAGCGGGTGGTGTCGGCCGATCGCCTGTGGGCTCTGCCATATATCGGTTCGATCGGGCAGGACCGGCCGCCGCCAATTTGGAAAAGCCCTCGACCGTGATTATCGATTTCCTGCAATCGAATCTTGCCTGAAAGGTTCTGCATTTCGCAAGAGGCTCTCATCGGATTCCGGGGTGGTGAGGTTGGGATAGGCTTGGACTCTGCTCTTCTGATATAGGCAGGAGTTGATGTAGCTGACCCTCACCCGTCCGCGCGAGGAGGGTCAGAAGGCCCATCCGTGCGAAAACGCACGGTAGCGTCTTGCACGCAATCTGCTGGGCCAGGTTGCTCACCGGCGATTCGGCGATGGGACAGGCATCTGAAGGGCAAGTTTGATCGTGCTGCTGGTATTGCACGCAACGTTACCCCCCGCGTTACACCCCGGTTTGTTGCGTGCAATACGCCGGGCCAAATGTCCCACAAGGCGTCCAATGCATAAGGGTTCAACGAGGTCCCGCGAGGTAATGAACGCCCATGGCCCGGTGCGGGACGTCGTTGAAGCCGGATTGAACGAAGCCGCGTTGGCCGGTAGGGCCTATGGGAGTTGAACCCGGCAAGAGGGCCAGCGGGGCCGGCGGCAAGGGCCGCACCGGCCGATTTGCGGTGCCAGGAAAGGCGATCTTGCCGGCGCGCAGCATGTCCCAGGGCGAGAGGGGATCATGCGGGACGCCGGGAGAGCGGCGCTCGCGGGATTGAGTGTCACGCGCGGCAATAGCGCGCCCTCGCAGGGCATCGGCGCCGGCGATCGAGAGCCAAGAGCGGTGGCGCGGGCGCCGGTCACGAACTGTCGCAAGAAAAGGGTCGGGCTGCGGGTCTGGGCACGCGCCCGAGCACGGCGATTTCGACGAGGTGTCCGCCACAAACGGGGCAGATGTCGAGCGATCGCCCGAACAGCCGGGCATAGCGCTCGCGATAATCGGCCGGTTTAGGAACCGGCTCGGGTTCAGCCATATCGAGCAGACGGCGGATCAGGGCGAGCTTGGCGCGGCGGTGCGCGTTGGCGAGGAAGCCGAAGTGGCGGATCCGGCGGAAGCCGTCCGGCAGGACGTGTAGCAGAAAGCGCCGGATGAACTCGCTGGCCGGCAAGGTCATGACCTTGCACCGCTGCGGATGACGATAGTCCTTCCAGCGGAAGCGAACCGCGCCGTCGACCAAATCAATGAGCCGGCTGTTAGTGATGGCGACCCGGTGCGTGTAGCGACCGAGATAATCGAGCACCTGCTGCGGGCCGCCGAACGGGCGCTTAGCGTAGACGACCCATTCCACCCTGTGCACGGGCCGCAGATAAGCGGCGAAGGCGGCCGGCTTGGCAAGCCCGGCGAGTTCTCCGAAGAAGCCCAGCCGCCCGGCCTCGAAGGCTGCCCGCAATTGTTCCAGGAACAGCCGACGGTAAAGGCGCGAGAGCACCCGGACCGCCAGGAAGAAGCCGGGCCGGCAAGCAATCCAGCGGCCCTCCGGCGACAGCCCGCCGCCCGGCACGATGCAATGGACATGCGGGTGGTGGACGAGGTTCTGCCCCCAGGTGTGCAGCACCGCGGTCATGCCGATGGCGGCGCCGAGATGCCTGCGATCGGCGGCGATCGTTTGCACCGTCTCGGCCGCCGCCCGGAACAGGATGTCGTAGACGACCGCCTTGTTCTGCAGGGCGATCCCGGCGATTGCCGCCGGCAGGGTGAAGACCAGATGAAAATAAGGCACCGGCAGCAGCTCGGCTTGGCGATCGGCGAGCCACTGTGCACGGGCCAAGCCCTGGCACTTCGGACAGTGCCGGTTGCGGCAGGAATTATAGGCGATGCGGGTCTCGCCGCAGTCCTCGCAGCATTCGACATGGCCGCCCAGCGCCGCCGTCCGGCACCTCTCGATCGCCGCCATGACGCGGCGTTGCCCAGAGCTCAGGCTGTCGGCCTCTTCGGCACGGTAGGCGGCACCGTGGCGGCGGAAGATGTCCGCCACCTCGAGTGCGGGCCGCATGCCGGGCGATCAGCGCGGCGGCACGACCCTCAGGCGCAGGCGATCGAGCGGGCTCGTCGTGTCGGCGATCAGCGTCGTCGCGACTTGGGTATAGCGGGCGGTCGTCGCCAGCCGGGCGTGGCCGAGCAACACCTGGATGATGCGGATATCGGTGCCGGCTTCGAGCAGGTGGGTGGCGAAGCTGTGTCGCAAGGTGTGCACCGTCACCGGCTTGCTGAGTTCGGCGCGCCGCGCCGCAACCCGGCAGGCCTCCTGCAAGGTGGCGACGCTGACCGGCTCCCCCGCATCCCGGCCGGGGAATAGCCAATGGCCCGGCCGCGCCAGGCGCCAGTAGGCGCGCAGAATCTGCAACAGCTGCGGCGACAGCATGACGTAGCGGTCCTTGCCGCCCTTGCCCTGATCAACCCGGATCAGCATCCGCTGGCTATCGATGGCAGCGGTTGTGAGGCGGGCGACCTCGCCGACGCGCAGGCCCGCTCCATAGGCCGTGGTCAGCGCCGCCCGGTTGCGCCGCCCGGGAACCGCTTCGAGAAACCGCACGATCTCCTCAGCGCTCAGCACCACCGGAAGCTTCTGCGGCTCGCGCGCGGCAACGATGCGATCGAGCGCCCCGCTCCGGCCCAAGGTGACGCCGTAAAGGAACCGCAGCGCGCACACGACTTGGTTGATATGCGACCACGACCGCTGCTGCGCGATCAGGTGAAGCTGGTAGGCCCGGACCTCGTCAAAGCCCAGCCGGTCCGGCGAGCGGCCAAAATACCGGCTGAACTTGGCGACGGCATAGAGGTAGGATTGTTGCGTCGCCGGCGACAGATTGCGGATCATCATGTCGTCGATCATGCGCCGGCGCAGCGGGCTGATCTCGGCCATCGGAGACTCCTGTCTGATGAGGGGGTTCAGCAACCCAACCCTGTCAGACAGGAGATCCCAGCGTCAGCCGCTCCCTACCGCGAAGCGGTTTCGTTCAATTCCTGTTGCACGCCATGATTGCACGCAATGTTCGGCCTCTGGCTGGCCGGAAGTACCCGATCAGACCCCGAATCGCTCGAATCCGGGCCATGTTCACGTTTCTTACCGTGCGATTTCGCACAGATGGGCCTTCTGACCCAGCTCGCCCGCGGACGGATCGCGGCCCGGCCGGTCCACCTTCAGCACGGCCGGGCGGCAGTCCGCGGTGATGACTTCGGCCACGAACGCGTCGGTGCTGCCGGCCAAGGTTCGGCCGAGCGATAAGCCCCATTCATCGGCAAGATCGAGGACCGTGCCGACAAGCCCGGCGAGCCACGCCTCGCCCACTCGCCCTTCCGCCAGCGCCTTACGCTGCACTGGTTCAGGGATTTCCAGGCTGGTCCGCGTCACCGCCACAGGCCCTCGAAGCGGCTGGCGGCCGTTCTGGTGTAACGGACGGTGTGCTTCGGATCCCGGTGGCCGAGATAATTCTGGATGAGCCGCAGATCGTGGCCGCGATTGGCGAGAGAGAAGCCGCAGGAGTGGCGCAGCATGTGCGGCCGGACGGGTGGCAGGCCGGCGCGTCCTGCCGCCACAGCAATGAGATAATTTACGGACTGGCGGGTGAGGGGCTGCCCGCGCTCGGAAATGAACAGCCACGGCAGCCTGTCCGCCCGGGTCCCAAGATATCGTTTGAGGGCGCGCAATTCGTCGCCGGCAATCGGCTGCTCGACCGCCAGCCCGTTCTTGAGCCTGCGGACCCACAGCCGGGCGTGGTCGAGATCGACCTCATCGCGGCGCAGGCCGATCGCCTCGCTGACGCGCAGCCCATGGCGAAACATCACCAGGATGAGAAGGTGATCGCGGACCCCATGACGTCCGGCCTTGGCGGCATCGAGCAAGGTGGCGACTTCGGTATCGCTCAAAAAATCCTTGGGCCGCTCATGGGCATCCGTGGCGGCCGCCGACGTACTTTTTACATTTCGCCTGCCGGAGGTGGGTGCCGTCACGCTCGCAGCTCCACGGATTTCCGCCGGCGGCACGATAGCACTCTTTACAGAAAGCGCCTTTTGTCAAAAGTGTGGCTCCTCCCATGGCTCCGATCTGCTTGGCGGCCGGGGTGAGCGGACACCGTTGTGATCAATTTTCTGCGCGCTGTTAGTGAATTGCGTTTCGCCAAACGCGCCTATAACGGTAATATTGATGAGTGATATTCAACCAACTGAAGGACCACCTTTATGCTGTGGACGATCCTGATCATCATCCTGATCCTGGTGCTGCTCGGTGCGCTGCCGACTTGGCCCTACAGCGCCGGCTGGGGCTATTACCCGGTCGGCGGTGTCGGCGTGGTGCTGGTGATTGTGATCATCCTGCTGCTGGTGATGCGGCGATAGGGTGGCGCAATCGCCTGATCGCGCGCGAGATGCTCGCCGTTGCAGATGCCTGGGCAGAACAACCGCCGCCGTGAGGCCGGAGATGGCCAAAATTCCCAGCTTCGTGATCACTGGGCCCCATAGGAGCGCCTACCACCCCCGGTAGAAAACTCCATAGGGCAATCCTGCCTCCCTTCCGACAACCAGCGGTCTCACGCGTCCGTTCAACCGAGCCTGCGCGCCCGTGAAGGGCGCGCAAACTCTGACTCGTTACTCGTTACTCGTTTAGTCCTCTACCCCATTCCGGACCTTCAGCGGCGCCACCGGGATTGGCGCAGGAGTATGGTGAGCCGTCATTCGTCGGATACGGTCAAGGGCGCGATCATGCCAGCTGATCGAGCAGCACCTTCGCCTCTTTCAGATCGGCCGTGTCGAAGCCCTCGGTGAACCAGCCATAAACTGGCGCGAGCAGGTCGCGGGCTTCGGCATGGCGGCCCTGGTCGCGGCGGAGCCGGGCCAGGTCTGTGGCGGCGCGCAGTTCGAGCGATCGGGCTTGTTGGCTCTGCGCGACCGCCAGCGACTCTTCGAGCAGCTTTTGCGCGTCGGTCAACACACAGGGCCCACCTTCGATGACAAATGCGCGCGCCTTCAGGCGGAGAAACTCCGCTTCAAATATCCTCTCGGCAGTCGCCAAACCCTTGATGATGATTTCTCGAGCCGACGCCAGCTGATGCTTTGCCAGCAACGCCTGCGACAGCGGGGCGTAAAGCGCCGTGATGCCGAACTGATAGCCGGTGCCAGCAAACTCAGCCAACTCGCTGCTCACCGTCGCCAGCGCATCCGATGACGGGTCGAGCTGATTCGCGCAAATCCCGCGAACGGCGCGTACCAGGTTGCGCCACACGCCGAAGCCGTGCTCTTCCGATAATGCCAGGCAACGCTCGGCGTGTGTATGCGCAACGGCCGGCTCGCAGCGGAAGGTGTGGAGAACGGATGCGTAATATCTGGCATAGGCTTGGCTGTGCGGGTGTCCGATAGCCTCGGCGCGCTCAAGGGCGTCACCCACCCTGGCCCTCGCCATATCCGGGTAGCCGAGCGCCCACAATGTCCAGCCCATGAGAGCCATGCCCGCTACACCGGCGTCCTGACCGAGCCCCCGGGTCGCCAGGCTTTCGGCTTCGTCGCACATATCGAACTCGGCGATGCTGCGCTCGATCATCTGCCGCGCCTCAACGAGGCGTCCCATAAACAGCAGCGCCATTCCGACTCCACGGCTCGCGTTGACCGCGGCCGGCCGATTGCCGGCCGTTTCGGCGAGCCCGAGCGCAACCGTGATTGCGTCCAGCATTTCGGGCAACTCGCCGCGGACCATATGCATGCCTCCCAACCAATTCATGACCTGGGGATACTCAGGCGCATCACCAAGCCGCTCACAAAGCTCGCGGGCGCGTATGACGGTTGCCGCAGTAGCGTTCGAGCGGTAACCCTGGGTGGCGATCAGGCAGGGTCCCAACGCGAGCTGGAGGTCGAGTTCGAGCCGGTCCTTGGTGGCGGCCTCAGGCAAGCCGCTGACAGCCTCGATGCCCCGGCGCAAATGGGCGATGGCCTCGATATTGGCATAGCGCGCGGCGGCGATTTTGCCGGCGCGCAGCCAATAACCCGCTGCCTTCTCGGGCAGCCCCGCCTCGGTCAGATGATATGCCAAGGTTTCGGGCTCGGCCTCTACGACGTGCGCGAAGGACCACTCGATGGCATGAGCAATGGCGGCGTGAAGCTGAACCCGACGGCTCCGGAGCAGCCCGGCATAGGCGGCGTCGCGGACCAGGGCGTGCTTGAAACTGTATTGTTCGCCAGCCAGCCCTCGGGCGATCACGAGCTCGGCATGCCGGAGCGCCTCGAGGGCGGAACGCAGGCCGTCTTCGGGCATCCCCGAGGCAGCGGCGAGAAGGTCGTAATCGAAATCACGCCCGATACAAGCCGCGATTTGGGCGACCTCCTTGACCGGTGCCAAGCGATCCAGTCGGGCCGTCAGCGAATCGTGCAGGGTCGTCGGAATGGCCAGCAACGGCAGCGGTCCCGCCATCGTGTACCGATCACCCGCATCGATCAGCATGCCGCTTTCGATGACGGTCTTGGTCAATTCCTCGATGAACAACGCGACGCCATCGGTGCGGGCGAGGATCTGCTCCAGAACCGCGTCCGGCAGCACCTTGCCGGCAGTGATCCGCTCAACCAATGCCACACATTCGCGCCGGCTCAGGCGGGCCAGCGACAGCGCCGTGACGTGGGCATGGCTGGGCCACGGCGGCGTAAACTCCGGACGGGCGGTCGCCAGCAGCAGCACCGGCAGCCGCTGCACCCGATCGACGATCGCTGTCAACAATTCGAGCGAGGTTGGGTCGATCCAGTGCAAGTCCTCGAACAACATCAGCACCGGCCGCTCCCGCGCCAGTCCTACGAGCTGGGCAAGCAGCATCGAGAGCGTCTTCTCCTTGCGCTGCTGCGGGCTCAGCTCCGGTGCAGGGTGGCGCGCCGGCAGCGACAGCAGGTCGGCGATCAGATCGACCGCCTCGGACTCGGCGGCTGTGCGAGCCAGCACTGCGTCGAGCTTGGCCAGCTTTTGCTCGGCGGTGTCGTCGTGGACAAAGCCGGCGGCGTGCTCGAGCTGGCTGATCACCGGAAAGAGTGCACTGTCCCGATGATGCGGCGAGCAGAAGTAGCGCAGCCGGAGATGCGGCTCGCCGGCCAGCCCCTCCAAGAGCGCGCGGGTCAATCGCGACTTGCCGATGCCGGCCTCACCGACCAGCAGCACGGCCCGGCCTTCGCCCTCCTCGGCTTGACGCCACCGGCGGCGCAACAACTCGAGTTCCTCCTCGCGCCCGATCAGCGGGGTCAGCCCGATCTCGTGCTGCGCCTCGAACCGGCTTTCGACCGCGCTCTCGGCCAGCACCTGCCAAGCGCTGACAGGTTCGTCAAAACCTTTGAGCGCTACTCCGCCAAGCGCGCGGTAGTCGAAGTGGCCGCCGGTCAGCCGCCGCGTGCGCGACGCGATCACCACCGTGCCGGGCTGCGCCAGCGTCTGCAGTCGGGCGGCAAGATTGGGAGTTTCTCCGACGACACCGCGCTCCTGCGCCTCGCCCGATCCGGTCAGATCGCCGACGACGACCAGCCCGGTGGCGATGCCGATGCGGACCTGTAGGCCCGGTTCGGCGACCAGATCCAGCCTCGGCACCGCTTCGACCAAGGCCAGACCGGCGCGGACCGCCCTCTCGGCCGCGTCTTCGTGGGCACGCGGATATCCGAAATAGGCCAGCACCCCGTCGCCCATGTATTTGGCGACGAACCCGTCGAACCCTCCGACAACCTCGGCGACGGCACGATGGTACGCGCCGATGACGTCGCGCAGATCCTCGGGGTCGAGACGCGTGGCCAGGAGTGTCGACCCGACGAGATCGCAGAACATGATGGTCAGCTGCCGCCGCTCTGCCTCGGCCCCAGCCCTTCCGTCTGCGGCATGCGGGGGAGCTCCCGGATGGCCGCCCGCGAAGGACGTTCCGGGAGTAGGGAGCGGGCTGCCGCCGATGGGCGCACTGGGTAGAATTGGATCCGGCGGCACATCGGCAGCGCTAAGCTGGGCGATGGCTGCGAGCAGCTTGCGCCGGTGGCCTACCGCCGTCACGCCGATGTCCTTGAGATCATCGGCCGTCAGCTGCGGCAGCACCGCCCAATCGATTTCGTTCTCGCGAAAGGCGGCTTCGTATCGCTCGAGATCCAGGCTCCGCAGCCACGCCGCTATGTCCATCGGCGCCTCCCTTTAACCCGAGCCTATACCTCCTCAGCCGCCGGGCAAAATCCAATTCACCGCGGTTCTAATGGTCGACCGGCGGCCGGCCGATCCAATGACAACAGATCGGCGATGAGCACCAGGTCTTCGTCCGGCAGTGTCGCGCATGCCCGAAGCTTCGAGCTTTTCGGCCGAGTTGGTCGACAAACAGAAAGAGGGCGCGCTCTCCTGGTGATAGGCCAAGCAGAAATAGCGCAGGCGAAGCTGCGGTTCCATCTGCAAACGCTTCACCAATGCCGCGGTGAGGCACGGCACGGGAACGGCCGCTTCGGCGCATCGCTGCCCTTGGAAGCTTGGAAGCGGGATTTGCTGCGAAGCGAGCGGCGCACGCCTATATAGGATAATGCCCGGTCACACATATTGCCGAAGACACCCGAATGACCGTCATCACCGGTTTCGTCAGAGCTCGCGCCACGGCCTCTGGCCAGCGGGGACCGGTCCAGCTATAGCGCCGCCTCTCGGGAGGGAGGTGGATGGGGATGCGGTGCATCGCGTGTCGGTCGGCAGCTGTAACAGAGCGCCCCGAGCGCACCGCCCAGGGCTATCGCAGGTTCCGCTGCCGCGCCTGCGGCAAGCAGTTCAATGAGCGCTCCGGCACGATCCTGAACCGGGCGCAGTATCCCTCCGACGTCATCGCGCTCGTGGTGCTCTGGCGCCTGCGCTACAAGCTGAGCCTGCGCGACCTGCCCGAGATGTTCGCTCTGCGTGGCCTGGTGTTCAGCCATGAGGCGGTCCGCGAGTGGGAGGCCAAGCTCACCCCGGCTCTGGCGGAAGATCTGCGGCGCCGCCGGCGCGGCAAGGCGGGCTGCAGCTGGTATGTGGACGAGACGTATCTCTGGGTGAACGGGCAATGGTGCTATGTCTATCGTGCCATCGACCGCACCGGCGCGCTCGTGGACGTGCTGTTCAGCGAGCATCGCGACTTGGAGGCCGCCCGCGCGTTCTTCCGGTCTGCGAAAGCGGTGACCGGCTGCACCCCGGAGCGGGTCACGACCGACGGGCACGACAGCTATCCTCGGGCGATCGGGACCGAGTTGGGCGCGCACGTGCGGCATCGGACCAGCCGTTATCTGAACAACCGGCTCGAGCAGGACCACCGGGGCCTCAAGGGCCGATACCGGCCCATGCGGGGGTTCAAGTGCCCCAGATCAGCAGCCCGGTTCTGTCGCGGCCACGACGAGCTGCGCAACTTCCTCCGCCTGCGCTCCCAGCAGAACCAGCCTGTTTCCGCCGCCCGCCGCAGACTGCTCCTCCTCCGCCGGACGGCGACCGTGCTCGGCATCCTGGAAACCGCATGACGGCCCGTCATTACGCCTCCAAAAACACAGGATGCATCCGCTGGCGCCAGTGCTGACAAAACCCCCAATTTTTCCACGGTCCCGGGGTGTGCGGCGCACCGCGAAATTACATGCTTTTCAGATCGGCACCTTTGGCACGGAGATCACGACGAGGCCGAACTGGAAAGCGATCCGGCCCGCGGCGGGCACGCCGGGTCTATGACGAGACGGTTCGCGAGGCGCTGGTTGTGCTTTGAGAGGCGTCCTCGGTATCTCCGGGCACCGCCGCCGACTGCTCGCTGACAACAAACATGAGCGAACATTCTGCTTTCTCGAGCAAAGCTGCCGCGGTCTGACCGAAGGAAAGCTGATCGCCAGGGCGCGGGCTAACCCCCATGATGACCAAGTTATGGTGGCCATCTTTGATCTGACGCAGAATGGCGTCGTGCGACGCACCCGCGCTGTGCACGGCGCCATTAACCGCGACACCATAGGGGTCGCCGAGCCTGACGATTTCGCGGATGACGGCATCCGCGCTGTTCATGGGAGCGACCACGGACCCTATCTGCCTTTGCCATGGCCGAGGCGCTGAGGGCTGGCCCACACGGCTAGCGAAATGGAGCGCCGTCAGGGACGCGTGCGAGGCACGCGCCAACGCTATCGCCACCTCGGCACCACGACGGGATGTGGCCGTACCCGTAACCGGCACAAGAATATTCAATCTCGGGCCGACGGTTTTGGCCCGATCGATCCCCCGAGCGATCACGATCGCTAACGGCCCCGCAAATTCGGCGGCACTGGCAGTAATCTGCTCATGGAAGGCCGGTCCTTTGGAAGCTGGCTCGCGCCCGATAACAAGAAAACCGTAACCCTTTTGCGCCTCGACCGCGATGGCTTCCATGTCCGGATTTTCTATCCGGTGCGTAATCGCTGCCCGCATGCTTCCCGTTTCCTGCGCCGCTTTGTGCCCCTCCCGGACGTTTTCTCTCATCACCGCCTTGGTTCGATCGGCCTCCCTCTTGCCTTCGCCTGACGACCCCGCCGGCTCATAGTCGAAATGAATGACCGTGGTCGCCATGTGCCGCGCACCGGCCAAAAGGCCGGCGGCACGCAAGGCGAATTGGCCGCTGGGGCTCGCATCCACGGCAACCAGCATCCGTTCGATCTGGGGAACAAAACCCGTCGCCTCGAACTCCTCCCGTTTGAGCCGCTCCGCCTCCTCGGTGGTTATTGGCAATCGCCCGAGCGCCCACCGCAGCATCGGCGGCATCGACATCGTCGTGACGACGGCCATCGCGACGATGGTCGTAAAGAGGTCCTGATTGAGCACGCCGATCGAGAGGCCGATCGTGGCGATAATCACCTCGGTCGAGCCGCGCGCATTCATCCCGCAGCCCAGCGCTGTCGACTCCGCCCAGGTCATGCCTCCCAGCCGCCCGCCGAGAAACGCACCGATGAATTTGCCGAGGCTGGCGATCACGATCAGCCCGACGGTGAGGAGCAACGCATCGGTATTGGCGAGTATGGCGAGGTTCGTCGTCAACCCGGCCAGACCGAAAAAGACCGGCATGAACAGCGCGACGATGAGGCCGCGCACCTGCTCATCGATATGACTGGTCAGGATCGGCGACTGGCCGATCAGGATTCCGGCGATGAAGGCGCCGAGCACGGTATGGACCCCGATCCAGTCGGTCGTTAGCGCCATCAATCCGGTGATTGCCAGAATGGTGGTGATCACCGGCAGCTCGCTAACGAACCTGTCGTTCGCCCAGCGAATCAGCCAGAAGACCAGCCGCCGGCCGACCGTAAAGCTGATCACCAGGAAAACCGCTGTGCCGATAAGGCTCCGCGCCAGGGACCATAGGTCGATATGGCCATGCAGGGCCAGGCCGAAGACGACCGACATGACAATCCAGCCGATCGTGTCTTCGATGATCGCTGCCGCCACGATTACCTGGCCGATGGTCCGGCGCAGGAAGCCGACCTCGCGCACCACCATCGCGACGATTTTGACGGAGGAAATCGACACGGCGACCCCGAGAAAGAGGGTGGTGATCAGCCTCTTGCCCGGATCGGGCAACATCGCTTCCGGAAGCAGCTCCCCAAGGACAAAACCGCAAAGAAAGGGGAACACAATTCCGCAGATGGAGATGCTGAAAGCCGCTTGGCGCGAGCGGCGCACGACGGAAAGGTCGGTTTCCATCCCGGTCATCAGCAGCAGGAGTAGAATTCCGAGCTGGGCTACGGCGTCGATCATCGCCCGCTGGTCGGCATCTGCCGGAAACAAGACATGCTGACCCGCGGGCCATAAGACACCCAGAACAGAGGGGCCGAGCAGGATACCGGCAATGAGCTGGCCCATCACCGCAGGCTGACCGATGCGCTGCATCAACTCGCCCATGAGCCGCCCGCACACCAGCAACACGAGAATTTCGCTGAGGAAAATGACCTCCGAGGGACCATGCGAAGGTCCCTCAGCGGTGTAGCCCGTGATCGGGATGAAGATAAGACCGGCTGCCAATAAGGCTAGCCGCGACGAACGCCGGGATTTAGTATCGGCGGATCTGCTATCGCGTGCTGCAGGCCTCGCGGCTACGTTCGCCATATTACCCGCAAGGCCGGCGACCAGCCCGTCGAATTGGTCTTTCAGGAAGGCATATACACGATAGGCATCTTCCGCGTTGCTTAAAGCCGTTCGATAAAATCCCGGGCGAGTTTGCCATCCTGCGCGCGCCCGCCTCGGTGAGCAGCAGGCGTGAGCGAAGGCGAGCTGAAAGGAGGTTTATCGCTGCGTTCAATTCGCGAGGCGTTTGCGTCGGCTTGTCGCCTGCCGGCTGGCCGCGATCTTGCCCTTCGCCTTTTCCAGATCTTCCTCGGCATTATCCAGGTCAGCTTCAACCTGGGTTAACACACCCTCGCCAACACCGCCTTGCAAGGCGACGCGCGCGAAGCTCTTCTTCAATTGCTCAAGTTCCTCCTCGCTCAGATTTTCGAGGGTGAGAAGCCTATTGCGGGCGCTCGAGTTGGCGCGGATGAGCTCGTCCAGCTTGAGCTGTACAGCCGATGCTTCCCGGTTCTGTGTGTTCTGGATCAGGAAGACCATCAGGAATGTCACGATCGTGGTGCCGGTATTGATGATGAGCTGCCACGTATCGGAAAAATTGAACATTGGCCCGGTAACGCCCCAAATCACGACGATGCCAAGGGCCAAACCGAAGGTCAGCGGGCGCCCGCATTGGCGCGAGGTCCATTGAGCCGCATGGGAGAAGAACTCGGAAGCCATACGTCCTCCAACGATTGTTCGGTAGAAGCAAGGCCAACTTGAGTTTCGTTCAGCGCAGGCAGTAAGCGTGGGGGTAACCCCAGCCTCGTAGTGAACACGCCGATTACACGCCTAGATAAGCCGGCGGCAAAGAATCGATTGTCCCTTCCGAATTCCGGCGTAATTTCGAGCGCAACCCGGCCCGTATTTAGCGCATGGATTATCTGCCGCGTATTCCCAACCGAAGTCGCCCGCGAATCCGCTCACAAGCTCGTCGATGATTTCTGCTCCTCGAGTTCATCGAGGACCGCTTCGGGGGCAACGTCCTGCTTCAACTCATCCACTTCCGCATCGGCTTCCGTCTCGATGCCCAGGTGCTCTGCTATAGCAGAGACTATGGCCACCAGCTTGGTGACCTCATGCTCGGCGAGAAGATTGATTTGCAGGTCGAGATCCGCCCGCTTGTCCGCCGCGAGTGCCATGCGGTTCTGGCTGATCAGCACGAAGGTTGAGAGAAAGATGGCCTCGACCGAGGCCGCCATCGCCAAGACAACAAAGGACGGGTCGAACTTCGGGATAACCGGAATGACGCCGAGATTAACAATGATCCACGATCCGAAAAGTAGCAGGTGCAGATAGACAAACAGCATGCTCCCCGTAAAACGAGTGATCGCGCCGGCGAGGCGTTCTTCGAAAGAGGCGGTCGCGTCCTCGCGATCCCGCCGGCTTTTCAGCATTTCGATGTTGCGCTCGAGAACCGATCCCATCCCCGGCGGCCGGGGAGACGGCTTGGTCAGCGCCGGCTTCCGGTCAGGATTTGACGTGAGACTCGCCATCAGGCTGGGGCTCTTGCTCTTCGTACGATCGGCGACAGGGCATCGGTCGGGAGATTGTGGAATTATTAGGCGTCTCCTCGGAGGGCACGGGACAGCCCTGACATCGAACACCGACGATATTGTGGAGTTCCCCGCGCTGCCAGCAGCAAGGGAACCGCGCTCCCACCCTCGATGGATACCGGGATGCCGCGAGCGGCTGAATATGATCGTGATGATCGCGAGCCTCGGAGGCGCGAGGATCACGCCGCGAACGCCCCACATCCCAATTGTGAATCGGCCCCTTAATCGCGGGCGGCTGTCAACTCCGATGTTGGTGTCCATGCCGGGGACAGGGTCCTTTCCGAGGTCCAAAGCCTCATGATTGTGTTCGGGGTGGGTGCCGCAACGTATGGAGCGAAGTGCAAAGCAAAAGGCTCTGTTGCAAACCCTGCCGCGGTCTGGCGGGATGAGGTCCGGGCGGGAGGGTTGAGCCGTGTCAGACTTCAAAGGACGCCACTTCGAGGGCGCGATCGTGCTCTGGGGGGTGCGCTGGTACTGTCGCTACGGGGTGAG
>DATFCQ010000231.1:0-6952 GCA_035252905.1 Allostellaceae bacterium | reverse complement strand
CGCTGCTGGCCGCCGCCGCCACCGCGCTCGGCCTTGAGCCTCGCGCCGGCCGCGCCTGAGGGCGGCCGTGCCCCCAGAAACCGGCGTGATGCGCTGCGCTTTTCCGCCGCTTTTCTCACGCCCCGGCGACAGTCATGTCGTCGATGCGCAGGGTCGGGGAGTCGACCCCGGCCTTGAAGGCGAGGTCGTTGGCGGCGACGAGGCGGGCGAACATGTCCTTCAGATTGCCGGCGACCGTCATCTCGCTGACCGGGAAGGCGACGGCGCCGTTTTCGATCCAGAACCCGGCGGCGCCGCGGCTGTAGTCGCCGGTGACGCCGTTGACGCCCATTCCCATCATCTCAGTCACATAGAAGCCGTTCTTGATGTCAGAGATCAATTCCTGCGGCGTCTGCGGACCGGGCTCGATCCACAGATTGCTGGCGGAGGGCGAGGGCGGCGACGAGGTGCCGCGTCCCGCGTGCCCGGTCGTCGCGAGGCCGAGCTGGCGGGCCGAGCGCAGATCGAGGATCCAGCTCGTCAAGACTCCCTTGTCGACAAAGGCGCGGCGGCGGGTCGCGATGCCCTCGCCGTCGAAGGGTCGCGAGCGCAGGCCGCGCGGCCGGTGCGGATCGTCGACAATCGTGATCGCCGCAGGAAAGATCGCCTGCCCGAGCCGGTCCTTCAAAAAGCTCGTGCCGCGGGCGATCGCCGGCCCGGCGATCGCCCCCATCAGATGCGACAACAGGCTGCGCGCGACCCGCGGTTCAAAGATCACGGGGCAGCGGCAGGTCGGCATCTTGCGGGGGTTGAGGCGCTTGACCGCGCGCTCGCCGGCGCTCCGGCCGATCGCAGCCGGGTCGGCAAGATCGGCGGCATAGACCGCGCTCGAAAAATCGTAATCGCGCTCCATCGCGCTGCCCTGGCCGCTCAGCACCGCGACGCTGACCCCGTGGCTCGATCCCGAATGGAGCCCGGCAAAGCCGTTCGAGGCGACAAGGGCGATATTGGTGCGGCCCCAGCCGGCTTCGGCGCCCTCGGAATTGCTGACCCCATCGACCGCGAGCGCGGCCTCTTCGGCCGCCCGCGCCCGCTCGATCAAGACCTCGACCGCGGGTTCGGCGGGGTCGAGCATGTCGAGGTGCGGCCAGTCCCGGGCGATCTGCTCGGGCTCGGCGAGACCGCAGAACGGGTCAGGGGGGACGGTCCGCGCCATCGCGACGGCCCGCTCGACAAGCTCGGAGAGCGCCGCGGGCGAGCGGTCGCTCGACGAGACGATCGCCTGCTGCCGGCCGATCAGGACCCTGAGCCCCAGATCCATGCCCTCCGAGCGCTCGAGCTTCTCGGTCTTGCCGAGCCGCCGCGCGTGCGACAGCGCGATGCCCTCGACCCATACCGCATCGGCGGCATCGGCCCCGCCGCGGCGCGCCCGTCCCACCAGATCCTGCAACAGATCGAGCGCATTCTCTGCCTTATCGGTCATCAGACCTCCACGAAAAGAACGCTTTAGCGCAAAGGACGCGAAGGATTCCGCAAAGGACCCAAAGCGTTCAAAGCCCTTGGCGTCCTTTGCGAATTCCTTAGCGCCCTTCGCGCTGAAGCGTTAATTTTTTCTCTCATTTCCAGATCGGGGCGCCGGTTCCGGGGAGGCCGTAGCTCGTCCATTTGCGAGTGACTTCGGCGACGACGTCCTCCGCCATGCGGATCGGCCGGCCCCAGTCGCGGTGCGTCTCCGGCGCTCCTTTGTTGGTCGCGTCGAGCCCCATCTTGCCGCCGAGCCCCATCTCGGGAGAGGCGAAGTCGAGATAGTCGATCGGGGTCCGGTCGACGAGAACGGTATCGCGCACCGGATCCATCCGGGTCGCCACGGCCCACATCACGTCCTTCCAATCGCGCGCGTCGATGTCGTCGTCGACGACAATGACGAATTTCGTATAGGTGAACTGGCGCAGATAGGACCAGATCCCCATCATCACGCGGCGGGCGTGGCCGGGATAGGCTTTCCTGATCGCGACCACGGCGATGCGGTACGAGCAGCCCTCCGGGGGCAGCCAGAAATCGACGATTTCGGGAAATTGCTGCTGGATCAGCGGCAGGAACACCTCGTTCAGCGCCTGTCCCAGAACCGAAGGCTCGTCCGGCGGCCGCCCGGTAAAGGTCGAGAGATATATGGGATCGCGCCGCATCGTCATTGCCGAGATATGGAACACCGGAAACCGCTCGACCGCGTTGTAATAGCCGGTGTGGTCGCCATAAGGCCCTTCCTCGCCGAATTCGTCGAGCGCGACGTGGCCCTCAAGGACGATCTCGGCCTGCGCCGGCACCTTGAGCGGCACCGTCCGGCAGGCGACCAGTTCGACCCTGCGGCCGCGCAGCAGGCCGGCGAACTGGTATTCCGACACCGTGTCCGGAACCGGCGTCACCGCCGCGAGGATCGTCCCCGGATCGGCGCCGATCACCGCCGCCGCCGGGAGCGGCTCCGAGCGCTCCCGGCGCCAGCGCTCGAAATGCTGCGCGCCGCCGCGATGCCGGAGCCAGCGCATCAGGGTCGTATTGCGGCCGGTGACCTGCATGCGGTAGATGCCGAGGTTGAAACCGTCCTCGCGGCGCTCGCCCGGGCCGCGGGTGACGACGAGCGGCCAGGTGATCAGCGGCGCCGGCTCGCCCGGCCAGCAGGTCTGCACCGGCAACAGGCCGAGATCGATGCGCTCGCCTTCGAGCACGATCTCCTGACAGGGCGCCGCGCCGACCGTGCGCGGCCGCATCGCCATCACCGTCCTGAGCAGCGGCAGCATGTCGAACGCCTCGCGCCAGCCGCCCGGCGGCTCGGGCTGCTTCAGGAAGGCGAGCGTGCGGCCGATCTCGCGCAAGCCGTCGGGCTCGCGGTCCATGCCCCAGGCGACGCGCTCGACGGTGCCGAACAGGTTGGAAAGAACCGGCATGTCGTAGCGGCCGCCATCCGCGCGCACGACGTTCTCGAACAGGACTGCGGGCCCGCCTTCGGCGAGGAGCCGGGTGCCGATCTCGGTCATTTCGAGATAGGGCGAGACCGGCGCCGCGACCCGCTGCAACCGGCCGCTCGCCGCGAGCCGGCCGATGAAGTCGCGCAGGCTGGAATAGGGCATGGCCGGCAATATGGGAGTGCGCGGGCGGCGCGGCGAGCCGCCGCCCTCGCTTATCCCGGCGCGGCGGGAAGCGCCGCGGCTGCGGCGCGCGTGCGCAACAGCAGCAGCGAGGCAAAGGCGGCGAGGCACAGCCCGGCCGAGACCGCCACCGCATGAACGCCGAAATGTCCGAGCAGCAGGCCGAACAGAAACGGCGCCGAGGATTGCGCGAGCCGCGCCGGCGCCGACAGGACGCCGCTGCGCTCGCCAAAGCCGGCCGGCCCAAACAGGGCCAAGGGCAGGCTGCCCTTGGCAATCGTAATCATGCCGTTGCCGGCGCCGTAGAAGAGGGCGAAAGGGACCGCGCCGGCGGCGCCGAAGAGCGCCAGAAAGACGGCGCCGACGGGGTGCAACAACGCCGCGATGCGCCCCGACATGAGCGGGTGAAAGAGGCGCAATACGCCAAATTCGACGAGCCGCGCCGCCACCTGCGCCGGGCCCACGAGGGCCGCCGCGGCGATCGCCGCCTCCTCGGAGGCGCCGGCATGGCGCAGCAATTCCGGCAGATGCGCCGCCATCGCGCCGGTGACAAACCAGGTCGCCGAAAAATAGAAGGCGAGGACCGGCATCGCCCCGCGCGGCGGGTCGACCGGCTCGGCGCGGATCTCGGCCGGCGCCGTTCCCGGCCGCTCGACCGACGGGATCGCAAGCCCGTTGAGCGGAGCGGCGACAAAGAGGTCGAGGCCGGCCCAGACGAGGCAGGCCGCGCGCCAGCCGAAGGCATGGGCGAGCACGGCGGAGAGCGGCCAGCCGATCGTGCTGGCAAAGCCGGCGATCAGTGTGATGCCGGTGATCGCGCCGCGCGCCTCGCGCCCATAGAGCCGGGTCAGGGTCGAAAAGGCGGGATCGTAGAGCCCCATCGCGATGCCGATGCCGAGCACGGTCCAGGCAAGGACAAGGCTTGCGACGCCCTCGGCCGCGGCCAGCAGAACGAGACCGAGGGCGAGCACGACGCTCGACGCGGCGAGCACGGAGCGCCCGCCCCGCCGGTCGATCAGCCGTCCGACCGCGGGCCCAAGCGCCGCCGACAACAACAGCGACCCCGAGAACACGGCAAAGAAGACGCTTTGCGGCAGGCCGAGGGCGGCGGCGATCGGCGCCCCGAGAATGGCCGGCAGATAATAGCTCGACGCCCAGTTGAGCGTCTGCGTCGTGCCGATCACGGCGACGACCCGGAGCCGCTCCCGCCGCGTTCCGGTCATAGGGGCGCCCCGCCGATGGCCGCGATCATCGGGCGAAATCCTTTCCGCTCACAGGCGGCGATCCGCATTTCCATCAGCGCCCGTCCAATGTCTTGCCGTTGATAATCCCGCCGGAAGCGGGCGGGGTTTTCGCCAGTTTAGCGGCCGGCGAGGCCCGGTCATACGGTCCTCCCGCACTGCGGCCGGTATCCTGCAGCTCCCGGGGCTGACAAGTAAAATTTATTGTCTTTATGCGTCTCATAAGAAAAATTTAACCCATGCGCGGTCTCAATCTCGATCATCTCGAAGCCTTTGCGACGGTTGTCGAACTCGGCAGTTTCAGAGCGGCGGCCAAACGGCTCAACCTGACCCAGCCGGCGGTCAGCCTGCAGCTTCGCCAGCTCGAGCGCCGGCTCGGCGTGGCGCTCATCGAACGCGTCGGCAGACGCGCGCAGCCGACCGCGGCGGGGCGCAAATTGCTGCCGCATATCCGCGACATCGATGCCGCGGTCGCCGCCGCGCTCGACGCCGTCGGCGGTTATGCGCGCGGGGTTGCCGGGCGGGTCCGGCTCGGCACCGGCGCCACCGCGTGCATCTATCTGCTGCCGGACCTGCTGCGCACGTTGCGGTGCCGCTTTCCGGCCCTGGAGATCGTCGTCCGCACCGGCAACGCCCCGGACATCCTGAAGGACCTCGAAGACAACGCCGTCGATGTCGCGCTCGTGACCCTGCCGGCGCGCGGCCGCGCCTTCGCCGCCGAAGCGCTTGTCGAGGACGAGATCGTCGCCGGCTTTCCGCGCGCGCTGACGGCGCCGGAAGCGGTCACGCCGGCGGCCCTGGCAGCCCTTCCGGTGCTCCTCTACGAGCTTGGCGGCAATACCAGGCGGATCATCGATGCGTGGTTTCACAAGGCCGGCGTCAGCCCCAGGCCGGTCATGGAATTGGGCAATATCGAGGCGATCAAGCAGTTGATTACGGCGGGGCTCGGCTGCGGGCTCCTGCCGCGGCTCGCGGTGGCCCGGGACGAGGCCGCCGGCGGGCTTGCCGTCCGCCCGCTCGCGCCGGCCCTCCATCGCCGCATCGGATTGGTCCTGCGCCGCGACAAGCTTCCCGACCGCGCCTTGAGGGAGGTGGTCGCCGCTTTGCGGAGCCTCGGCGGGCGCTAACCCGGCAGGACCTGCCAGACGATCGTTTCGCGCATCTCGCGGTCCTCGATCTCGCGGCTCGTCGGGACCCGGTAGCGGGCGCGCTCCGCAAGACCGGTGGCGGGGACATAGGCGCGCCCGGGATCGGCCAAGAGGACGAGGCTCCCCTCTCCGGCGCGGCGGCGCAGCCAGCAGGCGGCGCGCCCCGCCATCGGCTGCTCGTAGCACACGTCGCCGGCGGTTACGATCGGCCGGAATGCGACGTCCCGGTCGAGCAGATCGGCGGCCGCAACCGCGACCGCGACACCGTTCAGCGCGGCGTTGGCGCGGATCGCGGCGGCGGCGAAAGGATCGATCTCGGCGGCGACCACCCGGGCGGCGCCGGCCTTTTTGGCGGCGATCGCGACGAGACCCGAGCCGGCGCCGAAATCGAGGACATCGCGGCCCGCGACCACGTTGCAGTGGTCGAGCAGATAGCGCGCAAGCGCCTGCCCGCCGGGCCAAGCGAAGGCCCAGAACGGCGGCGGCACCGCAGCGCGCGCCAAGGCGTCCTCGCTCGCCTGCCAGATCGGCGAAAGTTCGGTCGCGAGGTGCAGCCGGATCTCCGGCACCAGCGGCGGCGTCGCGACGATCGTGTTGTGACGGACGAAGAGGCCGGGATCAGACGCTGCCGCGCTCATCGCACGAGCCGCCCGGCGATGATCCCGGCCAGGAGCAGCCAGCCGACAAGGCGGTTCGAGCGGAACTTGGCGAGGCAGTCGGCGGGGTCGTCGGTGTCGACCCGCGCCGCCTGCCACTGCAGCTGCACGAGGACGGCGGCCAGCGCGAGAAAGAACAGGAAGCCCAGTCCCGCCGCGATGCCGGCCGCCCCCCACAGCGCCGCCGCCGCCGCATAGCTGCGCACAAGGAAGGGCCGGGTGCGGCGTCCCAGCGCCAGCGCCGAGGATTTGACGCCGATCCGGGCGTCATCCTCCTTGTCCTGATGGGCGTAGATCGTGTCGTAGCCGAGCGTCCAGCAGATGCCGCCGAGATAGAGGAGGACCGGCGGCCACGGCAGGGCGCCGGTGACCGCGGTCCAGCCGATCAAGGCTCCCCAGTTGAAGTTGAGCCCCAGAAACAGCTGTGGCCACCAGGTGATACGCTTCATGAACGGGTAGGTGCCGATCGGCGCCAGCACGGCGAGGCCGAGCAGGATGCTGAGCCGGTTGAGGCTGAACAGGATGGCTGCGCCGACCAGCAGCTGCGCCACCATGAAGACCGCCGCCTGCTTGACGCTGACCCGGCCGCTCGGCAAGGGGCGCATGCGGGTGCGCGCGACCTTGCCGTCATACTCGCGGTCGGCGATGTCGTTGAGGGTGCAGCCGGCGCCGCGCATGACGACGGCGCCGAGCGCGAACAACGCCAGGAGCGCAGGGTCGGGCCAGCGCCGGGCGGCGAGCGCGATCCCCCACCAGCCGGGAAACAGCAACAGCCAGGTGCCGAT
>DATFCQ010000230.1:0-4725 GCA_035252905.1 Allostellaceae bacterium | reverse complement strand
TGCATTTCTGGGCCCATGACGATGCGCAAAAGCTCGCCGAAGGGCTGAAAGCGGCGCTCGCCAATGTCAATGTCAAAAAGGGCTGAAGCATGTTGGCTCGGGCAGCCCTGGTCGTGATCCTGATCGTGGTGCCGGCCTGCGCCCAGGCCCAGGTGGTCGGCTCGCCGCTCGTGCTGGAAGCGAAGATCCCGCTCGGCGCGGTCAGCGGCCGGATCGACCACCTCGCCATCGATCTCAGGCGTCAGCGCCTGCTCGTCGCCGAACTCGGCAACGACAGCCTGGGGGTGGTCGATCTCGCGACGCGGAGGGTGCTGCGAACCGTTGCCGGCTTCAAGGAGCCGCAGGGCGTGGGCTACGAGGCGACCACCGATACGATCTATGTCGCCAACGCCGGTGACGGCTCGGTGCGCGTGCTGCGCGGGGAAGACCTCGCCCCCATCGGGCGCATAGAACTCGGCAGCGATGCCGACAACGTGCGGATCGATGCGGCGCACAGGCGGGTGCTGGTGGGCTATGGCGAGGGGGCGCTGGCGATCATCGATCCGGTGTCGCGCGCGAAGGTCGGCGAAGTCCGGTTGCCCGCGCATCCCGAGGGCTTCCAGCTCGTCGCGAACGGCACGCAAGCCGTCATCAACCTGCCGAACGCTCATCGGATCGCCATCGTGGACCTGGCGAGCGGCGGCGTCCGCCGGATCTCGACCGGAGCGCTCGCCGCGAACTTCCCGATGGCGGTCGACCCGCAGGCCCGCCGCGTTCTCGTCGCCTTCCGCCATCCGCCGATGCTGGCGGCCTACACGATCCCGGAGGGACGGCCCACCGCCCGCCTGCCGATCTGCGCCGATGCGGACGATGTGTTCGTCGATGTCAGGCGGCACCGGGTTTATGTCAGCTGCGGCGCCGGTGTCGTCGATGTGCTGGAGCCCGCCGCGGACGGCTTCGCGCGTCTCGCGCGGGTAGCGACCGTATCGGGAGCCCGGACCTCGCTGTTCGTCTCCGAACGCGACCGGCTCTATGTCGCGGTGCGGGCAAGAGGGCACGAGCCGGCGGCGATCTGGGTATTCCGTCCGACGTCGTGAACATGGGCCGATCGGCCAGCGCCGTCGCCCTTATGCTCGCCCGCGGGATCGCCGGCCGCATGGTCGTGCCGTAGCCGGTCGGTGAGGCCGAGCAACACCCTTGCGACCGGTGTGCTCGCGCCGAACAAGGCGGCCGTCCCGATCGCCGGCAATGCCCCGCTATACCCGTCGCCCGCGCTCGTCCGCAATGTCCGCCCCCTCACCTGGATCGGGGATTGCCAACCGCGAAAAGAGCCCATAGCATATCCCTGGGGTCGAAGCAGGCACCCCGTTAGACGTTCCGTCCAAGCTCTGCGCCTCTCGCTGTGCGAGGAGTGCCGCATGAACGGACGCAATCTCAACTCCAAGCCCTATCAGATCGCGATCCTTTGGCGCGGTGATGCCGAGGCCCGGCGAACCGCGGCCCCCGAGAATAATCGCTTTTACCGCGTCTTCGAAGAGCTGGCCGCCCTCGGCATACAGGCCGAGCCTTCTGTTTATGACGAGGCCTTCGCTGATGAGGTGCACGAGCAGCTCCTGGCGGCCGATGGCGTGCTCGTGTGGGTCGATCCGATCCATCAGGGCAAGACGCGTGAAGCGCTCGACCCGCTTTTGCGCGACGTCGCCTCGCGCGGCCCTTGGGTCAGCGCCCATCCCGACGTGATCCTGACGATGGGGGTCAAGGAGGTCCTGTACCGCACGAAGCATCTCGGTTGGGGCACCGACACGCAAATCTACCGCACCGCGGCCGAGTTCGGCGCCGCGTTCCCCTCGCGGCTGCGATCGTCAGGCCCGCGGGTTCTCAAGCAGAACCGCGGCAATGGCGGCCAGGGGGTCTGGAAGGTGGAGCTTGTTGCCGGAACCGCAGGCGGGGAGGTCCGCGTGCTGCACGCCCAGCGCGGCAGCGCCTCCGAAATGCTGTCGCTCGCGGCCTTTATGGAGCGCTGCGCGTCCTACTTCGGCTGGGGCGGCTGCATCATCGACCAGCCGTTTCAGCCACGCCTGCCGGACGGCATGATCCGCTGCTACATAGGCGCGGACCGCGTCGTCGGGTTCGGGCACCAATACATCAAGGCACTGATCGAGCCGCCGCCGGAGGGGCCGGATTCACCCGCGGCGCAGCCTGGCCCCCGCATCATGCACGGCCCGGACGCGCCTGCGTTCCAAGCCTTGCGGGCGAAAATGGAGGCCGAATGGGTGCCGCAGATGATCGGGACACTCGGCATTGATCCTGGATCGCTGCCCGTCATCTGGGACGCCGATTTTCTGTATGGTCCTCGCGATGCGGCGGGGGTGGACACCTATGTGCTGTGCGAGATCAATGTGAGTTCCTGTTTCGCGATCCCGGACGAAGCGCCGGCGGCGATCGCAAAGCTCGCGCTCGACCGATGCCGCCAGAAACGGTCCGTTTTCAAACCGGCGGGCTAATGCTGCATATTCGTGATCTTCGCACGAGTATCCTCGAACCGGCATCTCTGGCTTTGTCGACAGGGGAATGTATTGCCGTCATGGGACCCTCGGGTGCCGGCAAAACCTTGCTGCTGCGCGCCATCGCCGACCTCGACCCTAATCAAGGCGTCGTGACCCTGGATGGCCGCGATCGATCGACAATCCCGGGACCGGAGTGGCGTCGCCTGGTCGGTTACGTACCGGCGGAGCCGGGCTGGTGGGCGGAGACCGTCGGCGAACATTTTCGCGACTGGGCGGCGGCGTGCGCCTGCCTGAAAGAGCTGGGCTTTTCCGAAGAGACGAAATCCTGGCCGGTCAGCCGGATGTCCACAGGTGAGCGGCTGCGGTTCGCACTTGTTCGAGCGCTGATGGTTCGGCCGAGGGTCCTGCTGCTCGATGAGCCTACCGCAGCGCTTGACGCCGGTGCAGTGGGTGCGGTCGAAGCCTTGATCGGCTCCCGGATACATGAAGGTCTAGCCGTTCTGTGGGTCACCCACGACGAGTCCCAAACCAGACGCGTCGCATGCCGGCAGCTTGTGGTGGAGGCGGGGCGCGTCCGGGAGGCCGACCAGTGACCGGATATATCGTCCTGAATGACTGGGATCTTGCCCTGGCGAGTGTTCTTGTTCTCGTCGATGCTGCTCTCTCCATCATATTCGGGTTGAGAATTCATCGCAGCCTGCTGGTCGCTGCAGTCCGAATGACCGTGCAGCTCACGTTGGTCGGCCTGGTGCTGACGGCTCTCTTCTCGGTTGTCTCGCCGCTTTGGACGGGGCTTACGGTGCTCGGAATGATCCTCTTTGCCGGACAGGAGGTGAGGCTGCGGCAGGAACGGCGGCTTTCGGGCTGGTGGTCCTACGGATTGGGGACCGGTTGCATGATGATGTCCTCGATTTTGGTGACCATGTTTGCGCTCTTGACGGCCCTGCGGCCGAACCCCTGGTACGACCCGCGCTACGCTATTCCGCTGCTGGGTATGATCCTGGGCAACTGCATGACTGGCATTGCGTTGGGCCTCAACACCCTCACCACGACCCTGGTCGCCCGCCGGGCCAGTGTCGAAGCGCAGCTCATGCTGGGGGCCTCCCGGTGGGATGCCGTGGCACCGGTGACCCGCGACGCGCTTCGCAGCGCGCTGATGCCGACGATCAACTCGATGGCAGCAACCGGCCTGGTCTCTCTACCCGGCATGATGACGGGGCAGATCCTCGGCGGAGTATCCCCGGTCGAGGCGGTCAAATATCAGATCCTCATCATGTTCCTGATTGCGGGAGGTACGGGGTTTGGAGCCGTCGCGGCGGTACTCGGCGGCGTTTACCGCCTGACTGATGGGCGTCATCGCCTTCGCCTGGATCGGCTTGTTGGCCCGCGTCGCGTGTAGAGGCCCAGGCTTACGCCCCGTGTCGGCGCCGGGGTCAACCGGGCCGACCGGCTGTCCGAAATTCTTGGCTTTCGGAACAATCGGTGAAGTTGGGTCGGGTTGCTTAAGCATCGCTGCGCCGCCGCCGATCGGGCCAAGGGGTGACCTCATAAAGGCGGCGCGCCTCTCGCATCGCTTCAGTGATGCTCTCGCCGAGATGTGCGCGGCGGGTGGCAATCCTATAGAGCGGCGTCTCGTCGTTCGGTCGACAAACGGCAACCTCGCATAAACGGTCGTCGGAATATCGGATCATCAAGTCGACATCCATGCGCCGGCCCCTTTCCCGCGCACACGATACGTCACTTCAACAATTTTCATAGTGTCTCTTGACAGGCAGGATACCGATACATAATTTGATGATTGTTGAATTATGGAAACGGATATGGATGAGAAGCGTGCGATCACAGCCCTTGGCGCACTCGCTCAGGAGACCCGGCTCGCGCTGTTCCGGCTGCTGGTCACCTGCGGGCCGGCGGGGCTGCCGGCCGGCACGATCGCCGAGCGCCTCGGCGTTCAGCCTTCCTCGCTCTCCTTCCACCTGGCGCAGCTCGTCCATGCCGGGCTGATCACCCAGCGCCGCGCGAGCCGGCAGCTGATCTACTCGGCCGAGTACGGCACGATGAACGCCCTGCTCGCATACCTGACCGAAAATTGCTGCGGGCGCGACGCCGCCGGCGCGCCGGCATGCGATCCGGCGACCGGATGCCGCGGCAAAGACCCCGCCGCATAAGGAGACAGGCTGATGGATGACGCTCAGATCAAGGACATGGTGCGCGCCCGCTACGGCGGCATCGCGGCGGC
>DATFCQ010000229.1:0-16495 GCA_035252905.1 Allostellaceae bacterium | reverse complement strand
TGCTCCGAATGCGCCGCGCAGCGTGCGGGCGCGCGCGGCTGGTGCGGGGCGGGGCCGGCGATTATGTGATGACCGGGCGAACTGCCGCTCGGCAGTCGCGCAATCGGCCTCGGCGCCGCCCGGCGCCGGGCCATCGGCTTTTTCGCGCATGACTCATGCGCCGGCCGCGGCCGGATTGCGCCCGGCCTTGGGTGCGCGCCGGCGCCCGCTGGGCTTGGTCTCGCTCGTGCTACCGAGCGGCGGTGATAGATGCGCCTCTACCCATTGGGCGAGGTCGGCTTCGGTATAGTAGGGCTTGCGGTTCAGCCTGCGGAATACTGGCCCGCCGCCGATGCTGCGCAGTTTCCGCAATGTCTTTTCCGAGCGCTGGACACCATGAGCGGCGAGCCATTCGCTTGCCGCGGCCGTGTCGAACAGGTTTTCCACTTTTTACCCCTGTGAGAATGGGAAGCTACCGTTTGGGTTGCAGCGTTGGTCAGCATCTCGGTTCCCCCTCCGATTTAGCGCTACATGTAGTAGCGTCAAACGCATATAGCGCACTCTTCAGTTTTCGCTAAGCATCGCTTAGCAGCGATCCCGGATTTTTTTGACGGCTTTCAAGCTGCTTTAAGCAACCGCCGCCGGGAAGCGGGGGCGGCCGGCGCACGGCAAGGGTCTTGCCGCCTTCAATTCCGTACATGCCAGGTACGATCCGTGCCTCACGCGCACGGACATTCTGTTCCCATGCGAGGACGCGGCTTTTTTTTCCGCTTTTCGCAAACAAGACTTGCGGCACCCACCACAAGCATCCGGCAATTCTGCCCCAGGATGCACGCGTCGCGCGAAACCGTAATGTCCGAACAGCACGAAAAGAGTGGCAATGGTCAAAAGCCGGGCGTGTTCCGGTTTCAGTCCGGCTGAACCTTTAATCTTTAATCGTCTGGCGGTCCGCCGGGCTCCTCTTATCTATTGCGGGCGGGTAGTAGCAATATTGGAACAGCCCAAAACTGCGTGGCCCGCGCTCTTTAATGCAACAGCCGCACGAACGCCGCGCCGGAGAACTATTCTCCCGCCCGCCTCAGCGCAGTAGGCAGAGCAGCGCCGCTATACCGGCGATAAGGGCGACGGTCCGAAAGCCGAACAGGGCGACGATCATCCACTTGAACAGCCCGGAAGACATGCCACCGTCTATTCCGCCGCGGCGGCGCCCTGTCTGCGCAGTTCGGCGAGCGCCGCGGCAATGTGCTCAGGGTGCGATGATGCGTGCTCGATTTCCCACAGCCAGGGGCGCCCGTCCGGGGCGTAATGGATGACCAGATCGGCGCCGGCGTCGCGGCCGAAGGCGTCCTCGTCCTTGCCGCCCGGCCACGGGCGTATCTCAACCGCCATCGTGTCGGTTTCGACGCAATAGCGCACTGGCTCCCAGGGTTCCGCAGCAAGCGGCGCGTCACTCATGGCTCGAAATCTCCATCCCAGAAAGCGTTGTGGACGGTCTCGCCGTCCGCCTCAGTGATGACGCGCAACCAGCGGCCGCGCGCCGACACCCATAGCCAATGGCGGATGCGCCCGTCCGGCTGGCGTTGTCTGCGGTACGGTGCAGCAATCGCCCGGAGAATGTCGGCGGGATCGATGGAGCGGCGGCCGGGCTTGCCCATGACGTGCAGCGCGAAGTAGCGAGTCCGCCAGAAAGGCGGCGGCGGAAGGCGCTCGGGATCGGCCACCGCATTACCCGCGCCGGCTCAACGGCTGCACAATGGAGCCCCGGCCGCTCTGCATCGCCGCAGCGATCTTGCCCGCCACCGTCGCGGCGGCAGCCTTGACCGGATCGCTGGCGAGATGGGCGTAACGCGCGGTGGTCTGCGGCTGCGAATGCCCCAGCATCTTGCCGATGATCGGCAGTCCCATGCCGCTCATCGCGGCAATGCTGGCGAAGGCATGGCGCAAATCGTGAAGGCGCACGTCGTCGAGCCCCGCCGTCTTCCTGATCGCGCGCCATGGCTTTTCGAGGTTGACCAGCGCCGCGCCGGTCTTGGCGCCAACGATCACGTGCGGGTTGCCCTCGATGCGCGGCAGCGCCGACAAGACCTCCAAGGCCGGCGGCGGCAAATGCAGCGTCTTGGCGCCGGTCTTGCTGTCGGGCAGGCGCGCTTCGCTGCGCTCGAAGTCGATCCATTGCCATTGCAATCCGAGGATTTCGCCGAGCCGCGCGCCGGTGAACACCAACAGCTTGACCGCGGCGATGTAATAGGGCGAGCCGTCCGCGTTCGCGAGCGCATCGCCGAGCCGCGCCAGCTCCTCGGCCGACAGAAACCGCTCGCGCCGGTGCTGTTTGTATTTCTCGATATGGCGGCAAGGATTGGAGCCGTCCGGCCGCACGCCCCAGCGCTCGGCGAGGTTCATCATCGTGGATAGGCAGGCGAGCGCGCGGTTCGCCTCGGTCGGAGTCGCGCGGCGGGCATGATGCAGCTTGGCGATGTCCTGCCGCGTCACGTCGGCGACGCGCTTGCGGCCGATCGCCGGTACGATGACGTGTTCGATAAGGCGGCGGTATTCCTTCGCTGTCGAAGCCTTGCGCTTGGCTTCGGCATGCTCGGCGAGAAAGCGCTGGGCGAACTCGGCGACGGTCGGCGCGGCCTTCTCCTCGCGCTTGGCGCCGGCCGGGTCTTTGCCATGCGCGACGAGCCCCAACAGCCGCTTTGCCTCGCCGCGCGCCTGGTCCGCCGTCCACGGGCTTCCGTGTCGGCCGATCGTCAGCTTGCGCACCGGAGCGCCCCGGCCGCCGCCGGCACGGTACTTCAGGATGTAGGTCTTGGCGTCACCCTTCTGCACCCGCACCCCGAACCCGGCGATTTCGCTATCCCACAGGATCAGCTCGCACCCGTCCGCCGCCGCCTGTAAAGCGTCAACCGCCCGCTTTGTGATCTTGCCGCGCATCCCGCCGTCTCCCGGTCTAGGTACCACCTAGGTACCACCGCGGCGAAAAACGCGGTGGTACCTAGGTAACAAAGAGTACCAATAGCGCCGCAGAATGCAAGGCTTTCGGTAGTGTTGGGAAACTGTCAGTAGCACTGCGGAAACCCCCGAATACCAAATTCCTAAACTGTGGGCCGCAGGTTCGAGTCCTGCCGGGGACGCCTAAAATATCAATGGTTTGATCAGGGGTATCTGATCCGACATCCGGGCCAAGGTACCACGGCGCGCGATCTCGCGCCCCCTGAGCCTGTCGAAGGGCGGACGGTCGCGGCGAGGGCCGCTGTCGCATGGCGCGTTGACACAGCGGACACTGCTGACACTTCGGCCGCATCCGGTGGCGAGCGGGCCTCGTCGAAGCCGCCGGCAGATTGATCAGGGCGAGCCTGCACAAGCACTCCTGGCGCGTATTCCATCCGGGCTGGCCGCAACCCCCGGCGCGAGCCTCGTCGCATCAGGCGGGCGCCGGCGCGCGGCCGGGCGGCATTCGCAGCGCCGACCGCAGCCGACATGTACGCCGGGGCGGAGGGTATGCGCAATCACCCCGGTTCGGGGAGAACGGCCCGGAGGCTCCGGCCCTGAAAATTTGCGCCGGCCTCGCGCAAACCGAATTTGCCCCGGCTTGCAACCCGGCGCGGGGGATGGCAGGCATATCGGCCATGCCAATCCAATTTCCGGTTCGGCCGGGGACGATCCTGCTCTGCAATTACGCGACGGGATTTCGGCCACCCGAGATGGTGAAGCGCCGGCCGGTGATCGTCGTATCGCCGTGTCTTCCGCATCGGGACAGGTTGTGTGCCGTCGCGCCGCTCAGCACCACGGCACCGGCGCGGGAGGTGCCTTACATCTGCCGCCTGGAACTCCGCATCCCATTGCCGCCGCCCTTCGGTGCTCTGGTATGCTGGGCGAAAGCCGACGTGATCGCCACGATGGGATTTGACCGGCTCGATCTTTTCCGAACCAAGCGCGACTTCTCGGGGAAACGGAAATATTTGCACCCGAGAATATCCGATGATGATTTGCGGCGAGTGAGGGTAGCTGTATTGCACGGGCTTGGCCTCGGGGGCTTGACCATGCACTTGCCATAGGCCACCTTCTTGCTGATCGCGCGCGCCCCTGTGGCGTTGCGCCTTAAGACCACCCTTCGGGGTGGCCAGCCCCGCCAAGGCAATCCCAACCACCGGGTCAAGCCCGGTGACTAAAGGCCCACCGGCGGGGCTGCCGTTTTCAGGACCGGCAACGCGCGTGGACGAAGCCCTGTATGTTCGCCGACAACAGATCCAGCACGCGCATCGCGCCGGTCAACCGGCCCGCCGCCGCGCGACAGCAGCAGCAATTGAGCGATAGCGAGAAGGTGCTTCTCCCGCGGACGTGTCGCCCCAGCTTCCGGCGCGCGACGCTCTTTGCGCAGACGCCAATCACCCGCGCCAAAGCCGCCTGCGACAGCCGCAAGCGAGCCCGCGCGTCGGATACGTATTCAGATGCGATCATCGTTGTCATGGTGGTTTGAGCACGGCGCGGTTCGGGGAAAAGGCCGATCGCGGCGCCGGGTGCGAAAATTGCCGCGTCCCGTCTCGGATCGCGCTTGAAACGTGCGTTATCGGGCATCAGCCGCGCAAGGCCGGACCGGGCGCGCACCTTCGTTCGCCCGATCCGGCCGGCGCGCGGCCTGTCGCCGGGAGCTCGAAGCGGCGAGGGCCGTGCGCCGCTTCTCACTATCGGGAGAAGAGTAAAATAATCGGATAGCGGCGCCGAGCCGGGCCGGCCGTCGGCTCTCGCATCTGGCAAACGCACGCAGATCCGGGGAGGTTCTGCTCCTGCCGTCCGCCTGCAGAACAGGGAGCCCGCATGGTGGCGGCTCCCTGTCGTCTATGCCTGTGGATATCGGCCGCGTCTGGCTTTCCGCCTGTCCCATCGCCTGGACACCGCGCAGATCAGGTCGCCGGCGGCAAAAATGGCTGCGGCGGCAATGACCAAGAGGACTGTGGCGAACATTGGGCCGCCCCTGCGCCGCGCGCTCGGTCTTTGGGTCCTCAATGGCGTTGAGCATGACGGCGGCAAGGACGATGAGGTGAATCAGGCGCATTCTTTCCCCTTGGTGCGCTCGGAAGCTCTGCGCCTGCATCGGCCGGGCAGGCGACGCCCGCCGCGGTGAGGGAGGGCGGATCGTCAAAAAAACGGCGCAGGTAGACGTAGAAAGAAAGGCCGCACGCCGCGCCGCCATGCTCTCGGAGCACAGAAGGCATTGTGCCATGCTCCCCGAGCACAGAAGGCCGCACGTCGCGCGGCACCATCTTCGCGCGCGCCGAGTTTCTTATACACTAATTATAATCGAAAAAAACGTCTCTGTCCGTGCAAGGAGATGATGTCGGGCTAAGGTACTGGCATTACGGCAAGAACTGCGCGCCCACCCGCGCAGGGAGCGGCCCCGTCTCCGTTCGCCTGACCCGAATCGACCTTCCACACTTGAAGATATGGATTGCCGGATCACGACAGCAGCGAACGGCAGCTGCGCTGTCGACCTTTTCGCCTAGGGAACCTTCGACCTCGTTCTGATGGATTGCGAAATGCCGGTCATGGATGGACTTACGGCCACCCGCCATATTCGCGCCATCGAGGCCGCTCGTCCCTCCGCGAACGATGCCGGACCTGCGCAGGTCCCTATCATCGCTCTGACAGCGCACGTCTTGGCCGAGATCCGTGAAAAACGCCTGCGCTCGGGCATGGACGATTTTCTCTTCAAGCCGTTTGACGAGCTGCAGATCCGGGACATGCTGCGGCGCTGGATCCCCTCGTACGAACAGGCGCCGCGCGAAAAAACGCGACCTCGATCCGAGACAAAGGGCGCGGCGCAGGACGACGTGGGAGGGGTGATCGATCTTGATGCCATCAACAAGATCCGCGCCATCCAGGGCAGAAACGGCACGTCCCTGTTTGAGCGAGTAGTCGCGCAATTTGCCGACACGGCGCCCTCCCTGGCTGCCGCCCTCCGCGCCCAATGCAAGGCCGACGATGCCGAAACCCTGCGGCGAACCGCTCACAGCCTCAAATCGAGCGCCGCCGCGCTTGGCGCCGGCCAACTGGCGCGCCGCTGCGCTCAAATTGAGACCTTTGAGGCAAAGGATCTCGCATCGGCCGTGCCGGGGCGTCACCGCGCCCTCCTGAGCTTGTCGAAGGGGCGCATCCTCTGCGGTGAGGCGTTTTTTTGGACTCCTGCTCTACAGGTCTGAAAATGACGCTTTTCAAAGTGGACGGGGTTTAACGATACCTGCTGGGCGTCGGGCCGGTTTTCTGCTGCCCGTGAGCGATGAATGGCCCCTCTACAGCGCCGGGTCCTCCTCCCGGGGAGGAGGACCCGGCGCCAGCAGCATCAGGTGATCAGAGGAGGACCCCCTGGAACCTAGGCGAGATGGTATATCCTGGCGGCATTGCCTCCGGCGATCTTGGCCTTCTCCTCTTCAGTGCAGTCGGCCAGAATATTCTCAATGATTTGCCGGCTCTTGGGGAAGGTGGACTCGACATGGGGATAATCCGAGCCCCAGAGGAGATTGTCCACGCCGATGATGTGGCGGTCGCGGATGCCCATGGTGTCTTCCTGGAAACCGGCAAACACGTTGCGGTGGAAATAGTCGCTGGGCAGCATCGCCTCCTTGAACCGATAGCGCTCTTGCTGGACCCGTTGGGTGTAGGTGTAGTCGATGCGGTCCAGGAAGTGGGGAATCCAGGACAGTTCGTGCTCTACGGTGCCCACCTGGAGTTTTGGATGGCGTTCAAAGACGCCGCTGAAGATCATGTCGCTGAGAGACATCCGCACCCAGTGGTCGGCATTGGCCAGGAAGGAGTTGCGGACGCGGTTGCGGTCTTCGAGCGCAAAATCCTGCCCCGGGCCCGGCCGGTTGGTCGCGATGTGCATGCCGACGGGAATATCCAGATCCTGGGCCGCCGCCCACAGGGGCTCATACATGGGATTATCGTACCCCTTCCCCTCCGGGGGGTAGACGGTGACCATGCCGCCCGCCAGCCCCATCCTGGCGCAGCGCTCCAGCTCCTTGACCCCCTCCTGCACATCGTCCACGTTGATCATGGCGATGCCCTTGAGGCGCTTGGGCTCCCCGGCGCAGAACTCGCCAAGCCAGTCGTTGTAGGCGCGGAAAATCTCCGACAGCAGCGCACTGTCCGGCACGCTGTACAGCAGCAGACCGACCGTGGGATAGACAATACTGACATCCACCCCATCGGCATCCATGTCCTTGAGATGCTCCTCAGGGTCGTAGCCCCCGCGCCGGACTTTATCAAAGGTCGTAGTCCGGACCATCTTTTCCGGCGCCTCAAACCGCATGCCTGTCTGGGCCCCGGGGCTCAGCCCGATCACCCGGTGGCCATCGCAATACCACCAATCGCCGTCATACTCGCGGACGAGTCGTGGGACGCGGTCCTTGAACGCCGCCTTGGCTCTGCTCGTCCACAGGTCCGGCGGCTCAAACACGTGATTGTCCGACGATATAACCCTGTAATTCGCCATATTTGCCCCTCCTGTTCGGTGGTGAGCGCCCTCGCAGTCCTGCCGCCTTGATGACCCTCACCAGCCCCACTATACCGTTTGCGAACCCTCGCTCCTATGGCGGCGTAGGCTCCGGGGGTCGGTAGCCCCGGCAAGCCGCCTGACGGCGCGCTGGATGGCGGCGAGGATGCCGAGGTCCCGGGGTGCCGGGACGCTTCGGCGCGTCTCTGACGCGTCTTCTCGCGCCGAATGTCCGGTCCCGTCGAACCGCAGCGCCGCTATGGCAATAGGCGCTCTTCCGCAATTACCGTATTGACGGCTCAAAGGAGCACGTCAGAAGATTGGGCGTCGATAGGGCCGTCTCGACACGGAGCGGGCGGTGAGAGCCGCCCGCATTTAGACCCGACACACAGGCGGGAGAGACCCGTGAAGTTCAGTTTTTCGAGCGAGCAGGAGGAATTCCGCTCCAACCTGCGCCGCTTGCTGGCAGACCGTTCGCCGACAAAGGAAGTGCGGCGATTGATGGAAACCGATCATGGCTACGAACGCGACGGCTGGCGCGCGATCAATACCGCGCTCGGCCTGACGGCGATCCGCATTCCCGAAGCCTATGGCGGCTACGGGCTCAGCTTTGGCGATCAATGCATTGTGCTGGAGGAGATGGGGCGCGCCCTCGTCTGCGCCCCGTATTTTGCGACGGCGGTGCTGGCCGCCGGCGCCGTCATGAATGCCGGCACCGAGGCCGAAAAGCAGGCGCTGCTGCCGGGCATCGCCGCCGGCGAGACGACCGCGACCCTCGCCTGGGTCGAGGACAACGGGCGCTGGGATGCCGAGGGCACGGCGCTGACCGCGACCGCCGAAAGCGGCGAAACCGTGCTGAACGGGCATAAGAATTATGTCGTCGACGGCCACACCGCCGATTGGATCGTCGTTCTCGCCCGCGCACCGCAGGGCCTGTCCTTGTTCACCGTCGACGGCAATGCCGCCGGGCTGACCCGCCGCGCCCTGAAATCGATGGACCCGACGCGCAAATTCGCCCGCCTCGAGTTCAACCGCGTGGCGGCCCGTCCGCTCGGTACGGCCGGCGGCGCGGCGGCCCCGTTCGCCCGCACGATGGTCGAGGCCGCGGTGTGTCTCGCCAACGAAATGGTCGGCGGGGCAGACAGGCTGCGAGAGGATGCGCTGGCCTATGCGATGATGCGCATGCAGTTCGGCAAGCCGATCGCGGCGTTCCAGTCGATGAAGCACAAGCAGGCCGATATGCTGCTGGAGGTGGAACTGGCCAAGTCGGCCGCCTATTATGCCGCGGCCTCGCTGGATGACGGGGATGACGACGCGGTGGCCAATGCGCATCTCGCCAAGGCGTGCGCCGGCGATGCGTATATGCAAACCGCCATTCATGCGGTGCAGATCCATGGCGGCATCGGCTTCACCTGGGACAATGACACGCATCTCTGGTTCAAGCGGGCAAAAAGCTCCGAGGTGTTGCTGGGCGATGCCGGCTATCATCGCGAACTGATGCTGCAAAATTGGCAGGGCTGAGGGCGAACGACATGACCGAGATCAACGAAGACGCCGTCCGCGCCGAGGCCCGCGCCTGGCTGGAAGCGAACTGGAACCCGGATTATGGGCTGGTGGAATGGCGTCGCAAACTGGCCGAGTCCGGGTGGGGCGTCCCGCATTGGCCGTCGCGCTGGTACGGCCGCGACCTTCCCGTCGGCCTGGTGCCGGTGGTCGAGGAGGAGTTCAAGCGCATCGGTGCGATCGGCGTCGCCAAGGTCGGCATCCGCACCCTCGCCGCCGCGACTCTTCTCGCGCACGGCACCGATTTGCAGAAGGAGAAGTTCCTGCTGCGCATTCTGACCGGCGAGGACATCTGGTGCCAGTTGTTCAGCGAACCGGGCAGCGGTTCCGACGTGGCCGGCGCGGTGACGCGGGCCGACTTCCGCGGCAATCAATGGGTCGTCAACGGGCAGAAGGTGTGGACCACCAGCGCGCACAAGGCGCATTGGGGGCTTTTGCTGGCGCGCACCGATTGGGACCAGCCGAAGCACCGGGGCCTGTCGTATTTCATCCTCGATATGAAGCAGCCGGGGGTGACGGTGCAGCCGTTGCGCCAGATGAACGGCTATGCCTCGTTCAACCAGGTGTTCTTCACCGACGCCAAGATCGAGCCCGAATTCCTCGTCTCCGACGTCGGCAACGGCTGGGCGGTGACGACGACGACGCTGATGCACGAACGCCGCGGCGCCGACGCGCTGCGCAGCTGGGCGATCCCCTCCGACAAGCCGGGCCGCATCTATGAGGAGGAGCGGGAGGAAATCCGCACGACGATGGAGCCCTACAAGTGGTATCCGCAGCGTGCCGGCCGCGTCGATCTGATCCTGGAGCGGGCGCGGGCGACCGGGAAGATCGACGATCCGGTGCTGCGACAGGAGATCGCCCGGGTGCTGGTGATGGCGAAGGCCGCGGAATGGACCGCGCGCCGCGCCCGCGCGGCGCAGGAGCAGGGGCGGCCGCAGGGCCCCGAGGGCTCTCTCGGCAAATTGGCGTCCAGCATCATCGCCCGGGCCGCGGCCCGCGTGCATACGGCGCTGCTCGGGCCGGATGCGCTATTGACCGGCGAGGACGGCCCGATGAACGGGTTACTGGCGGAGATCCTGGTGTCGGTGCCGGCCAGCTCGATCGCCGGCGGTACGGACGAGATCCAGCGCAACATCATCAGCGAGCGCGTGCTGAAGATGCCGCGCGAGCGGACCGGCGACACCGAAAAGCCGTTCAAGGATGTTCCGCGAAACACGGTAGCCTAGGGTGCGAGGCCGGCCCCGGCCGATTTCCCCCCAACCGGTTCAGCTCAGCAGCGCCACCTTGCCGCTTTGGACATCGAAAAAAGCGGCAACAATTGCGAGCTTGCCTTCCTTGACCAGGCTCCCCAGAACGGGAGAAGACTCCTTCAATAGCTGCGCCTGGATCTTTGCGTTAGCCTCCGTTGCCGCTCGCAAATCGGCGCCTGCCTGGTTGACGGCAGGGCGGATGTATCGATAGAGCGAGCTGATCTGCCCGGGTACGGCCTTGCCGTCGATCGTGGCCTTGACCGCGCCGCAATTACGGTGGGCCAGCACCACGATCACCCTGGTCCCGAGCACCGCGGCGCCATACTCGATGCTGGCGATGATCTCGGTCGTGGCGATATTGCCGGCGACGCGATTGACAAACACATGGCCAATGCTCTGATCAAAGATCAGCTCTACCGGCACGCGCGAATCTGCGCACGACAATACGGAAGCGAAGGGCTCCTGCTTCTCGGCCGTGTTCTGCTGCAAGATCGCGAGATCCTCTTGATAAAAGGTGAGTTTCCGCGCGACGAAGCGCCGGTTGCCGTCCATCAGAGCCTGCAATGCCTCGGCTGGGCTCTTCATGGTCTGCGCCCGGGCCGCCAAAGGCACGGCGAGCGTGCTCCCCACGACGGCAAGCGCACCGGCGGTGGCGCCGATCGCGAGGAGATTACGGCGCGGCAATGGCGCGGCTGCAACGCCGCGGCGTTCACAATCGCCTCTGCAATCCGTTGAGTCATTCTGCTCCTGCTCCCCTGCCAACATTCCTTTCTCCTCTCAACATTTTCTATTTGTGCAGCCGTTGCCGCGCGGGCAGGGGAAAGTGGCGGAATGCGCTCCGCTTTTCCGCCCTACAAACCGTTCCCGACACGCATGGAGCGTAGGGCGGAAGCCCGCGGGCGAACTTCCGGTATGGACTTTCTCGCCAAGCCATGGCGGCCGGGCCAGAAAGATAGCCCGCGGGGCAGCGTATTCCGCCGACTTCACGGCCGAGCAGCGCACATCAATCGCTGGATGACGCCGATCGCCGATGGCCTCGTCCCGGGCATCCTCCGTCGTCATGATCGGCGGCGGAGCGCGCGCCGCCGTCAGACTGCAAATCAGTAATAGTGCGCACCGCCATTGACGTGGAGTGTCTGGCCGGTGATGAAGCCGCCGTCCTCGCTGACCAGGAACAGGCAGGTCGCGGCGATCTCGTCAACGGTGCCCTGCCGGCCGAGCGGGACGCCGGCGGCGTTCGGCAGGCGGCCCTGATACCACTCCGGGTGGTCGCGCCGCGTATCGATGCTGCCCGGCGAAACGACATTAACCCGGATGTTATGGGGCGCGAATTCCGAAGCGAGCCCGCGCGCCATGCCGATCAGCCCCATCTTCGCCGCAGACAAATGCGTGCGGCCGCTGCCGCTGGCGGAAATCGAGCCGTCGCCGCAGAAAAACAGGATGCGCCCGTAGCGGTTCTCGATCATCGGCTCGATCAGCGCGCGCGTCAGGTGGAGCGGGCCGTCAAGAACCACGCTTCGGATCAGCTCCCAATCCGCGTCAGTCGTTTCCGTGAACGGCTTGTGCGGCCGGATCGCGGCGTTGTTGATCAGGATGTCGACCTGGCCGAACTCGGACAGCGCCCGGGCGGCCAGCGCCTCGACCTCGGCCTTTTTGCCGAGGTCAGCGAGAACCGGGACCGCCTTGACCCCGAGATCCCGGGCCTCGCGCGCGACGCTCTCGGCCTCCTGCAGATTGGAGCGCGCGTTGACCACGACATGCGCGCCTTCGCCGGCCAGCTTCAGCACGGTCGCACGGCCGATATTGCGCCCCGACCCGGTGACCAGCGCGACCTTCCCTTCGAGCTTGCCCATGCCTCTCTCCCCTGCAATGTCTAAGTCGGACTCGGCATCCCGCTCCGCCTGTGCGCCCACCTCATCCGGTTGCGGTCAATTCGCGGGCGGTGACGTGTTCCAACCGGCGCAACCGGTCGAACAAGCGTTCGGGGGACAGGCGAGCGTGGCCGCTGTCGAGGCAGGTGCGGAATTTGTCGAACAATTCGTGCTCTGCGAGAGGCCGCTCGGCGTGGCCGCGGGCGCGGCGCACCTTGTCGCTCTCGATGCGCTCGCCGTTCACAAGCTCGACCGTAACCTGGTCCCACGCCGAGGCGCCGCTGACGTCGGGATCGTAGTTCTCGTTGGTGGTAATCGTGACCTTCCGCATCAATTCCTGCACCTCCGGGCGCCGCACGAAGGCGTCGGTGTATTCGCCAAGGCCGGCGCGCCGTGCGATCACCGCGGCGGCCATCGCGAACTCCATGCTGAACTTTGCTTCAAGCCCGGTCTGAGGCGCGTGGTTGCGCAGGATCACCGCGTGGGTCCGGCTGATCGCGGCGGTGATCCGGGCGATCTCCGCCGGCTTCAAGGGGCGTTTGGCAAGCAGGTCCAGCATGCCGTCGAGGGCGCGGTGGGTGCAGTAACAGGCCGGGTACTTCTTGATGCTGATCCCTTGCCTGACGATCTGCCACTCCTCTCCGAGAGGCGGCACCGGTCCCTCGCGATCCGCCCTGCCCTCCGGCGAGACGGCAGAGAGGAAGCCCTGCGGGTGTTCCAGCGCATCGGCGGCGGCGGTGAAGCCGAGGCCGGCAAGGCGCGCCGAAACGATTCCGGCATGCGCCGCGCGCCCGGCGTGGAACGGCTTCGTCATCGTGCCGAAATTCGCCATGATGCCGCCCGCCTGCGATGCCGCCAGCGCGATCGCCATCCTCGCCTGCTCGAGCGAGAGGCGGCGCAGCGCGGCGCACGCCGCGCCGGCGCCGATCGCGCCGAAGATGCCGGTCGGGTGCCAGCCCTTGACGTGGTGATGGCCGGGGTCGCGGCGAGCCAACTCGGCCCAGGTCTCGTAGCCCGCGACATAGGCGGCGAACATCTCGCGGCCGCCGGCGTCGAGCGTTTCGGCCTCGGCGAGGATCGCCGGCAACAGGACGGTCGAGATGTGGCCGCGGCAGCCGACGTCGTCGTAGTCGAGAGCGTGCCCGGCGGTGCCGTTGATCCACGCCGCCTCGGGCGCGGCCGCGCCCTCGCCCGAGAAATAGAGGCTGGCCGGGCCTGCCATCGGCGCCAGCCCCCGGCGCAGCAGTTGCGGGGCAGGGTCGTGCGCGCCGGCGATCATCGTCGCCACGGTATCGATGATGCCGGTGCGGGCGGTCTCGACCGCCTCCGCCGGCAAGCGCTCAAACGTCAGGCCGGCGACAAACCGCCCGAGTTCCTGGGTCAGGGGCATGGTTTCCTCCGTTTTGTTGATTGTGCTCCGTTTGTTGATTGTGCTCCGTTTTCGCGCCGGCGTCACGGCAGGGCAAGCGGCCACCGGGCTGCGGCGAGCCGTACGGCGTCCGGGAGCGACGGCAGTGGCCTGTAAGGCCCCGAAACCGCGCAATCCGCAAAAGCGGCCGAATGCGAAGCATTCTTCAGCTTCTCTTCATGTTTGTCGCGTCGAAGTGGCGCCCGGTTAGGATCTACCGGAGCAGACGATGCCGAACGACACCTCCTCTGCTGCGGCCGCCGATGCCGCCGAACCGGCGGATGGCGCAGCGGTGAGCACCGGGGCCGGGAGGGAGCGGCGCGTATCCGAACAGCTCATCAGCGACTGGCAAGAGGAAACGCGGCGGCTGGGGCACGCGCTCGCCCTGATGACGCTTGAGGCCTCGGCGATGACCGGCCCGAAATGGACGCACCGGTTCATCATCGCCGTCAATTCGGTAGCCGAGGCTTCCTCGTTGCTCTTCTACGGCCCCAGCTTTGCCGCGCTTCTGGGATTGCCGGAGAAGCCCGATCCGTCCCTTCCGATCTCCGCACAGCTGCCGGCGAGATACGTGCCGGTGTTCACGAGGGGCTGTGTCGCCTCGTCGCTGTCCCGCTTGCCTGTCCGGATGCTGGGCGCGGTCGAGCGTGACGATGGAAGGCCGGAGCTCTACCGCGCAGCGTTCGTCCGTCCAAGCCTCGATGCGAGCCGGCGGCAGGACCTTGCGGTCGGCGCATTCAACTGCAGCGTGATAGAACGGGAGACCTGATCGCCTGCGGCGCAGGCAGTGCCCGACAGGTTGGCAAGCGCCATGACGCAAAGTCGGCGGACGGACTCTGCCCCCTTGCTACCTCGAATTCGCCTTCAGCTCGGCCTCATAAGCGGCGTGGGCTGCCGCCGCCGCGGCCAGGCCGGGGCGTTCGGCCAACAGATCGGCGGTTGCGATCGGGATCGCGCCGCCGCGGTCCGAGGTGCCTTGCAATGGAGAGGCCCCCTGCCGCCCAAGCGCCTCGACGACCGGAATGGCCTCCTCGGTCAGCGGCGGCAGGCGCGGCTTGCGGGCGAGCGCCGCTTCGATCGCCGGCGCCAGCTCGCGACGCTTCCGCTCGGCGTAGGTCGCCTCGCGCTCGGCGAATTCCGGCATGACCTCGGCGGCAAAGGTTGCGATCGACTCGCAGATGTGCTCGTGACGGGTCGCACCGGCCTGCTGGACAAAGATGACCTGCTCGATGCCGGCCTTCTCGTAACCGCGCAGATGCTCGCGCAGCTGCGCCGGCGTCCCGATGCCGCCGCGTCCCGCATTGTCGGGCATCCGGTCCTTGACCTGCAAAAACCGGTCCCACAGATTGGTCACGCCCGGCCGGTGCTCGCCGAACAGCGCGTAGTGTCCGAGCGAGTAGCCGAAGAAGCGGAAGCCGTCGAGACCGCGGCGGATCGCCTCCTCTTCGTCCCGGTGACACGACATCCCGGTGACGACGGCGATGTTCGGATTGACCGTATGGCCGATCGGGACGCATTCCTCGGATTTGAGGATCGCGTAATAATCCGCAACCCATTGCGCCGCCTGCTCGGGTTCGACAAACGCGAAGGCGAGCGCGCCGATCCCGGCGCGGGCGGCGCGGTGGATCGTCTCGCGGCGCGAGCAGGCGACCCACATCGGCGGGTGCGGCTTTTGCACCGGTTTCGGCACGATGTTGCGGCACGGCATCGAAAACCACTGCCCCGCGAAGCCGGGATAGGGCCGCATCGCCAGCATGTTGGCGGCCTGCTCGGCGCCTTCCCGCCACATCGCTTCCTTGTCGGCCGGGTCGATCAGAAAGCCGCCCATCTCGACCGCGGTCGCCGACTCGCCGGTCCCCCACTCGACGCGGCCGTTCGAGACCAGATCGAGCGCCGCGATGCGCTCGGCGACGCGGGCCGGATGGTTGAAGCGCGGCGGCATCAGCGTAATGCCGTGGCCCAATCGGATGCGCCTGGTGCGCTGCGAGCAGGCGGCGAGGAACACCTCGGGCGCCGAGGAATGCGAATACTCTTCGAGAAAGTGGTGCTCGACTTCCCAGACGTAGTCGATGCCGACCCGGTCGGCGAGCTCCACCTGTTCGAGCGCTTCCTGGTAGAGCCGCCGCTCGGCGTCGTCGTCCCAATCGGCGCCCGCGGCGCGCGGCAGTTGGTGTTCGTAGAAGATGCCGAATTTCATCGCGGTGTCTCCCGGATCCTTGCATGGGCAGTGGTGCCCGGTCCCGTGACCGGGATCGGCTTATCCCTCCGTTCACCGGACTTTCGGCGGCCCGGGCGGCCAGAATCGCACCTTTTTTCCGGGTTGGGCAACGGCGAACAGCGCCCGGAACCGGTTTTCCCGAGATGGGGGCTCGACAAGCCGCGATTTTACCGCGCGATGATTTGCGCCGACCGACAACGTTGAAGTATGGCGAATGGCCGGCAGGACGAAATCGGCAACACTGTGAACCAACCCACACAAGCGGCCGCCCGTTCCCGCTACAATACCATTCATGTGCTGCGGAGGCCGCCCATGGACCTCTTCATCTCCTATACGCATACGGATCGCCCCATCGCGGCCGCGATTGCGGGCGAATTTGCCAAGCTCGCCATCGAGGTTTGGTGGGATCACGACCTGATGGCCGGCGAGGACTACCGACGCCGCATTACCGAGATATTGGCGCACACATCGGCCGTGATTGTGCTGTGGTCGCGACGGTCGATCGCCAGTCAGTGGGTTTTGGCGGAGGCCACGACCGCTTCGGAGCGGCGGGCGCTGGTCCCGCTGTCAATGGACGGAGAAAGACCGCCGATTGATTTCCGCTCGCTGCACACGATCCAGCTCGACGGCTGGTGCCCCGGAGATCCGCTTCCGCAGGAGGTTGTTCGAGCGGTCGCGGGCCTCCTCGGCCGCAGCCTCTCCTATTCGACGCAG
>DATFCQ010000228.1:0-6107 GCA_035252905.1 Allostellaceae bacterium | reverse complement strand
GCCGGATCGGCGGCGAGCGGGTCCGCCCCGAGGCCGAGATCCTCGGCCAGGGCGCGCAACAATGAGGCCTCCTCAGGGGCGGCGCCGCGCGTCGGCCGCGCCAGCGCGAGCAGCAATTCGTCGAGCCGCGCGCCCACGGGGCTCTCGCCGAAGACATGCAGCCCGTCGCGGATCTGCAACTCTTTCAACTCGCAGAGAAAGCCGTCGAGCTTTCTGAGCGCCGCGTCCGGCTCGTCGCCGGCGGCGATGCCGCAATCGCGGTCGAGCCCGAGAGCCCCGGCCTGTTCAAGGATCGCAGCGGCGAGCACCTTGAGGCGGCGCGGGTCGCCCTGCGCGGCCTCGTAATATTCGTCGACGAGGCGTTCGAGTTCGGCGAGCGGCCCGTAGGCCCCGGCCCGGGTCAGGGGCGGGGTCAAATGATCGACGATGACCGCCTGCGCACGCCTCTTTGCCTGCGTGCCTTCGCCCGGATCGTTGACGATGAACGGATAAAGATGCGGCAGCGGCGCCAGCACCGCCTCGGGAAAGCACTCGGCCGACAGGGCCAGCGCCTTGCCGGGCAGCCATTCGAGCGTGCCGTGCTTGCCGAGATGGATGACCGCATCGGCGCGGAACTCCTCGGCGATCCAGGCATAGGTGGCGAAATAGGCGGGCGGCGGGACCAGAGCGGGGTCGTGATAGGTCGCCTTCGGATCGCGGCCGTAGCCGCGCGCCGGCTGCACCAGGACCGCGATGTTGCCGGTGCGGAAGCCAGGAATCGCAAACCGTCCGCAATCGAGCCGTCCCGGCCGGAAGAACGGGTCGCGCTCGGCCATGCCCCAGCGCGCGGCGACCGCCTGCTGCACCGCCGCCGGCAGGCTCGCGAACAGGGCCGAATAGGTGGCGAAGGACAAACTCTCCTCGGCCGGGGCGTCAGGCCGCGCATTGGTCGGGCCTTCGAGCAGCCGCTCGATCAATTCCGCCCCGTCTTGCGGCCGGTCGCCGACCCGGTATCCGGCCGTCTCCAAGGCCCGCAAGACCGCAATCGCCGATTCCGGCGTGTCGAGGCCGACGCCGTTGCCGATGCGCCCGTCGCGGTTCGGGTAGTTGGCGAGCACGAGGGCGATGCGGCGTAGGCCCGCCGGCTTCTCCCGCAGCCGCGCCCAGTTGCGCGCGAGATCGGCGACAAAACCGACGCGGTCGGCGACCGGCCGGTAGCCGACAAGCTCGCATTCGGTCTCGGCGTCGCGCCCATCTGGACCTTTGGCGAGCGGCGCCTTGAACGACACCGCGCGCGCGAGGATGCGGCCGTCGATCTCGGGCAGGACCACGCTCATCGCCAGATCGCGCGGCGCGAGACCGCGATTGCCGGCGCGCCAATCGGCTTCGTCGCCGCCGGAGAAGACGATCTGCAGGACCGGACAATCGGCCGCCGCGAGCGGGTCGGCGCCGCCTCCGGCCGCGACCGCAAAACCGGTCGCGTTGAGGATCGCCACCGGCGGTGCGGCGGCGAAGAGTTCCCCGATGAGCGCCACGGCCTCGCCGTCCTTGAGACTGTGCACAAAGAGCGGCAGCGGCCGCAGCCGCCGTGCCGAGAGCGCCGCTATCAGAGCGTCGACCGGCGCCGTGTTGGCCGACTGGACCAAGGCGCGGTAGAACAGGATCGCGACGACGCTTCCCTCCCCGCGCCATTCCGCGGCGATGTCGGCAAGGCTCGGCACATTCCGACCCGGCCAATAGAGCCCGGCGCGCAACAGCGGCGCCGGCGCCGCCCATTCCGCGTCGTAGCCGATCAGCGACCCGGCATAGCGCAGGAAATTGTCGGCATTGGCGGGACCGCCCTCGGCGAGATAGCGCCACAGCCGGCCATAGACCTCGGGCGCGACGGTCGAGAGCTGCTGAAGCTCGGCATCGGGCTTGTCGTCGCCCGGCAGCAAGGCCAGCGGGATCGCCCGCGCCCGGCAGGTCTCGACGAGGCGCTCGACGCCGTACTGCCAATAGGCTGCGCCGCCCAATAATCGGGCGACGACGAGGCGCGCCGCCGCGACCGTCTCCATATAGAGATCGACCGACAGATTGTGGCCGAGCCGCAGGATCGGGGCGAGCCGCAGGCTCGGCGCTCTCCCGTCCGCGGCGCGCCGCCGCGCCTGCGCCGCCGCCAGCGAGACCAATTCGGTGTCGGCCGCGGACAGCAGTACGACGTCGCCCGGGCTCTGCGCGAGATCGAGCGCGGCCGAGCCGTCGGCGATCGTTCCCGGCGTGGCGGCGAGCAGATGCATCAGCCGGTCTCGCCGTCCAGCATCGCGGCGATCGCCGCGCGGTCGATCCCCTTCTTGCCGATCACGACGAGCCGCGTACGACGCTCCTCGCCGGGATGCCAGGGCCGGTCGAAATGGCACTGCAGGCGGTCGCCGACGGCCTGGACGAGCTGCCGGCGCTCGCGCCCCGCGAGAGCGATAAAGCCCTTGACGCGCAATACGCCTTCGACCCGCAGCAAGGCGCGCAGGCGGGCGAGGAAGCCCTCGCCGTCGGTCACCGCCGCGCGGGTTACGACAAGGCTCTCGAAATCGTCGTGGTCGTGGCCGCCCTCCCCGTCATGCAGGCTCGGCCGCGCGGCGAGGTCGTCCTCCGCCGCGGCGGCGAGGCCGAGAGCCACCGCCGGCGGCAACCGGCCATGCCGGGCCTCGACCCATTCGACGCCGGGGCGCAGCGCGGCCGCGATCTCGCGGACGAGCCCCGGCAACAGCGCCGCATCGACGAGATCGGTCTTGGACAGAACGACGAGATCGGCGCAGGCGAGCTGATCGGCGAACACCTCGGCGAGCGGGTTGTCATGGGTGAGCGCCGGGTCGGCGGCGCGCTGCCGGGCGATCGCCGCGGGATCGTCGGCGAAACGGCCGGCGGCGATGGCGGCGGCGTCGATCACGGTCACCACCCCGTCGACGGTCGTGCGGGTGCGGATCTCCGGCCATAGAAAGGCCTGCACGAGCGGCTTCGGCAAGGCGAGGCCCGACGTCTCGATCAGGATGTGCTCGGGCGGGGCCGGCCGGTCGAGCAGAAATTGCAGGGTCGGCAGGAAATCCTCGGCGACGGTGCAGCACAGGCACCCATTGGCGAGTTCGACGATGTCCTCCGCCGGGCAATTCTCCGCGCCGCAATCGAGCAATAACTCGCGGTCGACGCCGAGTTCGCCGAACTCGTTGACGATGACGGCAAGCCGCCGGCCGCCGGCATGCGCCAACAGATGGCGGACGAGGCTGGTCTTTCCGGCGCCGAGAAAGCCGGTGACGATTGTGGCCGGGATGCGGCGCATGTCAGTTCAACCCGGGGAGCCGTGAGACCCGGCCGGCGCCCCTCACCCCGGCCCTCTCCCCGCATTGCGGGGAGAGGGAGGGACCCGCGTAGCGGGAGGGTGAGGGGCGAGGCGCGCAGGACAGCGCAGCTTGGATCATGATGTCCCCTTCAGCACCAGCGGCAGGCCGGCGGCAATAAAGACGACGCGTTCAGCGAGCGCCGCCACCCGCTGATTGAGCCGGCCGGCCTCGTCGCGAAAGCGCCGGCCGAGCGGGGTGTCCGGCACCAGCCCCAGGCCGACTTCGTTGGCGACCAGAACGACCGGACCCGCGGCTTCGCGCAGCGCCGTAATCAGGGAAGCGGTCTCGCTCTCGACTGCCCGGCCGGCGAGCAACAGGTTGGACAGCCACAGGGTCAGGCAGTCGACAAGCAGCGGACGCTCCGGACTTGCGGCGGCGATCGTGCTGGTGAGGTCGAGCGGCGCTTCGACCGTCCGCCAGAGCGGGCCGCGGCGGGCGCGATGGGCGGCGATGCGCGCCGCCATTTCGGCATCGCCCGCCTCGGCCGTCGCGCAATAGGTCCCGGCGGCGGCGGCCTCCTCGACGAGGCGCTCGGCATAGCGGCTCTTGCCCGAGCGGGCGCCGCCCAAGACCAATGTGAGCGCGGGAAGCGCGCACGGCGCGCGCAATGATGACAAGGCTCCTCCTCCGCCCGAGGACTCGTCCCGACAGGGCGATGCGGAGGTCTCCTGGCTCGGGGTCGCCGCCCGCGGCGCCTTCCCGGCCGGGCTTTCGCCCGGGCCAGTGGCCTGTTGCCGCGGACTCGCCGCTTACAGTTGCGGGGGCAGCGCCGGCTTCGCACCGGACTTCCCTGTCGCATCGCGCGGCCGACGCTAGCACGCGGGCGCGGCGCCGTCATCCGCCTTCAACCCGAGCAGCCGCGCCGCGATCGTCATCGTCGATCCCTGGACGGCGACCGAGACGATCACGACCACGAACACGATCTTGAACAGCGTCTCCCCGGTCGCGACGCCGGTGAGCAGCGGAATGATGGTGAGATAGATCGGAACCGCGCCGCGCAGCCCTGACCAGGCGACAAAGGCAGCCTCTCTCACCGTCCAGCGCAGCGGCAATAGGCAGGTCATGACCCCGGCGGGACGAGCGAGCACGATCAGGACCGCCGAGACCGCGACGGCGCGCAGCAGGTAAGGCGGCAATTCATGAGGCGTGATCAGCAGGCCCAGCATCAGGAACAAGGTGATCTGCGCCAGCCAGCCGAGCGTCTCGAAAAAGCGGGTGACCGGCTGGCCGGCCGGATGGTCGTAGATGCCGATGATCACTCCGGCGAGATAGGCGGCGAGAAAGCCGCTGGCGCCGACGACCTGCGCGCCGCCGAAGATCGTCAGAGCCCCTCCGACCGCGAAGACCGGGAACACCGATCGCGCGGCGTGCAGATGGCGGAACAGCCACAACAGGACGTAGCCGCCGACCAGCCCGATCGCCGCCCCGCCGCCCATTTCCAACAGAAACAGCAACGCGGCATGGCCGAGACCGATGCCCTCGGACGTCGTCAACGCCTCGACCAGGCTCACGGTCAGGAACACGCTCATCGGATCGTTGAGCCCCGATTCGATTTCGAGCGCCGCTGCGACGCGGGCGGGGACCGCGGCGCGGGACAGGCGCAGGAGGACGGACACGGCCGCCGCGTCGGTCGGCGCCGTGACCGCCCCGAGCAGCAAGGCGTCGGGCCAGCGCACCTGGAACATCAGCACGACGGCGGCACCGACCACGACGGCGCTGATCGCGACCCCCGCCGTGGCCAGGGCGAGCGCCGGCCACAAGGCCCGGCGGATCATCGCGCGCTCGGTGCTGAGGCCGCCCTCGAACAGGATGATCGCCAGGGCGAGGCTGCCGACCAGATAGGCGGTCTGGAAATTGTCGAACTGGATGCCCCCCGGCCCGTCCTCTCCGGCCAGCATCCCGACCCCGATGAAGCCCAACAGCAGAGGCGTGCCGATACGCGCCGAAATGAGCCCGGCAAAGGCGGCGAGCAGGCACAGCACGCCGGCGACGAGGATGACCTCGTGGCTCGCTGCCATCGGCCGATCGGTCTCGACCTCGGGCCCAGCCCGGGATTTCAGCGCGGCGGGCGGTTGACCGTGACCACCCGCCAGCCGTGGCCCTGACCCGGCCCGTCGATATGGTCGATGCGGGTCAGGGAGCAGTTCTCGATCGTAAAGGCGAGCGCCGCTTCCGGTTCGAGCCCGAGGGCCAGCGCCAGGGCGGCGCGGATCGTCCCGCCATGGGCGACGGCAATGACGTCGCGGCCGGAATGCGTGACAAGCAGACGACGGATCGCCTCCGAGACGCGCGCGATCATCGCGACAAAGCTCTCCCCGCCGGGCGCCACGACATGCGCCGGCGCGTGCCAGAAGCGGTGGAAGTCGCCGGCACGGGAGTGGCGCAATTCCTCATAAGTGAGGCCCTGCCAGGCGCCGAAATTCTGCTCGGCGAGATCGGCAATCGCCTCTGCCTCGGGGCCGGGGATCGGCAGAGGTCCGGGACAGCCGGCGCGGACGATCGCCGCCGCGGTCTCGTGGGTGCGCCGCAGGGTGCTGGTCACCCACGCTGCGCCGTGCGGCAATTGCCCGGCAAGGCCGGCAAAGACCGCTTTTTCCGAGCAGTCACAGGACAGATCGCTCTGCCCGTAGATGCGGCCGCCATGCGGGACCGGAGCGTGGCGCACCCACCAGAAGCGGGTCGTCGCCTCCTCTGGGGCGCCGCTCCTCATCGCGCCGCCGCGGCGAGCAACATCACAATCTCTCCCGATTGCTG
>DATFCQ010000227.1:0-12310 GCA_035252905.1 Allostellaceae bacterium | reverse complement strand
GGGGCGCTTTGACGCGATCGTCGCCAATCCGCCCTATATTGCGACCGCCGCCCTTGCCGATCTGCCGCGCGCGGTCGCCCTCCACGATCCGCGGCGGGCGCTCGACGGCGGCGCGGACGGAGTGGCCGCCTATCGTGCGCTCGCCGCCGACGTGCCGGCATTGCTCGCGCCGGCCGGCCTTTTCGCCTGCGAGATCGGGTTCGGACAGGCTCCGGCCGTCGCTGCGATCCTGGCCGCGCATGGCCTCGCGATCGAACCTCCGGTGCGCGATTTTGCCGGCATCGAGCGCGTTCTCGTGGCGCGGCGCGACCCCGGCGGCGGCGCCGGCCCGTAAAAAATTGTTGGAAAGGGCGGCCGTCCCGACTAGGGTGGCGCCTCGGGGAGCCTGGCGCTGCGGGAAGAAAGCAGCGCAAATTTGCCGGATGCGCGTGACCGCCCGTTCGGGACCGCCCCCGCCGGACAAGGTCCGACGATGTTCAGCGCGATCAGATCCGAAATCCTACCGCGGCTAGACAGGTATGATGAGACCAGGACCAAACAAGCGACCGCGCGGCCGCAACAATGGAAACAATCCCCACCACCACCGGGGACGAATGCCGAACCGCGCGCAAACCTTTGAAAGCAACGGCCCCAGCGTCAAAATCCGCGGAAACGCCTATCAGATTTTCGAGCGCTATGTCGCGCTCGCGCGCGAGGCTGCGACCGGCGGCGATCGGATCGCGGCGGAAAACCTGTACCAGCACGCCGAGCATTATTTTCGCATCATGAATTCCTACGGCGACGGCAATCCGCACGCGCCGCCGCGCCCGATGACGCCGGCCGATCTCGAAGCCGGCGGGCCGGGGGACGAGCGGCAGGAAGCCGAGGACGGAACGATGCCTCCGGGACCGCAACCCGCGCCGGGCGACGACCAGCCGCTCCCGTTCTGAGAGACCAAAACGGCGGAATGCGCTTCGCTGCGCATTCCGCCAATGCCTTATCCGGCGGATGACGACGCCGGCACCAGAACGGCGGCAGGCAGATCCGCAAACAGCGTAGCGGCGGCAAGCCCGCCTCCGCCGACCGGGACCTCTGGCCCGGTCAACAGGTCGCGCCAGCGGACGCCCTCCACCGAAGGCGGCAGCGGCAGCATCGCGTCGGGGCCGAAAGGCTGCAGATCCCGACGCCCGGGGAAGCGCGCGACGGCGACTACTATCCTTGTCTCGCCCTGCTGTCGCAGAAAGGCGCAGATTGCGTCATCCTCGGCGGCGAGCGGCTCGTACCCGCCTTCGGCAAACAGCGCCGGCTCCCGCCGACGGAACTCGAGGAGGGTGAGGAGGGCAGCAAGCTTGAAGCGGCCGTCCTGCCATTCCCGCATAAAGCGCGCCATCGCCCTGCCCCTGTCCGCGGCCAGCGCCGTTTCCACCTCGTCCAGCAGCCGCGTCCGCAGCGCATAATCCACCGGCCGGCGGTTGTCCGGGTCGACCAGGCTCAGATCCCACAATTCGGCGCCCTGATAGAGGTCGGGCAGGCCGGGCAGGGTCAATTTGAGGACGGTCTGCACCAGGCTGTTCTGTGCGCCGAGCCAGGCCAGCCGCTCGACAAAAGGCAGGAACGCGTTCAGGAAATTGCCGGCGCGGGCGGGGTCGAGGGCGAGGTCGGCAAAGCCCAGCACCGCGTCCTCATAGGCCGCGTTCGGCGCGGCCCAGGTGGAGTGCACTTTGGCCTCGCGCAGCGACTTGACCAGAGCGGGTTTGAGGCGCTCGGCATAGGCCTTCAGCGCCTCGGCATCCGGGGGCGCGGCGCCGAGCAGTTCGACCGGCCAGGTGCCGACGAGGAGCTGAAAGAACAGGTACTCGTCGTTGCGGTCCGGCGGCGCCGTACCCTCCACATCCCCGGCGCGGGCGCGCAGGATGCGGCTCCAGGTCTGCACCCCCCGAGCCCATTCCTCGGGGAATTCCGAGAGAACCGCGAGGCGTGCGCGCGTGTCCTCGCCGCGTTTGGTGTCGTGCGTGGCGGTGCCGAGCATGGCGTGCGGCCAGCGCCGGGCGCGCTGCGCGTTGCTGCGGTGAAACGCGGCGAGCGAGGTGCCGAACTGGTCGGGGTGCCCGCCCACCTCGTTCAATGCGACAAAGCGGTTGTAACGGTAAAAGGCGGTGTCCTCGAGCCCCTTGGCCATGACCGGACCGCTGTATTGCTGCACCTTCATCGCGCAGCGCAGCACGGCCTGGCGGCTGAACCCGCTGCGCGGCTCCGCCACCAGATCGCCGGACAGGAGCTTGTACAGGAAGTCGAAGACGCTGGGATCGACATCCGTCTCGTTGCGCCGCGCCTGCGCCAGCGCCCAATCGAGGTCGCGGCGGTCCTCCGCGGTCGGCGCGCCGCTCGCGTCGATATAGGTGCGGTACACCGGGAAAGAGGCGACAACCTCCTTCAAGGCGCGGTGCAGGATGTTGCGCGTGAAGTCGGCGGTGCGCGGGTTCTGCCTTGCCACCCGCGCCATGTCGCGGGCAAGCCCGTTGAGCTCGCTCGCCATCTCGTTCTCCATGATGCGGATCTTGCAGTCGCGCACGATCCGCGCGAAGTCGGCGGGTGCGCCGGTGAACTCGGCGTAGAAGCGGGTGAAGCCCTCCTCTCCCGCCGGGTCGATCAAGAGGCCGAGCACGAGATTGACGAATTCGTATCCGGTCGTGCCGGCGACCGGCCAGTCCTCGCGCAGCGTCTCGTGCGGGGCGAGGATCTTCTCGACCGCCAGGTAGAAGGGCTGCGGCGCGGCGCCGTCAAACGCCTTGGCGCAGAGGCGCTCGAGATAGCCCTTGGGGTCGAGGAGCCCGTCGATATGGTCGATGCGCAGACCGTCGAGCGTGCCGTCGCGCAATAGCCGGAACACCAGCCGGTGCGCGTGGTCGAATACTTCCGGCAATTCCATGCGGATGCCGGCGAGGTCGTTGATGTTGAAGAACCGGCGGTAATTGATGTCGTCGGCGGCGACGCGGAAATGCGCGGCCCGCCAGTGCTGCCGCTGGATCAATGCGTCCAGGCTGCGCCAGGTCTCCGGCCGCCCGGGCTCGCCGTTGAAACGGGCGAGGGCGGCGTCGACCGCCGCGCGCACCGCGCCCTTTGCGCGCGCGAGACCGGCCAGCTCGGCCTTCAATTCGCGGGCGCGGCGCGGCACCTGCGGCCGCCATTCCGGCAGGCCGGAAAAGGCGTCGCCGAGCCGCTCCAATTCGGGATGCGCGTCGCCCAGGATCCGGCCGTAATCGAGCGGACAGATCGGCAGTTTGTGCGAATCATAGGCCCAGACGGCAAAGCTGCCGTCCTCGGCATCGAATTTGAGGACGAGCTGCCCCTGTTCCAACACGACCCCGTACTGGTCGCCGAGAAACGGCACGAGCAGCTTGTCGTGCAGATAGCGTTGATCCGGGTCCCAGTCGATGTCGAACCAGCCCGCATGCGCCGAATCCGGCCCCCATTCGAGGACGTCGAGCCACAGCGGGTTGTCAGCGCCGCCGACGCCCATGTGGTTCGGCACGAAATCGAGGATCTGCCCGAGCCCGTTCTCGCGGAAGGCGGCGCACATCAGGGCGAAGGACTCGGCGTCTCCCAGCTCGGGGTTCAGCGCATCGTGGTCGATGATGTCGTAGCCGTGCGTGCTGCCCGGCCGCGCCTTCAGATAGGGCGAGGCATAGACATGGCTGACGCCGAGGCGTGCGAGATAGGGGGCGAGCCGGGCGGCGGCGGCAAAGCCGAAATCCTTGTGAAACTGCAGGCGATAGGTGGCGCGCGGGGTCTCGATCCTTGACTCTGCCGCGCCCCGGCTGCCGCGCTCGGCGGCAAAGATCCCGACGACTGCCTCCAGCCGCGGATGATCGGACAATTCTTCGAGGGTCAGCGACAGCCGACGGCGCCAGTTCGGATGCTCGTCCGAGGTCGCCGGCACATTGACCGGATCCGCCTCCTCGGTCATGTCGTCGATCTGCGCCATCGCCAGTGCGGCCTTGCTGCGCGCCAGATACAGGTGCGCCGCCCGCATCATCTCCGCCACCCCGATCTGCGCGTCGCCGGCGATCACCCCGGCCCGGCGAAAGGCTTCGACCAGTTGCGTCCGGTCGCGCTCCCGCTCGGTCCGCGCCCGCCCGGCTTCCTCGGGTGTGGGGAACAGGTTGAGCTCTTCCTTCAGACCGATGTCGCTGGCGCGCCACCAGCCGCGCAGGGTCGGCAGATCGTGGCTGCCGGCCACCGCCAGAGCCCGTTCGGGATAGCGCTCGGGCGGCAGAAAACCGTGCTCGTCCTTCTCGAAAAACAGCACGCGGTAGGAAAGAATGTTCGCCGCCGCCATCCGCTCGCGAAAGCCCTGCGGGACGGTGCCGAGATCCTCGCCGACGACGAGGCAATGGTGACGCCGGCTTTCCAGCGCCAGGATGCCGACGAGATCGTCGAGCGGGTAGCGCACATAGGCCCCCTCGCCGGGAGACCGGCCCTTGGGGATCCAGTACAAATGCTGCAGCGCCATCGCGTGGTCGATCCGCAGCCCGCCGGCGTGGCGCATATTGGCGCGGATCAGATCGATAAAGCTGCGATAGGCCTCCTGTCGCAAGGCGTGCGGGTTGAAGGGCGGCAGATCCCAGTCCTGGCCGGCCGGGTTGTAGATGTCGGGCGGTGCGCCGACCTGCGCCTCCGCGACTACGGCAGTCTGGTTGCTCCAGGTCTCCGCGCCGCCTCTGTCCGCCCCCACCGCGAGGTCGCGGTAGAGGCCGACCGCCATGCCCTGCGCCGCATCCGCCGCGGCGGCAAGCTGCTCGTCGGCGAGGAATTGCAGCCAGGCATAGAAGGTGACGCGTTCCGCCTGCTTCCGGGCAAAGCGGGAAACCGCGTCGGAGGCCGGGTCGCGATAGGCGGGGGGCCAATTATGCCAGTCGGCATGGCCCGGATCCTGCGCGGCAAAGTGCTGGCGCAGGGCCTGGAACAAAGAGCCGCGCTCCAGCACGGACCCCTGTTCCCGCCGGAACGCCTCGAATGCCTGCCATCGCGCGGAGCCCGGGCCGGACCGGCTGCAGGCAAAGAGCAGTTGCAGCGCTTGCTCTTTCAGCGCCGCGACCTCCGAATACTCCACCAGGGATGCGGCGCGGCATTGTTCCAGGCGGCGCCGGAACGGCTCTGACGCGATCAGCGCCTGCGCCTCGGGACAATGTGCCAATTCGGGAAGCGCCGCGATGTCGATGTTGAGGATGTTGAGCAACAGGCGGCTGGCCGGGGAATAGGGGCTGGCGTGTTCCGGGTCGTCGAGAAACATTGCGTGCAGCGGGTTGAGGCCGACCACGTCGGCTCCGCGCGCGGCGAGCATCTCGACGAGAAGCCGCAGGTCGCCGTAATCGCCGATGCCCCAATTGCCGGCCGAGCGCAGCAGGTAGAGCTGGGCGGCGACGCCCCACAGCCGGCGTCCTTCGGCGATCGCCGGGGGCAGCCAGCACGTCCCCGGCGTGACGATCACAATCGTCTCGCCGTCGCCCGGTTCGATCGTCAGGCGGTGATAGCCGAGGGGAAGGCCGTCCCCGAGGGGCAGCAGCCGGCGTTCGCGCTCCGTGCCGTCGAGCCGGCGCCGCTCCTGCAATTCGAGCCGGGCGAACCGCGCCTCTCCGCTCCGCTCGCCGCCCTCCTCGAAGGCGAGGCGCCAGCGGAGCGCGTCGCATCCGGCCGGCATCGTTACGGCGACGGCGAGCGGTCCGTCTCCGCGGTAGAGCACGCAGACGGGGGGCAGGGGTCTGCCCCATTCCGCCCGGTCGAGATCCGCCAATGCCCGCTGCGCCGCCGCCTCGTCTTCGGCCTCGATGCCCATCGCGGCGAGCAGCGCCCGCCGGGTCTCCGGACTGGTATGCCGGACTGCGCCGCGCGCGTCGCGGAACGACTCCTCGATCCCGCAGCGGTCCGCCAGATCGTCGAGGGCGGTCATCCGGCGCTCTCCTCTCCCGCCGCGATCGACCATCGCACCGACCAGGGGCCGAACGTGCCGTCCTCGCCGGGCCGGCCTTCCCGCCAGAGGACCCGGCCCGAGGTGGCGGGGAAACCGGCGGCCGGTCCGGCGCAGAGATTGGCGGCGAGGACCAGCTCTCCGCCCGCCCCGAAGCGCCAGCGCACGATGACGGCGCCTTCCCCCAATACCTCGTAACGGCCGGCATGCCCGGGAATGCCGCGAAGGAGCGGGACGATCTCGTCCCGCCTGACTGCCAACAGGCGCCGGTGATGGTCGTGCCAGGCACGATGCTCCGGCTCGGCGAGATCGCCCCAGTCGAGCTTGGCCGAAGCAAAGGTGCTCTCCGCCTGCGGGTCGGGGATGCGTTGGCGCATCGCCTCGTCGCGAAATTCCGGGAACCGTGCGAATTCCTCGCGTCGCCCCCGGCGCACCGCCTCGGCCAATTCGCCGGTGAAATCGCAAAAGAACGGAAACGGCTGCGCCGCCCCCCACTCTTCGCCCATGAACAGCATCGGCACCTGCGGCAGCAGCAGGACGACCGCAGCGAGCGCGCGCACCGCCGCCGCCGGGGCGAGCGCCCCGATGCGCTCGCCAAAGGCGCGGTTGCCGATCTGGTCGTGGTTCTGGAGGAACGCGACAAAAGCCGACGGCGGCAGCCCGGCGCTCGGCTCGCCGCGCGGGCTGCCGCGGTAATGCATCATCTCCCCCTGAAAGGCGAAACCCTCGGCCAATGCGCGCGCCAATTTCCGCGTGTCGCCCCGATACTCGGCGTAATAGCCCTTGTCTTCCCCGGTCGCGGCGACATGCAGGACATGGTGCACGTCGTCGTTCCATTGCGCGGTGTAGTGGCGCGGCCTGCCGTCGGCGCCGCGCACAAGCCGGCTCGCCTCGTTCTTTTCGTTTTCCAGGATCAGATGCACCGGGCGATCGCCGGCGGCGGCACGGACCCGTTCGGCGAGTTCGCTCAAGATGTGCTTGCGGCTGTCGTCAATGATCGCATGGACGGCGTCGAGCCGCAATCCGTCGAGGTGGAACTCCTCGATCCAATAGAGCGCATTGTCGATGACAAAGGCGCGCACCGCGGCGCTCGCCGCGCCGTCGTAATTGATCGCCGCGCCCCACGGGGTCTTGTGCCGATCGGTGAAGAATTGCGGGGCATAGACCGGCAGGTAATTGCCGTCCGGTCCGAAATGATTGTAGACAACGTCGAGCAATACCATCAGCCCGCGCTGATGCGCCGCCTCGACCAGCGCCTTCAGATCCTCCGGCCGGCCATAGGAGGAATCCGGCGCGTAAAGCAGGGCGCCGTCATAGCCCCAGTTGCGGCGGCCCGGGAAATCGGCGATCGGCATGATCTCGAGCGCGGTCACGCCGAGATCGGCGAGGTGGTCGAGCTTGGCCGTAGCGGCGCGAAAGGTCCCCTCGGGCGTGAAGGCGCCGATGTGCATTTCATAGACCACCGCTTCCTCCCAGGGGCGGCCGGTCCAGGCCCGGTCGCGCCAGGGATAGGCGCAGGGATCGATGACCTCGCTCGGGCCGTGCACGTCCTCGGGCTGGAAGCGCGAGGCCGGGTCGGGCACAAGCAGCCCGTCCGGCAATGCGAAGCGATAGCGCATGCCAGCGCGCGCGCGATCGGTGACCAATTCATGCCAGCCTTCCGCAAGGGGCGTCATCGGCAGCGTTTCCCGCTCGCCTGCAATGACAAGCCCGACATGGCCGCAGGCCGGCGCCCAGAGCCGAAAGCGGACGCCGCCCCCCTCCTGCAACTCGGCGCCGCGGGACATGCGGTAGGCGCGCGCGATACTCTCCCGTGCGCCGGCATTCCGACTTATCATTTCGTCGTCTCCAGGAAAGCGGCGGAATGCGCCCTGCTTTTCCGCCGACTTTGCCGCCATGGGGATCACTCAGGCAGGGTCCGCCTCCAGCCCGAACAGCAACAGGGAGCGGGCAGTGACCTGATAGGCGTCGCCGGTATTGAAGCTGCCGCTCTCGCTCTCGGGGATGTTTGTATCGATCAGCAGCGACCACCGACTGCCGCCGGCGCATTCGGGGAGCGTGAACTGCACCGGCTCGTAATGGGCATTGGCGACCAGCAGTAGGGTCGCATCCTGGCCGCGCTGCCGGATCCCGGTGGCCTGGGCGCGACCGTCCATCAGCATGCCGAAGCAGCGCATCGTCTCGTCGCCCCAGTCTCCGTCCTGCATCTCCGCGCCGTTGGCGTTGATCCAGGTGACGTCCTTGACCCCGAGCGCCTCGTTGTACTCGCCGGTCAGGAAGCGATTGCGGCGCAGGATCGGGTATTTGCGGCGCAGTTCCGTCAATGTCCGGACAAAGCGGATCAGATGTTGCCCCCGCTCCGGGAGGTTCCAATCGAGCCAGCTGATCTCGTTGTCCTGGCAATAGGCGTTGTTGTTGCCCCCCTGGGTGCGGCCGAACTCGTCGCCGGCGAGCAGCATCGGCGTGCCCTGGGACAATAACAAAGTGGCGAGCATGTTGCGGATCTGCCGCTCGCGCAATGTCAGGATCTCGGGGTCGTCCGTCGGCCCCTCGGCGCCGCAATTCCACGATCGGTTGTCGGAATTGCCGTCCTGATTGTCCTCCTGGTTCGCCTCGTTGTGCTTTTCGTCATAGGTCGCGACGTCGTTCAACGTGAAGCCGTCATGGGCAGTGACAAAGTTGACGCAGGCCCAGGGCCGGCGGCCCTGATGGTTGAACAGATCGCCCGAGGCGCACAGCCGCGGCGTCAGGGCGGCGGCGGGCGCCTCGCCCCGCCAGAAATCGCGCACGGTGTCGCGGAATTTGTCGTTCCATTCCGCCCAGCCCGGCGGAAAGCCGCCGACCTGATAACCGCCCGGGCCGCAATCCCACGGTTCGGCGATCAGTTTGACGGTGCCCAACAGCGGATCCTGGCTGCACGCCTTCAGAAAACCGCTCTGATTGTCGAAACCGTTGGGTTCCCGCGCGAGGATGGTGCCGAGGTCGAAGCGGAACCCGTCGACATGCATCTCCTCCACCCAATAGCGCAAGGAATCGGTGACCATCTGGATCACGCGGGGATGGCTCAGATTGAGCGTGTTCCCGGTGCCGGTGTCGTTGATGTAATAGCGCTTCTGATCGGGCAGCAGCCGGTAGTAATTGGCGTTGTCGATGCCCTTGAACGAGAGGGTGGGACCGCGCTCGTTGCCTTCGGCGGTATGATTGTAGACGACGTCGAGGATGACCTCGATCCCGGCGTCGTGAAAACGGGCCACCATCTCCTTGAACTCGCGCAGAGAATTGGCGACGTCGGCGGCATAGCGCGGATCGGGGGCGAAAAAGCCGATCGTGTTATAGCCCCAGTAATTGGTCAGCCCCTTTTCGAGCAGGTGGCTGTCGTTGATGAAGGTATGGATCGGCAACAGCTCGACCGAGGTCACGCCGAGGGAGCGAATATGCGCGATCGCCGCCTTCGCCCCGAGCCCGGCATAGGTGCCGCGCAGCCGCTCGTCGATGTCCGGGTGGCGCCTGGTGAAGCCTTTGACGTGCAGTTCGTAAAGGATGGTCAGATCCCACGGGACCGCTTTGCGGCCGGGCTCGCCCTTCCAGTCGAAATTCGGGTCCACCACGACGCATTTCGGCATGAACGGCCCGCTGTCGCGCTCGTCGAAGGTCAGATCGTCCGCCGTTTCGACCTGATAGCCAAACACCGCCGGATCCCATTTCAGTTCGCCGGCGTGGGCGCGCCCGTAGGGATCGAGCAGCAACTTGTTCGGGTTGAAGCGATGGCCCTCCTCGGGGGCGTAGGGGCCGTGTACGCGGTAGCCGTAGAAGGTGCCGGGCCCGACATCGGGCAGGTAACCGTGAAAGATCTGGTCGGTGTATTCCGGCAATTCGACGCGCGCAACTTCCCGCTCCCCGATGCCGTCGAACAGACATACTTCCACCTTTGTTGCATTGGCCGAGAACAGGGCGAAATTTGTCCCCTTGCCGTCCCAGCTCGCACCGCGCGGATAGGGCAGTCCTTCCCTGATCCCGGATTTGCCGATCGCCGCCACGGTCCACCTCCTCCTCACCCCAGCACGTCGTAAACGCCGGCCGAGGCCGCCGTTCCGCCCTGTCCGGAATGATTATGGACCGCCTATTGTTTGCGCAGGGGTTGGGTTGTCCGGCCGGGAAACCACACCATATAGCCCCATGAAGGGCTGCGGGGCTGCCGCGAGCGGGGCCGCCGCGGCCGGTTCAGCGGAGCGCACCCCATGGAATTTGAAAAATACACCGAGCGGTCGAAAGGCTTTGTCCAATCAGCCCAAGGCTTGGCGCTTAGGAGCGGCCATCAGCGGCTCACCCCCGAACATCTGTTAAAGGTGCTGATCGAGGACAAGGAGGGCCTGGCCGCCAACCTGATCCGCGCCGCGGGCGGCGACCCGCAGCGGGTCCTCGCCGCGGTCGATGCCGAACTCGCCAAGATCCCGCGGGTCGAGGGCTCCGGCGCCGGGCAGCTTTATCTGACCCCGGAGATCGCGCGCATCTTCGAGCGGGCCGAGCGCATCGCCGAGAAGGCGGGCGACAGCTTTGTCACGGTCGAGCGCCTGCTGTTGGCCTTGGCGATGGCCAAGGAAACCGCTTCCGGGAAGGCACTGGCCCAGGCCGGCGTGACCCCGCAGGGGCTCAACGCCGCGATCGAGAGCATCCGCAAGGGCCGCACGGCCGACAGCCCGTCGGCCGAAGAGGGCTATGACGCCTTGAAGCGCTATGCCCGCGACCTGACTGCGGCCGCGCGCGAAGGCAAGCTCGACCCGGTGATCGGCCGCGACGACGAGATCCGCCGCACGATCCAGGTCCTGTCGCGCCGGACCAAGAACAACCCGGTATTGATCGGCGAGCCCGGGGTCGGCAAGACCGCGATCGTCGAGGGTCTGGCGCTGCGGATCGTCAACGGCGACGTGCCCGAGAGCCTCAAGGACAAGCGCCTCCTCGCGCTCGACCTCGGGGCGATGGTCGCCGGCTCCAAATATCGCGGGGAATTCGAGGAGCGCCTGAAGGCCGTCCTCGCCGAGATCACCGCGGCTTCCGGCGAGATCATCCTCTTCATCGACGAATTGCACACGCTCGTCGGCGCCGGCAAGGCCGAAGGGGCAATGGACGCCTCGAACATGTTGAAGCCGGCTCTGGCGCGCGGCGAATTGCATTGCGTCGGCGCCACCACGCTCGACGAGTACCGCAAGAACATCGAAAAGGATGCGGCCCTGGCGCGGCGCTTCCAGCCGGTCTTTGTCTCCGAGCCGTCGGTCGAAGACACGATCTCGATCCTGCGCGGCATCAAGGAGAAATACGAACTGCACCACGGCGTGCGCATCACCGATGCCGCGATCGTCGCCGCCGCGACCCTGTCAAACCGCTACATCACCGACCGCTTCCTGCCGGACAAGGCGATCGATCTGATGGACGAGGCCGCGGCCCGGCTGCGCATGGAGGTCGATTCGAAGCCGGAGGCCGTGGACGAACTCGACCGCCGCATCATCCAGCTCAAGATCGAGCGGGAAGCGCTGAAAAAGGAGAACGACCCGGCCTCGCGCGAGCGCCTCGACAAGCTCGTCAAGGAACTCGAAGAGCTGGAGCAGCGCTCGGCCGAATTGACCGCGCAGTGGCAGGCCGAGAAGGAAAAGCTCGCCGGTGCGCAACAATTGAAGGAGCAGCTCGACCAGGCCCGCGCCGAACTCGAACAGGTGCAGCGCCGCGGCGATTGGAGCCGGGCCGGCGAATTGACCTACGGCGTGATCCCCGAACTCGAGCGCAAGCTCAACGAGGCCGAGGCGGCCGGGAATGCGCGCATGCTCGAAGAGGCGGTGACCGAGCAGCACATCGCTGCCGTCGTGTCGCGCTGGACCGGGGTGCCGGTCGAGAAGATGCTCGAAGGCGAGCGCGGCAAACTGTTGCACATGGAGGAGAACCTGCGCCGCCGCGTGATCGGCCAGGACGAGGCGATCGTCGCCGTGTCGAATGCGATCCGCCGCGCCCGCGCCGGGTTGCAGGACCCGAACCGGCCGATCGGCTCGTTCCTGTTTTTGGGACCGACCGGCGTCGGCAAGACCGAGCTGACGCGCGCCTTGGCCGAGTTCCTGTTCGACGACGAGAGCGCGATGATCCGCATCGACATGTCGGAATACATGGAGAAGCACTCGGTCGCGCGCTTGATCGGGGCGCCTCCCGGCTATGTCGGCTATGAGGAAGGCGGCTCGTTGACCGAGGCGGTGCGGCGCCGGCCCTATCAGGTGATCCTGTTTGACGAGGTCGAAAAAGCGCATCCCGACGTCTTCAATGTGCTGTTGCAGGTGCTCGACGACGGGCGGCTGACCGACGGGCAGGGGCGCACCGTCGATT
>DATFCQ010000226.1:0-6061 GCA_035252905.1 Allostellaceae bacterium | reverse complement strand
CGCTGCTCAGCCTGCTCGCCTATGGCATCGCCAACGCCGTAACCGGCGCGCTAAAGCCCGACGAACTGCTGATCCTGTTTGGCCTCGACAGTTTCATATTTGTGCTGATAACGGCGCTCGCAGAACGCGCCATCCACCGCTAACTCTTGGAGCCTGTTTGAGTGAGAAAAGCGGCGGAATGCGCTGCCCCCGGCCTTCGCCGGGGCTGAAGGCTTTTCCGCCCTGCAACCGTTCCCGATGAGCGTGAAGCGTGGGCGGAATAGCGCAGAGACTTGGCAAGAATTCCCATTACCGCACTTTTTCTCGTCACCCCGGCGAAAGCCGGGGTCCATTCCTCCACCGCGCGGGCCAGCGGCGACTAGTAAAACCTTGTCTCTACTTGAAAGTGCTGAGCGGCGGAAAAATGGGTCCCGGCTTTCGCCGGGACGGTGATAGGGAAACAGCCAATTTTCCATCCTGTTCTGGATTCTTGCCCAGCCTCGCAGCGTATTCCGCCGGCAGGACGATTTGGCGCAGCGCCGCGGCCCTTCGGGCGGCGCAAGCCGGTTGCGCAGAGGACGGCATTCAGATTTAATTCGTGTTTAATTCGCGATTCCGGACGTGGCGGGCCGCGCATCGCTACCGCCGTTTGCCGGGCGCCGCCGGGCGGCGTTCCATCGGAGGAGGGGACGTTATGGACAGGTACGACACGGCCGGGATCAAGCGGCGCTCGCTGCTCGCCGGCGGCGGCGCGCTCTTCGCCGCCGCGGCGCTGCCGCGCTGGGCGCGGGCCGCCGCGACCCATCCGCCGCTCGGCACCTATCCGGCCGGGTCCGAAGGCTCCGCGGTGTTCATCGGCATCACCGTGCCGCGCACCGGCACCTATGCGGATTCGGGCGAGGACGAGTTGAAGGGCTTTATGCTCGCGGTCGAGCACATCAACAGCGGCGACCCGCTGATCAAGATGATCTCGCCGAAAACGACCAAGGGCGTGCTCGGCAAGGAGGTCAAATACGGCGTCGCCGATTCCGAGGCCAAGCCGAACACGGCGGTGCAGGAGCAGTCCCGCTTCATCAGCCAGGACAAGGCGATCCTGATGACCGGCTCGACGTCGAGCGCGGTCGCGGTGGCGTTGAACAAGCTCGCCCAGCGCGACAAGGTCTTGTACGTCACCGGCGTCTCCGGCTCGAACGACACCACCGGCAAGGACTGCGTGCGCTACGGCTTCCGCCAGTGCTTCTACGGCCAGACCGCCGCCGCCGCGATCGGCCCGGTCCTGCTCAACAAGTTCGGCAAGAACAAAAAGGCCGCCTATCTGACGCCGGACTACACCTATGGCCACACGGTCCAGAAGTCGGTCGAGGATTACCTCGGCAAACACGGCGGCTGGACCACGGCGACCAACCAGGTCGCGCCGCTGGGAGCGCCCGACTACAGCTCGTACCTGTTGAACGTCGCCAATTCCGGCGCCGAATACCTGCTCAACATCAACTGGGGCCACGATGCCGTGCTGTCGATCCAGCAGGCGCAGCAATTCGGCATCTTCAACAAGATGAAATTGGTGGTCCCGTACCAGACGCCGTTCCTCGCGCGCGAGGTCGGGGCGGACGTCATGCAGGGCGTCCTCGCCGCCACCGATTTCTGGTGGACGCTCGAAGACAAGTTCCCGGTGGCCAAGGCGTTTGTCACGGCCTTTGACAAGAAATACGGCTACAAGCCGGAATGGGGCGCCAACAACGCCTACATGCAGTTTGCGATGTGGGCCGACGCGGTCGAGCGGGCCGGCAGTTTCTATCCGCCCGACGTGATCAAGGCCTACGAGGCGGGAAAGCACATTCAGTCGACGGTCGGCGACGTCTACTTCCGCGCCGCCGATCATCAATTGGTCCGCCCGGTCATCATCGTCGAGGGCAAGAAGCCCGGCGACATGAGGAACAAGGAGGATTTCTGGGAGGTCAAGGAGATCGTCCCGGGCGCCCCGCTGATGCAGGCGCCCGACGCCTTCGGCTGCAAGCTCGGCCCCTATACTTGATGTCAAACCTCGATAAATAATAAGACCCGATCCCCCATCAAAGGGCTGACAGGGGTAGGTATCGGTTATGGCGGGCTCAGAGCGGCGTGCGGCAAAGCGGTCATTTTGGCCGCGGGCTCCTGAGGTTCTCGAAGGGCCGCCCGCATTCCCGGCGCCTTCCGCCCTTTGGGGAGGGCCGGCCTGCGGCCGCCTGCGGGCGACCCTTCGCTTCCTCAGGAGCCCGCGGTCCGGCGCGGCCCCCCGGACCGCACGCTTCCGCCCGGCCCGTTTCCGCCGATGATCACCTGGCCCAATTTCGTCTCGCAATTGTTCAACGGGCTGGCGACGGGGGCGTTGCTGGCGTTGATCAGTTCCGGCCTGACCATCATCTACGGCACGCTCGGCGTGTTGAACCTGGCGCACGGCGCGATGTTCATGCTCGGCGGGTATGCCGGCTACGTCGCCTTCCAGGCGACCGGCTCCTTTGCCGTTGCGGTCGCCGCCGGGGCGCTGTTTCTGCTGGGGGTCGGCGGTCTCATCGAAGGGGTCGTCATCCGCCGCTTTTATGCCCGCCCGCCGGAAGACCAGCTCCTGCTCACCTTCGGCCTCGGCATCGTCATTGTCGAACTGGTGCGGCTCGGCTTTGGCAGCCTGACATTGAGCGTGCGGCCGCCGCTGTGGGCCGCCGGCGTCACCCCGATGGGCTTTCTGATCTACCCGACCTACCGCATCGTCGTCGTGGCGATCGCGGCGGTCGCGCTCGTGCTCCTCTATCTGGTGCTCTATCGCACCCGGCTCGGCATGATCGTGCGCGCGGGGATCGAGGATTCCGGGATGGTCGGCATGCTCGGCATCAACGTCTACCGGGTGTTCACGGTCGTGTTCGGGATCGGCGCGATGGCCGCCGGGTTTGCCGGGATCGTCAACGCGCCGGTGGTGTCGTTGACCCCGGACATGGGCGAGGCGATCCTGGTCGAGACTTTTGTCGTCGTCGTGATCGGCGGGGTCGGCTCGTTTCCGGGAGCGATCCTCGGCGGGCTGATCTCCGGGGAGATCCTCAGCCTGACCTCGATGATCAACCCGGCCTATTCGCAGTTCATGCTGTTCGCGGTGATGACCCTGGTCCTGCTATTGCGGCCGCAGGGCCTTCTCGGCGCGCCGGGCCGCGAGTGAACGGGCGCCCGATCCTGCGCCGCCGCCCGATCCCGGTCGCGGCCCTGACCGCGTTCGGCCTTGCCGTGGCGCCGTTTGTCTTGCCCTATCTCGGCTGCTCGCCCAATACGGTCAACCAGATCATCGTATGGGGCCTGTTCGGCATCGGCTTCGACATCCTGTTCGGCTATACCGGTCTCCTGTCGTTCGGCCAGTCGGCGTTTTACGGCACCGGCGGTTTTCTTGCCGCCTATCTATTGACCCACAATCTGACCTCGAGCGTCGTCGGCGCGTTGGCGGTCGGTACGGTGGGCGCCGCCCTGGTCGGGATTGCGGCCGGCGTCGTCGCTCTGCGGCGCACCGGCATCTATTTCGCGATGATCACGGTCGCGATCGCCGAGATGTTCTTTTTTATCGAGAACAATCCGCTGGCCGCCTGGACCGGCGGCGAGAACGGGCTGCCCGGCGTGCCGACGCCGCATTTCGCATTCCTCGGGTTTTCCTACCCGGTCGGCAACGGCTGGCCGATGTACGGCTTTCTCGCCGCGTGCTATTGGATCGGCATCGTCGTCGCATTGCGCATCGTGCATTCGCCGGTCGGCGCCGTGTTCAGCGCGATCCGCGACAACCCGGTGCGGGCGCGCGCGGTCGGCCACGCCGTCGGGCTCTACAAATTGACCGCTTTTGTCATCGCCGCCGCCTATGCCGGCTTCGCCGGCGGCCTCCTCGGCGTCCTGCAGGGCTTCATGCCGCCCGACGCCTTCACCTTCGACACCTCCGGCCAGTTGATCATGCAGACCGCGATCGGCGGTATCGGCACCCTGTTCGGCCCGTTGCTCGGCGCCGCGGTCTGGCTGTTCCTGCGCGATTTTCTGCAGTCCGTGCTGGGGCTCGGCAGCGCCTGGAAGCTGGTTCTCGGGGCCGTTTTCGTATTGCTGGTGTGCTTTCTGCGCCGCGGCCTGATCGGCGGAGTGCGCGACCTCGCCGGGTTCCTCGCCGCGCGGCGCCGGGCGGGCGCCCCGCAAGCGGCGCCGGCCGTCGCCGAATTGCCGGCTCTCGCCGCGATCGGCCCGTCGCGCCGGCGGCAGGAGGCGCCGTTCTCCGGTCCGGTTCTGGAAGCGCGCGGCCTCAGCAAATCCTTTGGCGGCCTCCTCGCCAACCGGAACATCGATTTTGCCGTCGCGGAAGGCGAAGTGCGCGGCATCATCGGCCCCAACGGCGCCGGCAAGAGCACGTTCTTCAAGATGCTGACCTGCGAAATGCCGCCGAGCGCCGGCCATATCCTGTTCCGCGGACGCGACATCACCGGCCTCGACGTCGCCGCGGTGTGCCAGCTCGGACTGACCAAGAGCTATCAGGTCAATCAGCTCTTTTCGCGGCTTTCCGTGCGCGAGAACATCGTGATCGCGGCGCTCGCCGAGCGGCGCGGCCGCTTCGCGCTCGACCTGCTGCGCCCGATCGACCGCGTGCCCGGGCTCGACACCAGGGTCGAGAGCACCCTGGCCCTGGTCGGCCTCGTCGCGCGGGCGGAATTGCCGGTCGCCGCCCTCGCCTACGGCGAGAAGCGGCGACTGGAAATCGGATTGGCGCTGGCCGCCGCGCCGTCATTGCTGTTGCTCGACGAGCCGTTGGCCGGGATGAGCCCCGACGAGCGGGCGGAGACCGTGCAGCTCCTGAAGAACATCCGCCGCGGCCGCACGCTGGTCGTGATCGAGCACGACATGGACGCGGTGTTCGAACTGGCCGAGCGCATCACCGTGCTCCATGAGGGCGCGCTTCTCGCCGAGGGCACGCCGGCCGAGATCCAGCGCAACGCCCTGGTGCAGGAAGCCTATCTCGGCGGGGTCGCGGCGGCATGACCGCGTTGCTCGAAGTCGACCGGATCAACAGCTATTACGGCGACAGCCACATCCTGTTCGACGTGTCGCTGCGGGTCGACAGGAACGAGGTCGTGGCCCTGCTCGGCCGCAACGGCGCCGGCAAGAGCACGACCCTGAAGAGCCTGATGGGCGTGGTGCGGCCGCGCTCCGGCCGGATCCTGTTCGACGGCGCCCCGACCGAGGGCCTCGCTCCCCATGCCCTCGCCATGCGCGGGATGCAACTGGTGCCGGAGGAGCGGCGCATCTTCGGCAATCTCAATGTCGAGGAGAACCTGATCCTGGCCGGGCTGACGTCGGGGTCGCGCTGGCCCCTGGAGCGCGTCTGGACGCTGTTTCCGCGCCTCAGAGAGCGCCGGCGCAGCCGCGGCACCGACCTGTCGGGCGGCGAGCAGCAGATGCTGGCGATCGCCCGGGCGCTGGTGCGCAATCCCAAGATCCTGCTGTTCGACGAGCCCTTCGAGGGGCTGGCACCGGCCATCGTGCGCGACCTGATGACGGTGTGCCGGCGCCTCGCCGCGGAGGGCCAGACCATCCTGATCGTCGAGCAGAACATCGCCGCGGCGCTCGCTCTCGCGCAGCGCGCCTATGTCCTGAACAACGGCCATCTTGTCCATGAAAGCCGCGCCGACGCGCTGCAATCCTCGCCCGCCGTGTTGAAGCGCTATCTCGGAGTGTGAGCGCCGGCGGGACGCATCGGCGCTGCCGCCATGGCATCCTCAAAACGCCTTCGGCAGACCGGCTTGTTTGAGCGTGTAATTCGCCCAGTGGCGCGACTTGATGAAGTTGTCGACCATGAACCGCCGCTTGGTGATCGGGCTTTGCCAGATCTCGTGATCACCCTTGCCTTGGCGGACAAAAGAGCAGTTCTGTTCGATCAGGATGGCTTTGACACGCGGAGCTGAGCATCTATCAGTTTAGCAAGCACTCCCAGAGTTTCGGGAGCGGGAGGCATTCGAGGAGGAGTTTTATGGCGCGGCGGATGCCGCGCGTGAACCAGGAGAGCCGTCCGCGAGCGAGCTTGGCAGGTTGACGATCCGGT
>DATFCQ010000225.1:0-15778 GCA_035252905.1 Allostellaceae bacterium | reverse complement strand
CGCGGCCCGGACGCTTGACCAGCCCTCCGCCAGTGCCAAAAATATGCCCGCCAGCGAGGCTCCGCTGCCGGGCGAGATCATCTCGGAACCCTGGGCGATATCATCGCGGATTGCCTGGGCGACTTCGTCGGAATCCGCACGTGGCAGGACCCGTCCGCTTCCGGCGCAGTTCTGTCGGCGGTGAACGCGTCGGTTATCGCCGGGAGCTGACCATCTTGAACCTTGCCCCATGGGCATCGGCTGGATCTCGGCTTGCCTCATCGGCATTCGGATGCCCCCCAAGAAGACCTGACTGAGGGTTCGTGATCCCGCAGTGTGAGCAACAAGGGAATGCATTCGGCTTTCTCCTATCCCTTCTTTCATATTTTGATGAGAATCTGTGTGCTACCCAATACCGAGAATGCGGGCGACGCAGCCAGCTATTAGGAGGAGTTTGATGGAGTCAAACGCGATGGCAGCCTTGGACAAGATCGGCCAGGAAAAGCAGAAAATCGCCCATCGCCTCGAACGTCTCGATGCCGAGCGCGGCAAGCTCGCGGAGCAACTCAATGAGCTGGAAGTTGCCGAACGCGTCCTGTCACGATTCGAGAAACCGGAGCGTAAGGAGCGCCACCGACCGGATCGTCCCGCGAAGGCGGCGGCAACTGCTGCGAAGCCGACGCCGAGGCGGCGGGGACAAGCTGCGGCGAAGCAACCGGGTCAGCCTTCGGTCAGCGATGCGGCGCTGAAGGCAGTACAAGGGCATCCCCAGGGCGTCAGCGCGGGCGATGTGCTAAAGCAATTGTCGATGAAGGTTGGGCTCAGCGTGCGCCCGAACCATCTCGGCGTTGCGCTGCAGCGGCATCGCCGCGCCGGGCGGCTCGAACAGCGCGGCTCCCTTTGGTTCCCCAGGCCGTAGAAGGAAGCTGCTGCCTGACGCTCGCGGCATCTGCGCGCGGCTGTTTAGCCGCCGAGCAGGCGCGCGGCCGCCTTCATAATCCCCCACCGGCTGGTCAAACCGGATCGGCAGCGGATATTCACATGCGTCTCCGGCTTCGTCACGATCGGCAGGAGATCCGGCCCTGCCAATGGATCCCTGCAATGGGCGACCTGTATTGTGGAAAGCCAGGATTTGCCGCTGCCGCCTACGATACGGCTGGTTGCACCGCCAATTCCGCTTCCGGTTCACGCCGCACCGGAAAGACATAGGATCCAAGGCAGTTCACCAGCACGACCGAGATCACCAGGGCGACGCTAGCGCCGATCAGCGCCGGGTTGTAGGAGTGGGCCAGATCGTAAGCGTAGCCGCCGAGGAAGCGGCCGGCGCTGGAGCCGAAGCCGAAGGCCATGAAGCAAAAGCCATAGAGTTGGCCGAACGAAAGCTGCCCGAAATAGCGTGACACGAGAAACGCGATCAGGTCGATCTCGGTGCCGAGTCCGAGACCAAGCAGCGTCACACCGATCGTCGGCAGTGCACCGTGGGGATTAGCGAGGAAGGCAAATCCCGCAATCGGTGCGAGGAACAAGACGGTTGCGACGTAGGCAGCAAAGAACCGATCGACGAGATAGCCGGACAGAAGGCGTCCACACAGCGTCGCCAGGCCGAAGATGCCCATCGCCGCCGCCGCTCGGGCGCGCGGGCATACCGGCATCGGTCAACAGCGGCACGACATGCGCCGCGGTTCCGTTGACGCTAATCCCTACGAGGAAGAACACAGCGATCAGCATCCAGAAGCGCGTGGTCATCAGCACTTCGCGCACCGTCAGGCCCGGCATCTTCCCCGTCGTCGTCATCGGGCCGCGGCGTTCACCCTCGCCGGGGCGCGGCTCCCTGATCCTAGCCCTACCGCCGGTAACGCCACCACCGCAGTCAGCAATGCGAGCCCGAGATAGGCACCGCGCCAAGTGAAGCGTTCGATCAGCGCCTCGGCCAGCTGCGGCATCACGAAACCGCCAAGCCCAACGCCGGCCATCGCGATGCCGAGCGCGAGGCCGCGACGGCGGTCGAACCACGCCGCGATCGCCTTGGCATAGCCGATCGGGGTCTGGATCGCACTCGTCCCCTCGGCTACCGCGAAGAGCAGCGTGAAAACCAGCAGCGACTTGGGGCTCAGCGCCAGCAGCGCGACCATGGCCGTGTAGATGGCGATGCCAGGCAGCGCTACCTTGCGAATGCTCCAGCGGTCCATCAGGAAACCGAACACCGGCACCATCATCGCGCTGAAGATACCGCCGAACGATAGCGCAAACGAAGCTTGGGCACGATCCCAGCCCATATCGGCCATCAACGGCTTCAGAAACACTCCGAAGGTGAAGGCGAGCACCGGCCCATTGCAGACGAAAAGGCCCGCAACCGCACCAATCACCACCCACCACGGGTTCTTGAAGCTGATGCCCACGGGCATTTCTCCCAACATCCTGTCAGTTTGTCATAGCGCGTTGCCAATTGGCGCGGCCAGCCTTGCGTGATGCCAAGGGCGAAAAGGCCGAACAGGCGGATGGCTACGGCCGCCAAGCGGCGGGTACCCCGTACATTGCGACCGCGTGAAAATCGATGCCGCCATATGTATTCAGGACACCAAAAGAGCCGCTGCAAAGCCGCAGCGCCTTTTCCAGCATCGCGGCGAAAACCGGAGCGAGGTCGCCCGGCGAGGAATTGATGATCTGCAAGATCTCGGCCGTCGCAGTCTCTCGGGCGAGTGCCTCATCACGCTCTACTGTCCGCTCGATCAGTTGGCGCTGGAGATCGGCGATGGTCTGACGCAGATCGGCCAAAGCGCTGTCGGGCGTTGGGCTCATTTGCGACCTCGTTAGGCCGTGCTCTCCTGTCGATCATACCCTGGATCGTTGATCACCTTACAGGGTCGTGTAAGCGGTACATCACCGGAAACCGGCGGCATCACGAACGACCGCTTCTGGAAAACCGTCCTACGCCGTGCAGTCTCAGGGAAGGTCCGGAAGCGGCACTTTCCGACGGACGCCGCGGGCAATGACCGCCGGCAGCAGTTGTGCCCAGTAACGGCCGTTGATGGTAGAGCTGAATTTCATCGGGCATCAGGATTGATCCGCCTATATACCCGTGGTCTGGGATTAGGACGATCCATGCCCACCGAGACCACCCCCGACCGCCACACCGAGCTCGCTGCTAACCGCACGGCGGAGGCCGCCGAGCGCACCACAGAGACCGCCGTTCGCACGACGGTGGCCGCTCAGCGCACCGAGGCCAGCGCCGACCGCCGCACCGAGCTCGCCGCCAACCGCACGGTGCTCGCCGCCGAGCGCACCTATGCCTCCTGGGTCCGCACCGGGCTGATGTCGTTGGCCGCCGGGGTGGGGGCGAAGAAGACGCTGGGCGGGGTGCTACCGGAATGGGTGATCGTGCTGACCGGCTCGGTGCTGGTGGCGTTCGCCGCCTTCTGCTTCGCCGCCGCTGTCTGGCGCGAGCTGTATCCGGGCACACCGCCGCCCCGGCCCGACGTGCGCCGCCTCCCGCGGGCACTGCTGTTCGCGTTGAACGGCTTCCTCGCGCTGGTGGCGCTCGCCGCACTGCTCGGCGTCTGGTTTGGCCGCACCGGCGGAAGCTGACCACCGCCATCGGCCCCTGGGGATGGCTTCAGGTGCGGTAGCCACGAATGATCACTGGAATGACCGGTACCGGCGCATCGTCATCATTCGACGCCCGGAGGGGAGGACCTGCTCGCCATCTGTAGCGATCGTCCATTGTCCGTAGCGAAATCGGCACTCGCGACTCGTTGCAGACCCTTAGCCGATCTCCGGCTCCGTGCCGGCGGCGATATGCCGGCCGGCGATCCATTCGAGCGATGCACCATGCGGGTCGGTCCAGGCGACCGGGGCGCCGTTCACCGACAGCAAAAACCGGCGCCTTCCGCGCGGTCGTGATCGGCATCGCCGATCTGCGCTGTTCTCTTTGCGCTGGCCCTCGGGCTCGATGCTTTCCTTTTCGGCAGCACCAGAGGGACCGCGGGCGGTCTCGCCATGCTGGTCGCACTGGCTCTCTGGTACGGGAGGCCGCGGCGAGACGACAGACAGCCGGTCAACGCGAGCGTGCCATGACGGAAGCGCAAAGGGATGAGCGAACGGTCTCTTTAGCCGCAACCTCCGCAAAGTCCGCATCCGTTTGGCCGGGCAAACGCCTGAAGAACACAAGACTGACCTCCCGTTTATGCTCATGGGCGCGCGTATAGGGGCTGAAAGGACGCGGAGCTTGCGGACTTTGCGGCTCGCAAGCGCGATCTCATCGCCCGCCAAATGTGCATCGGATCGTGCTTTTCGCCCCAATGTGCTCGGCGATAGCGGCGAGGGATCAGATGCAACCCTGCCCTAGCAATCCACGATCGCGCCGCGGAAACATGAAGGCAAAGGCGCGCCGTCCTCGTGATTGGCCTCGGTCCGGAGCCGGCCGCATCCCTTCGACATCGAGCGGCAGATCCACGATCCCCTCACTCCCTATAACTTCATCGTGATGAGAGGCTGAAACAGCCGGTCGGCAATTTCCGGAGCGATGCCGGGCCGCGTTCACGAATACTGATCAGCGCCAGGGCCGCCGCCTTGATGGCCGCTCCCGAACCCTCTTCGCTATTCCGCCTTCGCATCTTGAATGGCTCTTCATGCCCCTAACCCGACCTTCGCGATCGGCAGGAATCCTCGGAAACCGGGCGTCTGTATCGCGACTGTTCTTCGCCTTTGAAGACGCACGGGTCCAAATCCGAATCGGCTCGCTGCGGCCGCGCAGGGCCTGTTCGCCACGGTCTTCGAGACGCGCCAGGATCGCCTCGGTTTGTAGCGACGGCGCTGCGCGCGCCGCCGCGACGAGCGCATCCCCGACGACGAGCGGCGTCGCAGGGTGCGGGTCAGCCCTTGCAGGCGATGCGCGATGTTGACCATGTCGCCGATCACGGTGAACGACAGGCCGTGCTCGCTGCCGACGTCGCCGATCACCGCCGGCCCGTAATTGAGCCCGAGGCCGATCGCGAGCACAGGCTCGCCGTGCCGGGTGCGCTCGCGGTTCCAGATGTCGAGCGCGGCGAGCATGCGGTCGGCGCAGTCGAGCGCGTTGGCGGCGTCCGCCGGGCCGCCGGCATTGGGCAGGCCGAACACCGCGAAGATCGCATCGCCGATGTATTTCTCGACGGTGCCGCCGCAGGCGAAGATCTTGGCCGTCATGCGCTCGTGGAACCGGCGCAGCATCGCCACCACCGCTTCCGGCATCATGCGCTCGGTCATATGGGTGAAGCCGACGATGTCGGCGAACAGCACGGCGACGGTCTCGCGCCGCACCGCGCCCAGCGGCTCGTCGCGCTCGGCCAATGTCTCGACCAGGTTCGGCGAGAAATAGCGCGCCAGATTGTTGACGAAGTTCAAGGGATTCTTGATCTCGTGCGCGATGCCGGCGGTCAGCTGGCCCAAGGCCGCCATCTTCTGTTGGACGACGAGCTGCTGCTGAGTCGCCCGCAATTCGCCGAGCGCCTTCTCGGCTGCGTCGCGCGCCTCGTGGATCGCCGCCTCGGCGCGCTTGCACTCAGTGATGTCGCTGTAAATCAGCACGAAGCCGCCGCCCGGTACCCGTTGCGGCGCACCTCAAGGATGCGCCCGTCGGGCCGGGTACGCTCGAAGCTCAGTTCCTGCCGTGAGTCTGCAAGTCCGCGACTCAACTCGGCTTCGAGATCGGCCGGGTATTCGCCTCGCTCCGCGAGATGGCGGAAATACTCCGCGTAGCCCGGCCGCGCCGCCAAGAAAGCATCCTGCAGGTCAAGGATCTGCTGGAAATTGCGGTTCCAGGCGGCGAGCCGCAGGTCTGCATCGAACATCGCGACGCCATCGCCCATGTTGTCGAAGGTGACGCGCAATTCAGCTTGGCGCTGGCGGATTTCGCCCAACAGCCGGGCATTGTCCATCGCGATGACCGCCTGCGCGGCGAAGTTCTGAAGCACTCCGATCTGTTTCTCGGTGAATAGATGCACTTCTTGTCGATACACGACAATCAGCCCGAGCAGGGCATTCTCTTTCCACAGCCCAACGATCAACACGGTTCTGCCGCCGCCGACATCGACGAGTTCCCGCCATCGCCGATGAAGGCGGTACGCCTCGTCCTGCGTCGCGTCAGCAAGATGGACAATACGTTCGCCCCGCACGATGCGGCCGGCCGGAGTGTCTGGCGCCACACGGGTAGCGCCGTGTCGCCGCATCCACTCCGCGACCCGCGGGTCGCCGCGTGTGGCGACGGAATGAAAGCGTTCGCCGTCGAATGTCCAGAACACGCCGAAAGCCGCCTCGCACAGCCGCAAGGCTTTGTCGAGCACGGCATCGAACACGGGTGCGAGATCACCGGGCGAGGAATTGATGACTTGCAATACTTCAGCGATTGCCTGCTGTTGTTCCAACGATTCGCGCAGTTCAGTCAATAGCCTCGTGTTCTCGATCGCGATGACCGCCTGGTCGGCAAAGGTGCGGATCAGCTCGATCTGCCTCCCGGTGAACGGCTCGACCCGCTGGCGGGAGACAGTCAGGACACCAATCGGCTCGGCCTCGCGCAACAGCGGCACGCCGAGCACGGTGCGGATCTTGCCGAGCGATATGGTCTCGGGCCGGCCATAGTCCGGATCGGCCGCGATATCGGCGGCATGGACGACCCGTTTTTCAAGCGCAGCCCGGCCGGTGACAGTCTCACGATCGAGCGGCACGGGATTGTCTTGCAGGAAGCGCACAAATTCGCGCGAGATGCCGAAGCTCGCCGCGACCGGATACATGTCACCATCGCGGCTTGCGATGTGGGCAAATTCGGCTCCACAGAGCCGCACGGCGGTCTCGCAAACCGTGTCCAGCACCGGTTGCAGATCGAAAGCCGAGCGACTGATGACCCTGAGCACGTCGCTGATCGCGGTCTGATATTCGAGCGCCTCTTCGAGATCACGCGTGCGCTGGCGCAATTCGTTGAGCAGCCGCGCGTTCTCGATCGCAATGACGGCCTGGTCGGCGAAGGTCGTGACCAGCGCAATCTGCTTCTCGGTGAACGGCTCGACGCGCGAGCGGCCGAATGTGATGACGCCGATCAACGCATCCTCGCGGATCAGCGGCACGCCCAGCATTGTGCGCTGACCGCCGATCTGCACCGCTTCGGCCCGGGTGTATTCGGGGTCGGCGGCCGCGTCCACGATATGCACCGCGCGCCGTTCGAGCGCGGTCCGGCCGGCCAAGGTGCCGCGGCCCAGCGGGATCGGATTGCGCACCTGGAATTCCTTGTATTCTGCCCGAACCCCGAACGCGGCCACCATGCGATTGAGGCCATCTTGCAGTCGGAAGATAAAGCCGGAGTCGGCTTGGCAGATGCGTGCCGCCTTTTCCAGCATCGCGTCGAACACCGGGGCGAGGTCGCCGGGCGAGGCATTGATGGCCTGCAACACCTCGGCGGTCGCGGTCCGCTGCTCCAGCGCTTCGCGGGTTTCGATCAAGAGCTGCGCATTCTCCATCGCGATCACCGCCTGCGCCGCAAAGTTTTGCAGTAGCGCGATCTGCTTGTCGGAGAACGGCCGCACCTCCTGGCGGTAAATGACGAAGATGCCGAGTAGTGCACCATCTTTATGGAAGGGAACGGCGAGACCCGTTCGTGCTCCGCCCAGCTCGACAGTGGCGCGACGCAGGGCGCTTTTCGCGTGGGCGCCGGACACGGCGAGGTCTGCCACATGCACGAACTTATGGCCGCGTGCAATATCACCAAGCGCGGCGGAATCCGCGAGTTCTATCGGGTTCCTGAGAAATTCGGCATAGGCGGCAGGCATGCCATGATGCGCAGCCGCCTGGAAACGCTTGTTATCATAGGTCCACAATATGCCAAACCCGGCTTCGCACAGTCGTACGGCCTTTTCGAGAATGGCTTCGAACACCGGCACGAGATTACCGGGCGACGCGCTGATGACGCCCAAGACCTCGACCGCCGCGGCCTCCCGTTCGCGGGCTGCAACCAACTCTATCTCAAGCGCGTCGATACGAGCTTGCATCTCGGCAAAGGACGAGCGCCGTGCATTCTTCGGCCCCTCCCGAACGGCCCTTCTCGTACTCTGCCCCATATCCCGCGCCTCCAGGCACCCGGCGGCGATTACCCTTTTTTCTCTTTGTTCGGCCGGGCCCCCCTGTGAGTTTAAGCGCAACTCGCAGCTTCCGCACCCCCGATTGGTCCCCCCCCCCCCGGCGAGGTGTGGCGCGCTGATGACCGCTATCGGTCGAACCTTCTTCCGGCGCGAAGGCGTCACTGGGCGTGCAGACGACAAGGTTCGATCTCCGCCCTGATTGAAGCGTCAAGCTGACATCGCTCGGCTCCGCTTGACGATTTCAAGGACGGTATTTTTGCGCAGCCCAATCCGGGGTCGCGCCATAGGGGCGTTCGCGCGTGGCCTGTAGCCTCTGTCGACGATTCTTTGCCGTTCCGCTTCGCACCTTGAGCGGCTCTTTATGCCCCGAAGCCGGCGATCTCCTCGCACCAACTACGGCTGGTTCACCGAAGGCTTTGCCATGCCTGATCTAAAAGAGGCCAAGGTACTGCTCGACGAGTTGGCGTGATCCGGTGATTTGCCGAACGATTGTGTCGCCTCCGCTTGAATCGCGCTTTCTCAGAGCATAAGATTTCTCAACTTTTCGGTGCCTGCTGCGCCGCTCGTTCGATTCACGCGGAGGGGCAAGTGAGCGAGCCGGCGGCCACGCGGATGGGCCGGTCGTGCTGTGTCGGCGACCGTGCTCTCGAAGCATTCGGGGCCGCTCGGCAGCAACAAGCAGACAGGAAAGGGCCGGACAATGGTGCATCTCGGCAGACATGCAATCGTGATCGGCGCCAGCATGGGCGGATTGCTGGCCGCTCGAGCGCTGGCGGATTACTACGACGAGGTAACCGTCCTCGAACGCGACGACCTGACCGATGCCAACGAGCCCCGAAAAGGGGTGCCGCAGGGCCGCCATGCGCACGGCCTGCTCGCGCGCGGCCGCGAGGTTCTCGAACAGCTGTTTCCCGGCTTCAGCGAGGAGATGGTCGGGCAGGGTGCGATATTCGGCGATGTCGTCGACGAGGTCCTGTGGTTCAACCACGGCGTATACCTAAACAACACGCCAAGCAGGTTGCAGGGGCTGCTGATCAGCCGGCCGATGCTGGAGAATAGCGTTCGGCGCCGCGTGCTGCAGCTGCCGAACATTCGCCTGCGGCTGCAGAGCGATGCCGCGCAGCCTGCGTTCGATCGCGCCGGCAATCGCGTCATCGGCGTTCGCGTTGATGCCCGCGACGGCTCGGGCGGTGCGGCGGAGCAGCTCGCTGCCGATTTCGTCGTTGATGCGAGCGGCCGTGGCTCGCACAGCCCGGCGTGGCTCGATGCCGAAGGTTACGGCAGGCCGCGCGAAGAAAGCATTCAGGTCAACATCGGCTATACGACCCGGCTCTACCGCCGCCGGCCGGAACACCTGGGCGGCAAGCTGGCTGCAGTCCTCGCCGCATGCCGGCCGGACTGGCGGGTGGGCGCCATCCTTGCGCAGGAGGACAACCGCTGGATCGTGACATTAGGCGGTTATTTCGGCGACTATGCGCCAGCCGACGGCGTCGACTTCATCGAGTTCGCCCGCAGCCTGCAAAAGCCGGAGATATTTGAGGTCATTCGCGGCGCCGAGCCGCTCACCCCGCCGACGACGTACCAGTTTAACGCAAACCTGCGCCGGCATTACGAAGAGCTGACCCGGTTTCCTCAGGGCTATCTCGCGTTTGGCGACGCGTTGTGCAGTTTCAATCCAATCTACGGCCAGGGGATGACCGTCGCCGGAATGGAGGCGCTCGCATTGCACGACTGCCTTGCCGCGGGTCCGCAAGACCTTGCGCGGCGCTTCTTTCATGCGGCGGCGCGGCTCATCGACATTCCGTGGCAGATCGCAGTCGGCAGCGATCTGCAGCACCCGAAGGTCCCCGGCAAGCGCCCCCCGCAAGTGCGCTTCATCAACTGGTACCTCACGAAGCTCTACCGCGCCGGGCAACGCGATCCGCTGCTGGCAACGCGCTTTCTGGAAGTTGCCAATCTGATAAAGCAGCCGGCTGCCCTGATGGAGCCCCGGGTCGCCTTGCGCGTGTGGAAAGGCAACCACACCGCGGCATAGGTCGCGATCGCGGCCGCATCGCTGGAACGCGGGGGACTCGCCAATCGCATTCTGACGAGGCAGGAATCCAGGATTCAGCGGCCTCTGTTAGCGAGGGACGGACGGGATGATCCAGAAAAGCGCTTTGGGCAACCTGAGACAGCAGATGGTCGTCGCGCGAACGGCAGGTTACGGCGCATCCTTGTCATTCGATGCCCGAGGAGGAGGGCTTGCTCTCCACCAAATAGCTGACCTTGGCAGTCAAAAGATATTTGGACAGGAAACCGTCCGACCTCAGTGGCTAACCACGCACCTTGAAGCCGGGGCCGGCTGGGCCGGTGAAATTCGCTGCCACCGCTGCGCGAGCGCAGCCGATCCCTGAGGTGAGCGCTGCCCGGCCGGCGCGGCGCGACGACGATCTCAGGCACCCCTTACCGCGTCGTCGATATGGGCCATCAGTTCGGCGGCCAGCGGCCCGGCTTCGGCCGCTTCGATGCACTCGGCCAGTTCGCGGCGATTCTTCACCCCCAGAACCACGGTATCGACAGCGAGCGATAGCGCATAACGGTGCGCGAGGCTGGCCGGGGTCACGGCCAATTCAGCGGCAAGGCGGCGAAAGCCGGCGGCGCGGGAAAAATCGCGCATTTCGGGGTGATCGGCGGGAAGCTGGCGGTCGAGCGCATCAGTCAGCGCACCCGCCTGCACGGCGCGGATCCCCATCACCCCGACGCCGTTGGCACGTGCCGCCGCCATAATTGCGCGCGGTTTGGCCGACCCATCGAAAAATTTGAGAGCGCCGGGGGAGTCGAGCAAATTGGCGATGCACTGCGCCGCGGCCGGCGCCGAGCGCTCGCCGAGCAATCTCATGATCGTGTCCGGATGACCGATCCCGGTCAGCCCCCATGCGCCGATCACCCCCTCTGCAACCAGGTGCTCGAACGCCGGGCGGACATGCGCGACAAATTTCGCATATGGCGTCATGCGACGGGCCCCATCGGGCCACGCCGCCAGGAATTGTTCGTCTGGTACCACGTTCGAGTGAAGAAAAAATAGATCAAGCCGCGACAGGCGCAGCCGTCCCAGGCTGCCCTCGATCGAGCGCCGCAATATCGCTTCAATGTCGCCGGCCGGCGGGTTGCCGAGACCGCATTTGCTGGTGACGCGCACGCCCTGGGGCAGACGACCGCCGAAGGCTTCGCCGACGACCGCCTCGGCCTTGCCGTTGCCATAGCTCGGCGCGAGATCGATCAGGTCGATGCCGGCGGCGACTGCGTCGTGCACGGTAGCGACGCACTCCTCGAAACTCGTCTCGCCCCATACCATGCCGATCCCGCCGCCGCCCAAGGTCAGCGCGGAGACCGTTCCAAGCCCGCCAAAACTGTTTCTATGCATCGCGCGCTCCCTTCCTCCGTCAGCCGCTTCTCCAATCTAATAATCCGACATTCCCCAGATTCCCTGGGATGTAGAAGGCAAGTTTCCCCTCATCGAGGCGCGCTGCAAAGAAATTTGATCGCAGCTGAGTGTGTCAGCAGCCAAATCGCCGGTCGGCCGCTCTACGACCCTTCAGCTGTCCTTCCCTTCTGCTCGCAAAAGGCCGGCCCATGCCCCTTTCCGGACCTTCCCCCGGCCCAATCCGTAGGTCGGTGTGGAGTAAGAAAAGATCGTTCCCGACTGATGGCGCGCGTTGAGGAGTGAGCACCACCCGGCTGGGGAGGATGTTGCGGCATGCCGGTTGTCAGTATAATAGCGTGTTAGATAGCCCGGATCAGGGTGGGGTGCCGCAGCTATGGCTTCGACCCGCCGTCTCGCCGCGATCCTCGCCGCCGACGTGGTGGGCTATTCGCGCCTGATGGGGGCCGACGAGGAAGGCACGCACGAACGCCTCAAGGCGCATCTACGAGAGCTGATCAATCCGAAGGTCGAGGAGCACCGGGGCCGCGTCGTCAAGCACACCGGCGACGGCCTGCTCGCCGAATTCGCCAGCGTTGTCGACGCGGTGCGCTGCGCCACCGAGATGCAGCGTGGGATGCTCAACCGCGAACCGGAGATGGCCGAGGAACGGCGCATCCGGTTCCGCATCGGCGTCAATCTCGGAGATGTCATCGCCAAGGAAGGCGACATCTTCGGCGACGGCGTCAATGTCGCGGCGCGTCTCGAAGCGCTCGCCGAGCCCGGCGGGATTTGCATTTCGCGCATGGTGCACGACCAGATCCGCGACAGACTGCCCTATCCGTTCGAGGACCGGGGTGAGCAGAACGTCAAGAACATCGCGCGGCCCGTGCGCATCTATGCGATGCGCCCGGAAGCCGTCGCCGCTGTGCCGGCATTGCCTATTTCACCGGCCTCGACATCCGTGCAACGCGCCGTTGCGCCGCGCCTGTCAATCGTCGTGCTGCCCTTCGCCAATCTCGGCAACGATCCGGAGCAGCAATATTTTGCCGACGGCATTACCGAGGATCTGACGACCGATCTATCGCGGCTCGCGGGCATGCTCGTCATTTCGCGCAACACCGCCTTCACTTACAGGAACAAGTCGGTCGATACGAAGCAGATCGGTCGCGAGCTGGGCGTGCGCTATGTGCTGGAAGGAAGCGTCCGGCGAGCGGGCAACCAAGTGCGCATCGCCGCCCAGCTGATCGATGCCGAGACCGACGCACATCTGTGGGCCGATCGCTTCGATCGCGATATCGGCGGCCTGTTCGCTGTGCAGGACGAGATCAGCGGACAGATCGCGAACACTCTCGGCGTCGAGCTGATCGCCGCGGAGGCCGGCCGCTCGACAGCCAATCCGGACGCCTTGGATTACCTACTCCGCGGACGCGCTACCATAACAAGGGAAATGGGCGCGAGCACCTCGCCGGAGCGGCCAGACTGTTCGAGCGTGCCTTGGCCCTCGATCCCCGCTTGATCGATGCACAGTTATGGTTGGCAAGAGCGCTCCTCAGCCCGGTGCTCGATGGCGTGGCCGATCTGGACGGTGCCACTCTACTACGCACCGAAGAGCTGATCGAGCAGGCATTGGCCTCATCGCCGCACTATTGGAAGGCGCATTACGCCAGAGGCCAATTACTGCGCGCGCAGGGGCGATTTAAAGATGCCATTCCCCATTATGAGACGGCAATCGTATCGAATCGTAACGCCGCGAGAGCGTTTACGCAGCTCGGCTGGTGCAAGCTCGCAGCTGGTCAAGTAGAGGAAGAGGTAGTGGAATTGGCGGAGCAGGCCATTCGCCTCGATCCATGCCATCCGACGGTCGCGATCGCCTACAATTTGATCGCGACGGTGCGCCTTTACCAATCGCGCCAGGACGAGGCGATTGTCTGGTTCGAAAAGGCGGTCCATTCCAACCCGAGGCATCCGTGGGGGCATTTCGGTCTCGCCATCGCGTATGGCCTCATGGATCAGAGAGATCACGCCGTCGCCGAACTCGCCGAAGCGCAGATGCTGAGCGATATGTTCTCGAGCATCGTTCATTGTCGCGCGATACGAGGTGAGATAAACACGCCGGCCAGCCGAGAGCGGTTCGAAAACATCGTCGTGGCCGGTCTGCGCAAAGCCGGGTTGTCGGAGAAATAAGCGCTGCCCGGCCCACCGGGAGTGCAGATCGACGATTGGATCGATGCCTGGAAAGGCGATCTGGCCGTCAACCATCCGAAAACCACCAAGTGCCGACGCATAGCCTGCCGAAATCGCCCTGCTCGGCCGCGGGTTCCCGCTTGCAACGTGATCATCAAAATTGGCTAAGAGCCGTTCGGCGAGACGGATGGTTGGCGCGGGCCGGACAGAAAAACGAGAGGCTTCGAACCGCGTACCGGAGGCCCCGACCGATGCCTGCTTCGGGTGGAACTTATACAGACCCCGATAATAGGAACCTATACTCTCCCTGTCATTGCGAGGAGCGAAGCAACGAAGCAATCTCGGCGACGCGTTGCACCCTGCGCGAGATTGCTTCGCTCCGCTCGCAATGACAGCCGTTGCTACTGGTTCCAGTCAGAGAGGTCTGGTATTACCAGTTGCCGGCTGCTGCGGCGAACGGCCGGTTCCGGCGCGATTCTGCCGATCGCCGCCGATGGAATATGCCTCGTAGCCGACGTCTCAGGCCAATGGGCAAACGGGACCGGGACCTCGAGCCCACCCATGGCGACCACCTTCTCCCCGGTTTCGAGGGAAAGGTGGCGCCCGTTATCCTGCTCAACGGGGGCACTCTGCTGGTAAAGTAGGTTTCCTCGCGGCGAGAGGCGAAAGATATCGCACGGCTCTTGCCGCTGGATGGGAGCGACAAAAGCATCGAAATGCTGGACGGATACGGGCACTACCGGGGCCAGATTTCGGCGATGGCGATGCCGCTTTCGCCAGCCACCGCGTAAAGCAGGTAGGTCCGCCCGTCCTCCTCGAAGACTGCCGGATCGCGAAGCTGGTTGACGTGGCCATAGGCGGTGCTGCGCACCGACGGGACGAGCGGAGCGTCGGCGCCCTCCCATGAGCGCTCGGGCCGCAGCACCTCGACCGGCGGGGTTTCTTTCCAGCCGCGCCAATCGCCGCTGATATCGATGCGGCTGCACAAAACGCGCTCCGGCGCCTCGCCCACTTGCGTCCAGAACACCAAGAGTTCGTCCGCTTTCGCGGCCGCGCCGCAATCGAACGATGCACGCGCCACAAGCATGGCAAGATGGGCGGCATGATCTCCCGTCTTGACCCGAGGCGCGCCGGCTCCTACTACCGCGCCCCGCCCGCCTGCCTCCTCGCTTGCGGAGGAAGACGCGGGGCGAGGGCGCTATGAACCGAAGGCTCGTTCCGCACCATTCGCACTTGGGCGCCTTCAGCGCCGTCGTCTAGGACGGCAGGGTCGTTGGCGCGGTACCGTTCGTACTCGACCTGGACCCCTCGCCGCTGCTCGAGGCGATCCCGAAGGGATACATCGCTGACCCACATCACCAGGCCGATGGTAAGCGCCGAGCGGCGACGGCGCTTGTCCAAGTCGAGCAGTGTGCAGCGCCGCCTCCGCCTGTCACCACGTTTGCGCCGGTGCCGGTGACGGAGCTGCCCGGTGACGCCCTTTGCGCCATTTGCCCGCCACCCGGTCGTCCCCTTCTGCCTCTTTCCGGACCCCCCTACGGCCCAATCCCTAATCGGTGCAAGGTGGATTGGAGACCGTCAGCTTATGGGCAGCAGCGCAGAAACAAGGCGTAACCGGTAATTCGGTAATAATGTGAGCTACCCCACACAAACGGCTACCCGTTCCCGCTTAAATACCATCCATGTTCTGTGGAGGCCGCCCGTGGACGTCTTCATCTCCTATACGCATACGGATCGCCCCGTCGCGGCCGCGATTGCGGGCGAATTTGCCAAACTCGCCATCGAGGTTTGGTGGGATCATGACCTGATGGCCGGTGAGGACTACCGGCGCCGCATTACCGAGATACTGGCGCGCACACCGGCGGTGATCGTGCTGTGGTCGCGACGGTCGATCGCCAGTCAGTGGGTTTTGGCGGAGGCCACGACCGCTTCGGAGCGGCGGGCGCTGGTCCCGCTATCACTCGACGGAGAAAGACCGCCGATTGATTTCCGCTCGCTGCACACGATCCAGCTCGACGGCTGGTGCCCCGGAGATCCGCTTCCGCAGGAGGTTGTTCGAGCGGTCGCGGGCCTCCTCGGCCGCAGCCTCTCCTATTCGACGCAG
>DATFCQ010000224.1:0-29658 GCA_035252905.1 Allostellaceae bacterium | reverse complement strand
CGGGTCCGTTTCCGGGCCCCCGGCATAACCCGCCACCCCCGGCGCATGCTCCCGACGCACGCGGTCGCCTATGCGGCGCTGATGGCGAAATTGGATCTCAAGCTCGGCGCCGCCCATAAAAAGCGGTTGCTTGACAGATTGACCCATCTCAGAGCCTGTTTGAGTCGCGGTCGTGCCGTGAAGTCGGCGGAATACGCTGCGCTATTCCGCCCTACGCTTCATGCGTGTCGGGAACAGTTGTAGGGCGGAAAACCCCGGCGAAAGCCGGGGGCATTCCGCCGCTTTCCTGAGGGGGCTAAGGTCTTGCCCGACAGCCGGCCCGGCCCGGCTCAAGCGGCATCGGCCATACCCTCGAGCCCGCTCTACGAGCGGCTGGTCGATGGGAAAGCCCGCCTCAATAGCTGGCAATCTCGATCGAGTTCCGATCCGGATCGTCGATATAGACCGACTGGATCGTGCCGATCGCGCCGGCGCGCGGAGCCGGTCCCATCCGCACCGGCACGCCGCAGTGTTCGAGATGGGCCATCACCTCGCCGACCGGCGCCTCGGTGATGAAACAGACATGCGCCGGCATCCGCTGTTCGCCGCCGGCCGCCGCGGCGGCGTCGAGATGCATTTTCTGCTCGCCGAAATAGACCGCGGCGCGGCCCTCGCCGAGGCGCTCGGTCCGCATGCCGAGCACGCGCCGATAGAATTCCAGGCTGCGATCGAGATCGGCGACGGTCAGGTTCAGGTGGTCGATGCGGGCGATCTTCATGGCCGGCCTCGCGGGTTCACGGAGGGTCGGAGCTTGCCATAGCGGAGAGCCTCAGGCCAGCCCGACGGCAATCGCCGAGGACACGTCATCGTCCCCGGGAAAAGCGCGAGGAGCTACGGGCGGGCAGCGCGGGGCGCAACAGCCTGCCCCCGCGGAGGCGGCGGCCGGTGCCGGCGGCGCTCCGAACAGCCGCATCATCGTGGGAGGATCACCGTGGACATGACGCGCCGCGTAGCGGCCGAATTTTTCGGCACCTTTTGGCTGGTTTTCGCCGGTTGCGGAGCCGCCTTGTTGGCAGCCGCTTTTCCCGGGCCCGGCATCGGCTTTCTCGGGATCTCCTTTGCCTTTGGGCTGGCGGTGCTGACGATGGCCTATGCCGTCGGACACGTCTCGGGAGGAGCAACAGGCCGCATAACAGGCGCCTCGGCAGCGCGCGGCCGCCGACAGCGCCGGGATGTATAAGTCTGCGTCGAGCTTTGGCCAGTGCAGGCCGAGCCCGGCCGGGGCGTGCGGATTCCGACGCAGTCGCCCAGGCTATCCGCGATCGGAACGGACGCCTGGCCGACGATCGGGTCGGCATCGCCGGCACAGGGTTGGGAGAAACATCTGTTGCTCGGGATCCTCTACGCCGCTCTTGGCGCGTTCACTTTTGCCCTCAACAACGTGGCGATGCGCCGGGGGGTGGTGACGGGCAGCGTGCTGCAAGGCATGGCCATGACCGTCCCGATCGGCGGACTTTCGTTTCTGGTCCTGGCCGTCGCCTTCGGCCAGCTTGACCAGCTCATCAGGTTTCCCGCGGCGGCGTTCGCCTGGCTGGCGGGTCAGGGCATTGTGCATTTCGTGCTTGGCCGCTACTGCAACTACAGATCCAATCAGCTGATGGGCGTAAACCTGGCCGCCCCGGTGGTCCAGTTGCAGGTGCCCGTCGCCATGATGCTGGCGGTGGCGATACTGCACGAAAAATTCACCGTGCTGCAGTTCATCGGCTCGGTGCTGATGCTGGGCGGCTCCTTCATCACCCAGAGCAGGAGCAGCCGGAAAGCCTCGGCCTCGACATCGCTGCCGGCGGCGGCGTCCATGGCCGGTTTATCCTCTCCGCGACAGGCGGCCGCGCCTGGACCGGCGTCCGAACCGCCTTTCCGGCCGCGCGTCGTCATCGGCTATCTCTTCGCGCTGGGTGCGGCGGTATGCTACGGCGCCTCGCCGCTGATGGCCCGCCAGGCTTTCCTCGACGCGCCCGGCGCCAGCACCGTGGCTGCGGGTTGCCTCGCCTATGCGGCGGCGACGCTTTTCTTCGCCCTTGTCCTCTTCAAACCCGGCTCCCGGCGCGACATCAGGCGCACGAGCAGGCAGAACCTGCCGTGGTTTCTCTCCTCGGCGGTACTGGTCGCCGTGTCCCAGGCCTTCGTCTACGCCTCGCTTGCCGTGGCGCCGCTGATGGTGGTGACGCCGATCCTCCAGCTCTCTCTGGTCTTCCGGCTGCTGCTGTCGCAATGCATAAACCGCGACTTTGAGGTCATGAATGCTGCCGTCCTTATCGGCGCCCTCACGGCGGTGCTGGGGTCGATCCTCGTCTCCCTCGACACCGGCGAGCTGACGAAGCTGCTGGACCTGCCGCGGTCGCTCGCCGATTTCCTGGGCTACCGCCTGGCTCGCGGATAATCGGCCATGCCGTGAACGCCGTACGGCTTTGTATCGCGTCGGCCTTATTCGGCGGCGACCCTCGCCGGCGCCGCGGCCTCGCGCAGCACCGCTTCAGCCGCCGCGGCGACGCGGGTGCCGGCGAAAAAGCGCGGGTTCTGGCGGCCGAACAGCCGCACGACATTGGCGAAGGTGAAGTCGCGGAAATCGGCCGCGCTCGCCAGCCCGTCCTCGACCATCTCATAGGCCTCGGGAACGACCCCGGTCATGTCCGGCACGTCGAAATGGCCGATGTCGGAGCTGAAGATCGCATTCAGCCTGGCGCCCAAGGGATTGGCGCGCGCATTGAAGGCCCAGACGTTCGACGGGTCGTCGGCCTCGCAGCCGAAATAGAACGGCGTCACGAAGAGGTCGTGCCAGTCCTGTTTCTGGCTGATCTCGCAGGCGCTGTAGTCGTCGAGATTGGCGATGCCGCCGGTCAATTTCTCCTCGCCGGGGAAGAACTGGCCGCCCTGCCGCTGCAATGCGGCGGTGAACGCTTCGCCGCCGTATTTCCCGGCGAGGTCCAGCAGCACGGCGCTGTCGATAGTGCGCGGGTCGACCTCTTCCAGGCCTTTGAGGCTGCGCTTTTCCCAATGGCCGAGCAGGTCGCCGTACAACAGGCAGGCCCAGCCGGCGCCGCCTTCGAGGAACGCCATGTTGAGGCCGGGGAAGCGGCGCGTCACGCCGCCGAGAAACATCGCCTTGCAGGCGGCATGATTGGCGGCGGCGAAATGACCGATATGGTTGTAGACGAAATTCGACGGCGACAGCCGCAGACCCGAGCGCCGCGCGCCGGAATGAAACGAGGGCGCGATGTTGAGCTCCAGGCACTTCGCCCACACCGGATCGTAATCATACTCGCTGTCGAGACCGATCACGTCCTTCCACACGGCGAACCGCTTCGCCTCGCCCTCGACATTGCCGGCCGCCGCGACCGGCCGGTCCATCAGCGAGCCCAGCATCGCCACCCTGTAGCCGAGCTGTTTGACGGCAAACTCCAGCTCCTCGATCGCCTCCTCGGGCGTGTGCATCGGGATGATCGCGGCCGGGGTCATGCGGTCGGCGAACGGGCGGAAATATTCGGCCGTGACGATGTTGTAGGCGCGGGCGGCGGCGCGCCGCGGCTTGTCGGCGCCGACCCGCGGCACGCGCAAGCCCCCCGTGGGATAGATGATCGCGAAATCGAGGCCGATCTCGTCGAGCCGCTCGGCGAGGAGGCGCGGGAACAGCGCGGTCGCGAGGTCCTTCGTGTTCTTCGACGGATGGCCCCAGAACGCTTCCTGGCTGATGCGCCGCCGGCGCCGTTCCGCGAGCGACATGCCGAGCGCGCCGCGCGTGCCGTTGCGCACCGTGTTCCAGCCTTCGACCGCGTCCTCGCCGCCGACCCGGCGCAATTCCTCGGTAAAGACCGGGCCGTATTCGATCCAATGCCCGTCGGCGTCGATGATCGGGTGGTCGAGCCGCGCCTTGATCTGCGCTGCCGAGAGATGAGCGCTCAACGGGGCCTCCTCATGCGGACGTTACGATGACGCAAGGCTACCGCCGCCCCCGCCCGGGCGCAACCGGGGCCGAGCGGCGTCGGCGGCCGGCGCTGGCGCCTGGACGATGCACGCCCAGTGAGCGTGGCAGGATGAGCGATCGAGCGGCAGGTTGACGAGCCGCCGGTCGGCGGCGAAATACGTGTCGGTCATCGGTCTGCTCCTGCAGATCGGCGTCAAGTGCCGCCGGGGCGACTTGCACTCGCTCCGGCGGTGCGCTATTTATGTGCATCAGATGCACGCATGCAAGAGGGAACATGACCGGGCCGGAACTTCGCGCATGGCGGACTGGCCGCCAGATGACGCAAGCGCAGCTCGCCGCGGCACTCGGCATGTCTCGTGCGCGGATTATCGAGTACGAGACCGAGCGATCCCGTTCCGGCCGCTCGGCCGCTATCCCGGTCTATGTGGCGCTCGCAGTCGAAGCCCTCGATCGCCGCGAGCGGTGCGCCAAGGCTTCGCCGCAATGACCGACCGCCTCGACCTCACCAACGCCGTCGAGGCCGCCGGCATCGAGCGCAAGGCCACGGAATGAGCGAGATCGACTTCGACGCGCCCGAGGCGTCCTACGCGATGGCAAAACTCGTGCCCAAGCGCACCGGCTTGCCGATGGTTGTCCGGATTGCCCCGAATGAGGGCTATCCGCACGATTGCCGTGTCAAGGTCGCGCGCCAGCACGGTGCCCGCGGGCGCTGGGCCGATAGCGCGTCGATCACGGTACGGCCGGACCAAAGGCTCATCGGCCAGCTCGACGCGGAGGATTTTCGGATCGCGGCGGAATGGATTCGGCTGAACCGGGCCGTGATCCTCGAATACTGGGACGGGGTGCTCGACGACATCGGCGACGTGCTGCCGCGCCTGCAGCGGCGGCCTTAACCGATCACTTCAATCCCGCCCGTAGCTATGCGACGCGCAATGATGCGCGGCTCGACCGCGCGGCCGGCTTGCTGCGATGCGGACCCTTCCCGCGCCGGGCGACATCGCCGGCGAGCAGCGAAGCATCGCCGGGGGGCCCAGGGCATCGCAGAAATTCCCCTTATCCCAGACCCGCCGCACCTTGAAAAGTGTACACATCACCGGTACATTACTCCATGCTGTTTTCGTGGGACGAGAAAAAGCGGCAAGAAAACTGGGAGATTAGGAAAGTCGATCTTCTGGAAGCCGCGCTGATTTTTGCGGACCCTGAGGTCATTGAGTCAGTAGATCCCAGAAAAGAATATGGAGAGGAGAGGATTCAGGCGCTCGGACAGGTCGACGGAACTTTTTATGTTGTCGCCTACACGTGGCGCGGAGAGACCCGCCACCTGATCACCGCCTGGAAGGTAGGAGAGAATGGCAGACGAAGATACGAGGCGGTTTTCGCTCGACGAAATCAAGCGGATGAGGGCAAAGGGCCTGACGAGGAAGACCCCGGCTGACGCCCCCGAAATCGAACTGGACGAGGATTTTTGGCGCAACGCCGCGATTGTGGAGACCGTCGCGCCGCGCAAAACCTCCGTGCATTTGCGCGTCGATCCTGAAACTCTCGCGTTCTTTCGAGGTGGGGGGAAAGGCCACCTGACCCGCATGGCGAAAGTGCTGAAAGCGTATGCGCAAAGCCACAGCGCGTCAGGCAGCCGGGGTGGGCGTTAGCCCCAGCACGGGAAATCAGGCACCAGAAGCGGACCCGCGCCGCGCTCGCCGGCGACGCCGGCGAGCGGTGAAGCATCGCCGAGGGCCCGGGGCAATCACCGGAAATCCCCTTTAGAGGCAATGCTGTTCATTTAACGATTTGGAGCGCCTTGGCAAGATCGATCGCGGGCAGAGCGCGATCGGTTTTGCAACAGATTGGGTATTTGCTCATCTTGCGCTTGACGCCGCGTCGGTTGCGGCGGTTTCGGCTGGAGACGACACGCTCTTCGAGGATTTCGGCAAGCACTGCCTCATGGAACCCCACTCTCTGCCGAGGGGGGAAGGGCGCCACCCTTCGACAAACTCAGGAGCGCTCGCGCAGGCTGGCCTTCCCACTTGTCGCCAAAACCGCGCGCACCGTGCTGAGCGGAAAGGTCTTGGTGATCACCCCCAGGCTGATGTAGTCGGTGATCCGCGCTCCCGCCGGAAGGGCCGCAACCATTCGCGCCATCGCCGCTCTCCCACGACGCGCGCCGGTCATAGCGCGCCTTCATGGCACGGCCCGCCTGCCGCAGCGCCTGCATGCGCGCCTCGGCCTGCGCCAACTCCTGCTCGGTCACCGCCATGGAGCCTTCTCCATTCCTCACACAAGGCGGCAATAACGCTTTGGAATAAAGCGCAAGGCGCCGCGACAGCCGCCGCAACGGCCGTTGCGCAGACCGCCGCCGTACCCGGCGATCATTTGGCCAAGACCGTCTCGGCGAGGCGCACCCAATAGCTCGCCCCCAACGGCAGGATGGCGTCGTTGAAATCGTAATGCGGGTTGTGCAGCATGGCCCCGCCCTCGGCGGCGCCGTTGCCGATCCAGATGTAGGCGCCGGGCCTGTTCTGCAGAAACCAGGCGAAATCCTCAGCGCCCATGCTCGGCAACAGGTCGCGCTGGACATTGCCGTCGCCGACGAGGGAGGCCGCCGCCGCGGCGGCGATCTCGGTCTCCGGCGCGGTGTTGATCGTCGGCGGATAGCGCCGTTCGTAATGCATTGCCGTCTGCGCCCCGCAGGCATTGCAGACGCCCTCGGCGATGCGGCGGATCGCCGGTTCGAGCGCATCGCGCACCGCCGGGCTGAACGAGCGGGTCGTCCCGCGCAGGACCACGGTTTCGGGGATGACGTTCCAGGTGTCGCCGCCGTGGATCTGGGTGACGCTGACGACCGCGCTTTCGAGCGGGTGCACGTTGCGACTGGCGATCGTCTGCAGAGCCCCCACGACCTGCGCCGCGGCGACGACCGGATCGACGCCGAGATGCGGCATCGCCGCATGGGCGCCGCGGCCAGTAACCCTGATCTCGAAAATGTCGAAGGCCGCCATCATCGGTCCGGGCCTGACGGCGAACTGCCCGACCGGCAATCCCGGCCAGTTGTGCATGCCGTAGACGGCTTCGACCGGATGTCGGTCGAGGACGCCCTCCTCGATCATCACCCGCGCCCCGCCCTCGTTCTCCTCGGCGGGCTGAAAGACGAAATGGATCGTGCCGGCAAAATTGCGCGTTTCGGCGAGGTGCTTGGCCGCGCCCAACAGCATCGCGGTATGGCCGTCGTGACCGCAGGCGTGCATCCGGCCGGGCGCCTGCGAGGCATGGGAAAAGGCGTTCTGCTCGAGGATCGGCAGGGCGTCCATGTCGGCGCGCAAGGCGATCGCCCGGCTGCCCGGCACCGATCCTTTGAGCGTGCCGATGACTCCGGTGCGGGCAACCCCGCGCTCGACCGCGATGCCGAAGGATTCGAGCAGTTCGGCAACCAAGGCGGCGGTCTCGTGCTCCTCGAACGCGGTCTCGGGATGGGCGTGGATGCGCTGCCGCCACGCGGTCATCTCGGGGTGAAACTCGGCGATGCGGTTGATCACGGGCATGGGTCTATCCCCGGCTGCTGTTCCGTACAGCGTGGCGATGCGAACGGGAGATTGTCAATCGGGCGACAGTGCGGGGGTTGTTCAGCCTCCCCCCGGCGGAAGTCGTTGCAACGCGCGGTTCGGTCGCAGGCCAGGCGGGACGATCACCGCGGCGCCGCTGTCTTGCGCGGGCGGCCGCCTCTTTGACCGTTCGCGCGCGAGCTTGCGGCTTTGGCCGCGCTGCGCACGCGGCCGCCAGCGGCCCCGAGCTGCGCCGCCATCCACTTGCGGGAACCAAACACGCCCTGCAACAGCGCCGGGATGTACAAGTCTGTGTCGAGCTTCGGCCAGTGCAGGCCGAGCCCGGCCGGCGTGATCTCGATCTCGCTCAGGTCCTCCGGCGTGGCGCCGGCCAAACCCTCGGCCAGCGCCGGCGGAAAGGACAGTTCGAGCCCGGTATTCAGGCGCACGACAATTCGCGACGCGCGTCGGTCATAGCGCGCCGCCACGGCATGACCGGCCTGCCGCCGCGCCTGCATGCGCGCCTCGGCCTGCGCCAATTCCTGCTCGGTCACTGTCTGGTCAGGGCGGCCTTGGCGCGGCCCAGCTCGGACCGGCCGAACCGATAGCTCTCCCGCAGTTCCGGCGGTCCGTCCGGGCAATTCAAGATGAACACCGCCTCGCCTCCCGCTCCGACGACGTGGACATGCGCGGGTCGATGGTCGGCCGGATAGATCACCACGCGCAGACCATCGAAACGCAGCACGGCGGGCATGCGTGCGGAATATCACAAACCTAAGCGTTTTGGAACAGATCGCAAGGCGCCGTGACCTCCAAGCTCCACGCTCATCCCTGTGGTGTCGGCGATCGGCGGACGGCCATGGCAGTACGGCGTAAGGCGTTCTGGGCCTGAAGCCGGGATCGGAGGTCGCCTTCGAACTGGCACCGGATGGGCGCGTGTTCTTGAAGGCCCAAGAGGGGAGACCGAGAAGCGTTTTTGCCCGCCTGCGCGGCAGCGCCAAACTGGCGATGACGACCGACGAGATCATGGCGCTGAGCCGCGGTGAGAGCGGCGCGTGATCCTCGTCGATACCAACGTGCTTCTGGACCTCGTCACCGACGACCCGGTATGGGCGGAATGGTCGCAACGGCAGCTCGACAGTGCCGCCGCGCAGGACGAACTCGCCATCAACGATATCATCTATGCCAAATTGTCAATTGGATACTCGCCATCGCGGCAATCCCCCGCCCCGCCCTGTTTCTCGCCGGCAAGGCATTCCAGAGGTATCGCGCCGCCGGCGGAACGAGGATTGGGGTATTGCCCGACTTCTTCCTCGGCGCTCATGCCGTAATCACCGCTTCCCCGTTGATCACGCGCGATGCCGCGCGCTACAGGACCTATTTCCCCGGGCTCGCGCTGACCGCCCCCGACTGATCGAGGTCGCAGCGGCCGAGAAAGGCCCCTCACCCCAACCCTCTCCCCGCTTTGCGGGGAGAGGGAGAAAAGGGGCTACTCCGCCGCGGCCTGGAGCGGGGCGGGCTCGACGCGGGCGGCGCAGAATTTGAATTCGGGGATCTTGCCCCAGGGGTCGAGCTGCGGGTTGGTCAGGATATTGGCGGCGGCCTCGGCGTAGCAGAACGGGATGAACACCATGCCGGAGGCTACCGCGCTGTCGCTGCGCGCTTTGAGTTCGATCATGCCGCGCCGGGTGGTGACGCGGATGCGCGCGCCGGGGGCGATGCCGAGCCGGCGCAGTTCGGCCGGGGCGAGGCTCGCCACCGCCTCGGGTTCGAGATCGTCGAGCACGCTGGCGCGCCGGGTCAGGGCGCCGGTATGCCAGTGTTCGAGCTGACGACCGGTGGTCAGGACCATCGGGTAGTCCGCATCCGGCTCTTCCGCCGGCGGGACGATCGCCGCCGGCACCAGACGGCCGCGCCCGGAGGGCGTCGGGAAGCCCTCGCCAAAGACGATGTCGTGGCCGGGCTCGTCCTCCGCATCGCAGGGATAGGTGACCGAGGATTCGCGCAGGAGCCGCTCCCAGGTGATGCCGTTCAAGGACGGCATCGCCTGTTTCATCTCGGCGAAGACGTCGCGCGGATGGGCGTAGGACCAGGAGAGGCCGATGCGCCGCGCGATCTCCTGGATGATCCACCAGTCGTGGCGCGCATTGCCGGGCATCGGCAAGGCGGTGCGGCCCATCTGCACCTGCCGGTTGGTGTTGGTGACGGTGCCGTCCTTCTCGGGCCAGGCCGAGGCCGGCAACACGACGTCGGCGTATTTGGCGGTCTCGGTCAGGAACAGGTCCTGCACGACGAGGTGGTCGAGCTTGGCGAGCGCCTCGCGGGCGTGGCTGACGTCAGGGTCGGACATCGCCGGGTTCTCGCCCATGATGTACATGCCCTTCACCGTGCCGGCGTGGATCGCGTCCATGATCTCGACGACGGTGAGCCCGCTCTGGTCGTCGAGCTTTGTCCCCCACAGCGACTCGAAGCGTTCGCGCACCTGCGGATTGGTCACCGGCATGTAGTCGGGATAGACCATCGGAATGAGGCCGGCGTCGGAGGCGCCCTGTACATTGTTCTGGCCCCGCAACGGGTGCAATCCGGTGCCCGGCCGGCCGATCTGGCCGGTCACGAGGGCCAAGGCGATCAGGCAGCGGGCATTGTCGGTGCCGTGCACGTGCTGCGACACCCCCATCCCCCAGAAGATAATCGAGGCCTCGGCGCGGGCGTAGAGGCGGGCGATCTCGCGCAGGGTCGCGGCCTCGATGCCGCAGATCTCGGCCATTGCTTCCGGCGCGTAGTCGCGGACATGGGCGCGCAGTTTCTCGAAATCCTCGGTGTGCGCCTGCACGTATTGCCGGTCGTAGAGCTCCTCCTCGACGATCGTATGCAACAGCGCGTTCAACAGCGCCACATCGCGCCCGGGCTTGAAGCGCAGCATGTGCGTCGCATAGCGGGCCATGACCTGGCCGCGCGGGTCCATCACGATCAGTTTGGCGCCGCGCTTTGCCGCCTGCTTGAAGAAGGTCGCGGCGACCGGGTGGTTGTCGGTCGGGCGCGCGCCGATGATAATGATGACGTCGGCGTCCTTGGCCGCGTTGAACGGGGCGGTGACCGCGCCCGAGCCGATCCCCTCCATCAATGCGGCGACCGAGGAGGCGTGGCACAGCCGCGTGCAATGGTCGACATTGTTGTTGCCGAAGCCGGTGCGCACGAGCTTCTGGAACAGATAGGCTTCCTCGTTCGACCCCTTGGCCGAGCCGAAGCCGGCGAGCGCGCCCTTGCCCTCCCCGTCGCGGATGCGTTTCAGCCCTGCGGCGGCGCGGTCGAGCGCCTCCTCCCAGCTCGCCTTGCGGAAATGCGTATAGGGATTGGCCGGGTCGATCGCGACGTCGTGCTTCGCAACGCCGTCCTTGCGGATCAAGGGCTCGGTCAGGCGGTCGGGATGGTGGACATAGTCGAAGCCGAAGCGGCCCTTGACGCAGAGCCGGTTCAAGTTGGAGGGGCCTTCCCTCCCCTCGACCGCGACGATGCGGTTGTCGCGGATCTGGTAGGTCAATTGGCAGCCGACGCCGCAATAGGGGCAGACGCTGTCGACCGTGCGGTCGGGGGCGTTGGCATAGACGCCGTTCTCGTCGACGAGGCTTGCCGGCATCAGGGCGCCGGTCGGGCAGGCCTGCACGCATTCGCCGCAGGCGACGCAGGTGCTCGTCCCCATCGGGTCGTCAAAGTCGAAGATGATCTTCTCGTGCCAATTGCGCGCCTTCATGCCGATCACGTCGTTGACCTGGACCTCGCGGCAGGCGCGCACGCAGAGCGTGCAGTGGATGCAGGCGTCGAGCTGCACCGCCATCGCCGGGTGGCTGCGGTCGGGCGCCGGCGGCGGACGGCGCGGAAAGCGGCCGTCAATGACGTCGAGCTTGTCGGCCCATTGCCAGAAGCGCGAGCCCGGATCGTGCGCGGCGGCGCGCGCCGGCTGGTCGGTCATCAGCAGCTCAAACACCATCTGGCGCGAGAAGCGGGCGCGCGCGCTCGCCGTCGCCACCTTCATCCCCGGAATCGGGGTGCGGATGCAGGAGGCGGCGAGCACCCGCTCGCCCTCGATCTCGACCATGCAGGCGCGGCAGTTGCCGTCGGCGCGGTAGCCCGGTTTCGGCAGCCAGCACAGATGCGGGATCTCGATCCCCTGCCGATTGGCAACCTGCCAGATCGTCTCCCCCGGCGCCGCCGTCACCTCGGCGCCGTCGAGAACAAAGCGGATGGGCTCGGTCATGGTTGGCCCTCTTCTATTGTGGGCGGCCCCTCGCCCCCCTATGCGGGTCCCTCCCTCTCCCTCCCCGGGCTTGACCCGGGGATCACGGGGAGAGGGCCGGGGTGAGGGGCGGCCGCCGACACGTCGTCGCGGAAATGTTTCAACACCATCTTGGCCGGGTTCATCGCCGCTTGCCCCAGACCGCAGATCGAGGCGTCGGCCATGACCCGCGTCAGTTCGTCGAGCAGGGCCGCGTCCCAATGCGGCGCCGTCATCAGCTTGACCGCCTTTTCGGTGCCGACGCGGCAGGGCGTGCACTGGCCGCAGCTTTCGTCCTCGAAGAAGCGCAGCAGGTTGAGCGCGACCTTGCGCATGTCGTCATGATCGGAGAGGACGACGACCGCGCCCGATCCGACAAAGCAGCCCTCGCTTTCGAGCGTGCCGAAATCGAGCGGGATGTCGGCCTTGTCGGCCGGCAGGATGCCGCCCGAGGCGCCGCCCGGCAGATAGCCCTTGAAGACATGGCCCGGCAGCATGCCGCCGCAGAACTCGTCGATCAACTGGCGGGCGGTGATCCCGGCCGGCGCCAGTTTGACCCCGGGCTCTTTGACCCGTCCCGACACCGAGAAGCTGCGCAGCCCCTTGCGTCCGTTGCGGCCTTGCGCCGTGAACCAGTCCGGCCCCTTCTCGACGATGTCGCGCACCCAATAGAGCGTCTCGACATTGTTGATGAGGGTCGGCCGGCCGAACAACCCGACCTGCGCCGGAAACGGCGGCTTGTGGCGCGGCAGGCCGCGCTTGCCTTCGAGGCTTTCGAGCATCGCCGATTCCTCGCCGCAGATATAGGCTCCGGCGCCGCGGCGCAGGTGGATGCGCACGCCGCCCGCGAGCCCCGCCCCTTCAAGCGCGGCGATCTCGCGTTCGAGAATGAGGCGGCATTGCGGGTATTCGTCGCGCAGATAGATGTAGGCTTCGGCCGCGTCGATCGCCCAGGCGGCGATCAGCATTCCCTCCAGCAAGCGGTGCGGATCGGTTTCGAGAAAATAGCGGTCCTTGAAGGTGCCGGGTTCGCCCTCGTCGGCATTGACCGCGAGGAGGCGCGGCGCCGGCTCGGCGCGCACGAGGCGCCATTTGCGCCCGGTCGGGAAACCGGCGCCGCCGAGCCCTCTCAATCCCGAATGTTCGAGCGCGGCGATGATCTGCTCGGCTTGCCGCTCGCCGGCGCGGCAGGCTTGCAAGAGCCGGTAGCCGCCCTCGGCGCGGTAGGCGTCGAGACCGGCAGAGGCAGGAAGCGCGGGGTGAGCATCGCCGCGGGCGATTGCGGCGGCAACGCCGGCGGCGGTGGCGTGCTCGTGCAAGGCGTGGCCAATCGCCACGACCGGGGCATTGTGGCAGCCGCCCATGCACGGCGCGCGCACGACGCGCACCCCGTCCCCGAGCCGGCTGCGCAGTTCGGTGAGGAGATCGAGGCCGCCGAAGAGTTCGCAGGTGAGGCTGTCGCAGACCCGCACGGTCACCGGCGGCGGCGCCGTCTCGCCGTCCATGACGATGTCGAAATGGGCGTAGAACGAGGCGACCTCGTAAACCTCGACGAGGGAGAGGCGCATCTCCTCGGCGAGCGCCGCGAGATGACGTGCGTGGAGACAGCCGAAATGGTCTTGCAACAGATGCAGATGCTCGATCAGCAGGTCGCGCCGGCGCTCGCGCTTCCCAAGCAGTTCCCGCACTTCGGCGAGCGCCTGCGGATCGACCTGCCGGCCTTTCGGATGCTCGGGCGCCCGTCGCCGCCCCGAGCCCGGATGGATGCGGCGATCGTGTCGTGCTGTCGTTGCCACCACCTGTGCCCCTTCGGACCGCGGGCCACCGGCCCGCACGCGGGCGGGACGCCCGCGCTCCTTCTGCTTTTTACACCGCCCCGTCCTTGTGCAGGTCGGCGATCTCGTTCTCGCCGTAGCCGAGCCAGCCGAGGATCTCGTCGGTGTGCTCGCCCAGAAGCGGCGAACGCTTCACCTCGATCGGCGAGTCGGACAGGTTGATCGGCGAGCCGACCTGGACGTAGCGGCCGCGGGTCGGATGATCGATTTCGACGAGGTAGCCGCGTTCGTAGAGCGACTTGTCCTCGTAGATGTCCTTCATCGACAGGATCGGGCCGCACGGCACGTCGACGTCGTTGAGCGCCTTCATGACCTCGAACTTGCTCTTCGTCATCGTCCACTTCTCGATGATCGAGAAGCATTCGAGGATGTGCGGCAGGCGCGCCTGCGGGGTCGCGTAATCGGGATGGGCGATCAGCTCCTCGCGGCCGACGAGCTTCATCAGCGGCTCCCAGGAGGGCGGCTGGATGATCACATAGACCCAGTCGTTGGGGCCGCCGGGAGCGCAGCGCAGGGCCGCGCCGGGCTGGCCGCCGCCCGAGGCGTTGCCGGCGCGCGGCACCTCATCGCCGAAACTCTTGTTCGGGTATTCCGGCAACGGGCCGCGCTGGAGGCGCTGCTGGTCGCGCATCTTGACCCGGCACAGGTTGAGCACGGCGTCGGTCATCGCGACCTCGACGCGCTGCCCCCTGCCGGTGCGCTCGCGCTGGAACAGGGCGGCGAGGATGCCGGCGACGACGTGGACGCCGGTGCCGCTGTCGCCGATCTGGGCGCCGCCGACGGTCGGCGGACCGTCCTCCCATCCCGTCGTGCTCGCCGCCCCGCCCATGCATTGCGCGACGTTCTCGTAGGCCTTGCAATCGGCATAGGGACCGGGACCGAAGCCCTTGATCGAGGCGTAGATCACCCGCGGGTTCAATTCGCGGAAGCGCCCCCAGGTGAAGCCCTGGCGGTCGAGCACGCCCGGCCCGAAATTTTCGAGGATCACGTCGCAACGGCGCACCAGATCCTCGATCACCTTTTTCCCTTTCGGGGATTTCAGGTTCACCGTGATGCTGCGCTTGTTCGAGTTCAGCATCGTGAAATACAGGCTGTCTGCGCCTTTGATGTCCTGCAACTGCCCGCGGGTGATGTCGCCGCGCCCGGGCATCTCGATCTTGATCACGTCGGCGCCCATCCAGGCCAGTAACTGGGTCGCCGTCGGCCCCGCCTGGACATGGCCGAAATCGAGGACGCGCACGCCTTCGAGGGCTTGGGTCATCACGTGTTCTCCAAATCAGCAGCTCTCTAGGATTGCTCTTCGCCGCATTCGAGAAAATCGCCATGGCGCTCGACATGCGCGGCAAGGTCGAGCGTATGCCGGCGCACCAGGCTCTCGGCGGCCTCGGTGTCGCGCCGCTCGATGGCCTCAATGATGCGCATATGGTCAACAATCGAGCGGGCCGCCCGGTTGTCCTGATGGATCGTGACCTTGCGGATCGCCCGCATGTGGATGAACAGGTTCCCGGTCATCTCGGTCAGGAGGGCGCAGCCGCCGAGCCGGATGATCGCCTGGTGAAAGGCGATGTTGGCGTCCGAATATTCGTCGAGGTGCCCGGCCCCAGGGGCATTTTCGTCCGGCGCGCCGGTGAAGGCGTCCATCAGCCGCCTCAAGCCGGCAATGTCGGCGTCGGCGGCGTGGAGCGTGGCGAGCCGCGCCGCCATGCTTTCGAGCGCCGCCCATACCGTGATCATCTCGACGATCTCGCGCTTGGTCTTGCGCACGACAAAGATGCCGCGGCGCGGCCGCGTGCGCACAAAGCCTTCCTGTTCGAGGAGCGTCATCGCCTCGCGGATCGGGGTGCGGCTGACCCCCAATTCCTGCGACAGCCGGCGCTCGTCGAGGCGCACCTCGTCGCGATGGCCGTAGATGTCGATCGCGGTGATCGCCTGCTTCAAGGCGCAATAGGCCTGGTCGCGGAAGCTCGGCGCAGCGTCGAGCCGCTTGATGTCGAGCTTGGCGGCGGGCGGGATCAGGCTGTCGGGCACAAGAGAACTCCGTTGGCCTCAGGTATAACGTATACCAGATCCACGACGCAAGCCGTGCCGCGCACATGCCGGCTTCCTCGGCGGGACAAGAGCGAGTACGCTCCCGCCGGGAAAGATCCACCCCAGGTCGCGGAGACCGCGACGCAACTGAATCGCGAAAGGGAGTGAAGATGCCGGACCAGACCACCCCATTCACCACCGAAGACATTCAGTATCTGCGCCACGGCGAGCGGGCTCTTGCGGCCCGGATCTATCGGCCGAAGGGCGCGGGCCCGTTCCCGCTGGTTGTCGATTTGCACGGCGGCGCCTGGAACAGCGGCGACTTGACCGGGACGCAGGGGCTCGACCAGAGCCTGGCGAGCCACGGCTTTGTCGTCGCCTCGCTCGAATTCCGCCACGCCGCGGACGGCTATCCGACCTCGCTCGCCGACATTAATTACGCGGTCCGCCTGTTCAAGGCGCGGGCGCGCGATTTCGGCGTCCGTCCCGACCGCGTCGGCCTCGCCGGCCAGTCGAGCGGCGGCCATCTCGCGATGCTGGCGGCGATGCGCCCCAACGATCCGCGCTATGCCGCATTGCCGTTGCCGGCGGGCTCGCCCGCGGCCGACGCCCGCGTGCAGGCGGTGGCGATGTCGTGGCCGGTCATCAACCCGTTGTCGCGCTATCGCAACGCGATACGCCGGGCCGCCGAGCCGAACCCGCCCGCCTTCTCGATCGGCATGAAGGAAAAGCACGACACCTATTGGAAGACCGAGGCCAACATGGCCGAAGGCAATCCGATCCTGATCCTGGAGCGCGGCGACAAGGTCGAGATGCCGCCGGCCCTGTGGGTGCAGGGCCGGCCCGACGAGGTGCACGACTACCACGACCCGGATTCGAACTTCCCGGGCAACGAGCCGGAGCGCTTTGTCTCGAACTACAGAAAGGCCGGCGGCGACATCGAGATCGTCTATGTCGACAACGCGGCGCGCTCGACCCCCGCCTCGTTCGAGCCGATCGCCGCGTTCTTCAAGAAGCATCTGGGCTGAGCGGCCAGCGCCGCAGCAGCCCCCTCACCCTGCCCTCTCCCCCCGCTGGGGGGAGAGGGTGGAGGCGGGAAACCAATCGCCGAGCACCTGTTCCGGCGTATAGCTCGCCGCGGCGAGCCTTGCCTTTAGATCCGGCGCACCCTCTTTATGGCGCTGCAGGATCTGGCCGACGAGCCGGGCGACCCGCGGCACCGATCGCTCGACCATCGCAGCGACCTCGCGCCTGAGGCTCGGACTGTCCTCCAGTAGATCCTCGATATTCAGGCGCTCGCGCCCGATCGTCTCGATCCAGCCGCGCCGCGGGTTCTTCGCCGGCGAATATTCGAGCTTCAGAAGATGTTCGACAATAACGGCGATGCGGCTGCGCAGCTCGTACCGTTGCGAGGCCCCCAAGCTCTCGATCTCCTCAGCGAGGTTGTCCCAGTCGAGCGGCAGGTTGACCCCGGAACCCGCGGCCTTGCGCAAGGCGGCGGCCTGCTCTTCGCTCCAGCGGACGAAATCCTCCTCATAGAGCCGGTTGGACATCGGCCTCTCCTCAGCGCGGCCGGAACACGGCCTCGGCGCCCCGGCGCTGGCCCTGCTTTGTCGTGATCTCGGCCCGGGCGCGGGCAATCTCGGCTTCGAGCGCGGCAATATAGGCTTCGAGTTCGGCGACGCCCATATTGCTCAAATCCTTCGGCCGGCGCGGCTCCTTGCGCGGTTCGAGATCGAATTCGTCCATGCCCTCCTCCGTTCCGCCTTTCGCCCGGCGGCCGCCGGGCTTATATGGTGCCAAAATTTTGTCGAGCTTGCCCTTATGCCCGTTCCCCTGATGCCGAAAGCGACCGCGGTATGGCTGGTCGAGAATACCTCGCTGACCTTCGAGCAGATTGCCGATTTCTGCGGCTTGCATCCGCTTGAAATCCAGGCGATCGCCGACGGCGAGGTGGCGAGCCAGATGCAGGGGCTCGACCCGGTCGCCAACGGCCAGACCACCGCCGCGGAAATCGAGCGCTGCCAGGCCGACCCCGAGGCGCGGTTGAAGCTCGCCCCGCATGCGGTTCCGCCGCAGATCGTCAAGCACCGCGGACCCCGCTATACCCCGATCGCCAAGCGGCAGGACAAGCCGGACGCCATCGCCTATCTGTTGAAGAGCCATCCCGAACTGTCGGACACCCAGATCTCGAAACTGATCGGGACGACCAAGCCGACTATCGCCGCGGTGCGCGACCGCACGCATTGGAACAGCCCCAACATCAAGCCGCGGCATCCGGTCGCGCTCGGCCTGTGCACGCTCGACGAACTCGATCAGGCGGTGGCCCGCGCCCGCGCCCGCCGGCCGCCCGAGGAATTCGAGCCGGAGATCGCGAGCGAGACCGAGACTCCGGAGGAATTGGAGCCGTAAAGGCCCCCACCCCGGCCCCCCTCCGTAAACACGGGGAGGGAGATCCTCGTCCCCTCTCCCGCGTGCGGGGAGGGTCAGGGTGGGGGCGGGCGGCTGTAGCCGGCCTGTTGCAGCGCCTCCCTGATCTCGTCGAGGATCTGGGGATCGTCGATCGTTGCCGGCATGCGGTAGTCCTCGCCGTCGGCGATCTGGCGCATCGTGCCGCGCAATACCTTGCCCGAGCGGGTTTTCGGCAGGCGGGCGACGACGAGCGCCGCCTTGAAGCTGGCGACCGGGCCGATGCGCTCGCGCACCAATGCGATCGCCTCGCGCTCGATCGCCGCCGCCGGCCGCGCGACGCCGGCCTTCAACACCAACAGGCCGAGCGGCACCTGCCCTTTCAGCGGGTCGGCGACGCCCATCACCGCGCATTCGGCGACGTCGGGATGGGCGGCCAGAACCTCTTCCATCCCGCCGGTCGACAGCCGGTGCCCGGCGACATTGATGATGTCGTCGGTGCGCGTCATCACGTGGATATAGCCCTCGCCGTCGATGAACCCGGCGTCGCCGGTCTGATAGAAGCCGGGGAAGGCGCTCATATAAGATTCGACAAAGCGGTCGTCGGCCTGCCACAGGCTGGTCAATGCTCCCGGCGGCAACGGCAGTTTCAAGGCCAAGGCCCCGATCTCGCCCGGGTTCAGCTCTTTGGCCGCGCCGATCGCCGCGGAGTCGAGCACGCGCACGTCCCAGCCCGGCACCGCGCGGGTGCACGAGCCGTGCTTGACGGGCAGGCGCTCGATGCCGAGGCAATTGGCGCCGATCGGCCAGCCGGTCTCGGTCTGCCACCAGTGGTCGATGACCGGGACGCGGAGATGCTGCTCCGCCCATTCGAGGGTCGGCGGGTCGGAGCGCTCGCCGGCGAGGAACAAAGCGCGCAACGACGACAGATCGCGCCCGCGGATCAAGCGGCCCTCGGGGTCCTCGCGCTTGACGGCGCGGAACGCGGTCGGCGCGGTGAAGAAGACCTGGACCTTGTGCTCTTCGATGACCCGCCAGAAGGCGCCGGCGTCGGGCGTGCCGACCGGCTTGCCCTCATACATGACCGTCGTGCAGCCCAACAGCAGCGGCGCATAGACGATGTAGGAATGGCCGACGACCCAGCCGACGTCGGAAGCCGTCCAGAATACCTCGCCCGGTGCGAGACCGTAGATGTTGCGCATCGACCAGCAGAGCGCCGCGGCGTGTCCGCCATTGTCGCGCACGACGCCCTTCGGCACCCCGGTCGTGCCCGAGGTATAGAGGATGTAGAGCGGATCGGTCGCCTCGACCGGGATGCAGTCGGCAGGGCGCGCCGCTTCCTCCAATTCCTGCCAGTTGTGGTCGCGCCCGGGAACGAGGTCGGCGCGGCTCATCGGCCGCTGCAGCAGGACGACCGCCTCGGGCTTCGCCCGCGCCTCGGCGATCGCGGCGTCGAGCAGCGGCTTGTAGGGAATGACGCGGTCGGTCTCGATGCCGCAGGAGGCCGAGAGGATCACCCGCGGGCGGGCGTCGTCGATGCGGGTCGCCAGCTCGTGCGCGGCAAAACCGCCAAAGACGACCGAGTGAACAGCGCCGATGCGGGCCGAGGCGAGCATCGCAATCGCCGCTTCCGGCACCATCGGCATGTAGATCAGGACGCGGTCGCCGGTCTTGACCCCGAGCCCGGCGAGGACCCCGGCAAAGCGCGCGACCCGGTCGCGCAACTCCCGATAGGTGAAGCGCGCAATCCGGCCGCTGACCGGACTGTCCCAGATCAGCGCCGGGCGGTCGCCGCGGCCGGAAGCGACATGGCGGTCGAGCGCGTTCCAGCAGGTGTTGAGCCGCGCCCCCGGAAACCAGCGGTAAAACGGCGGGCGGCTCCGATCGAGCACCCGGTCCCAGCGCCGCTCCCAGTCGATCGCCTGTGCCGCCTCGGCCCAGAACGAATCGGGCTCAGCAAGCGAACGCTGATAGGTCTCGGCATAACCCGTCGTCATGGCCTCCTCCCTGGTCGCCGGCGGGATTTTCCGCCGAGTTTTCAGGATTGCCAAGCCGCTCGACAGCGCGCCGGAGGGCGAGCGACAATAGGCGCCTGCGGAGGAACGCGTCATGGCCGACCGGAACCCCTACGAAATCGGGCTTGACAAGAACGCGGCGAATTTTGTGCCGCTGACCCCGATCAATTTTCTGCTGCGCACGGCCGCGGTCTATCCCGACCGGACCGCCGTGATCTACGGCGAGCGGCGCTATAATTGGCGCGAAGCCCTGGCGCGCTGCCGCCGCCTTGCCGCGGCGCTCGCCCGGCGCGGCATCGGGCGCGGCGACACGGTGGCCCTCCTCGCGCCGAACCTGCCGGAAGCCTTCGAGGCGCATTTCGGGGTGGCGATGGCGGGGGCGGTCCTGAATGCGCTCAACATCCGCCTCGACGCCGAGACGATCGCCTTCATCCTGCGCCACGGCGGCGCCAAGGTCTTGTTGACCGACACCGAATTCGCCCCGGTCGCCAGGCGCGCGCTCGCCGCGCTCGACGAGAAGCCGCTCGTCGTCGACATCGTCGACCCCTCGGGGCCGGGCGGCGAGCGGCTCGGAGACCTCGATTACGAGGCGTTTCTCGCTGAGGGCGACCCCGATTTTGCCGAAGTGACGCCGCAGGACGAATGGGACGCGATCGCGCTCAACTACACCTCGGGCACGACCGGCAACCCGAAGGGCGTCGTCTATCACCACCGCGGCGCCCACCTGAACGCGATCGGCAACATCCTGGTCTGGAGCATGCCCCAGCACCCGGTCTATCTGTGGACCTTGCCGATGTTCCATTGCAACGGCTGGTGCTTTCCGTGGACCGTGACGGCGCTCGCCGGGACCCACGTCTGTCTGCGCCGGGTCGAGGCCGGGGCGATCTTTGCGGCGCTCGCGGGCGAAGGGGTCACCCATCTGTGCGGCGCACCGATCGTCATGACCATGCTGCTCCACGCCGCGCCGGGCGACAGGCGCGCGCTCGACCGGCGCATCGCGATGATGACGGCGGGCGCCGCCCCTCCGGCCGCGGTCATCGAGGGCATGGAGAAGGCGGGTTTCGACATCACCCATGTCTACGGCCTGACCGAGGTCTACGGCCCCGACGTCGTCTGCGCCTGGCATGAGGAATGGGACGCGCTCCCGGCCGCCGAGCGGGCGCGCCTCAAGGCGCGCCAGGGCGTCCCCTACCCGGTGCTCGAAGGATTGATGGTCGCCGATCCCGAAACCCTGGCGCCGGTGCCGGCCGATGGGGAGAGCATCGGCGAGGTCTTCATGCGCGGCAATGTCGTCATGAAGGGCTATCTGAAGAACCCGCAGGCCACCGAGGAAGCCTTTGCCGGCGGCTGGTTCCACACCGGCGATCTCGCGGTCATGCACGAGGACGGCTATATCGAGATCAAGGACCGCTCGAAGGACATCATCATCTCGGGCGGCGAGAACATTTCGACGATCGAGGTCGAGGGGGTCCTCTACCGTCATCCCGCCGTGCTCGAAGCCGCGGTCGTCGCCCGCCCCGATCCCCTATGGGGCGAAACCCCCTGCGCCTTTGTCGAACTGAAGCCCGGCGCCGCCCCGGCGCCCGAAGACCTCATCGCCTTCTGCCGCGAGCACATGGCCCGCTTCAAGGCGCCGAAGCACGTCGTGTTCGGCCCCCTGCCGAAGACCTCGACCGGCAAGATCCAGAAATTCGTGCTGCGCGAGCGCGCCAAGGCGGTCGGGTAGCGGTCCCTCTCCCCGCGTGCGGGGAGAGGGACAGGGTGAGGGGCATGGGAGCGCCATGCGCGGGCACAACAAGCGCGGAACGAAAGTATCGCGATCCCTCCGGCGCCGGGCAACACAAGCAGAATTGCTGCTGTGGAGACATCTGCGCGATCGCCAGCTCGCCGACTGCAAATTCGTGCGCCAGGAACCGATCGATCGGTATTTTGTCGATTTTGTCTGCCGCGAGCGGAAGCTGATTGTCGAGGTCGACGGCGGGCAGCATGCCGAGAGCCGCACCGACCAAGACCGCGACGCCGTTCTCAACGCTCTCGGCTATCGCGTCGTCCGTGTCTGGAACAATGACGTATTTGCAAACATGGAGGGGATTCTGCAAATGCTGCGTTTCGAACTCGACCGGCCCCTCACCCCAGCCCTCTCCCCGCAAGCGGGGAGAGGGAGTTCCTCGAGCTTGCCAAGGCAATCGGACGATCGGGCACCGCAAGGAATATGAGCAGCCCGACCTTGGACTATGACCGGCCGACCGATACCCTCTATATAAAGCTGCGGCCGGGCGAATCCGTCGACAACGAGATCCTCTGCGATGGCGACATCGTCATCGACATCGGTGCGGACGGCGCCCCGCTCGGTTACGAAATCCAGCACGCCTCGTCGCAGCGAGATTTCATTGCTGCGATCATTCTGGGCGAGGAGCGGCGGGCCGCGGCCGAGTAGAGGCGGTGCGCCGCCGCTCACCCCCACCCCAACCCTCCCCCATCAAGGGGGAGAGAGCATATGAGAAGGCGCGCGCTACGCCGCGACAGCCTCCTCATAGGAGCGGCCCTGCGCGTCGGCGGGGAAGATGGCGTGGCGGCGCACCCATTCCTGCGTGTTGTCGTACATCTCCTTTGTGTAGGGCTCGAAGACGAGGCGTTCGCCCGGGCCGAAGGTGCGCACGTCGACCATTGCGTGATAGCGCCGCGGCAGTTCGTTCAAATAATAATGCACATAGAGCTGGTGCATGAGGTCAATGTCGGCCTGGGCGCGGCGCAGGGCGCGGAAGTATTTGCGCGCGTCCTCGATATCGGCGTCGCGGGCGATCATCGCCGCGATCATGAACGAGGTGTCGAGGATCTTGCGGAAGCCCAGTTGTTCGAGGACGTAGTAAGGGGCGCCGAAGGCGGTCGCCGCCGCAACCTTGCGGTCGACGAGGAGGTCGAGGCGGTCGTAGAGCAGCCCGCCGAAGCGCAATTTGATCTGTTCGGGAGCGAGGAAGGTTTCGAGCGCCTGGATCGTCGTGTAGTGGCTGCCCGAGCGATAACCGACATGGACCTCGACCCCGGCAAGGTCGGCGGGCCGGCGGATCGCGGATTCGGGCGGCACAAAGACGCCGCACGGCACGACCGTGTAGCACTCGCCCCACATCCGGCCGTGATCGGCGGCGGCGGCCATATTGACCGTCCAATGGCAGGCGCAGCTGACCGAGGCGTCCTTGCCGCGGGCAAAGGCCTCATAGGCGCCCGCCTTGAAGCCCTCCGCGGTTTCGGCCGGGCTCCCGACCAGGTTGGCGAGCGCCATGGGCTTGTTGACCATCTCGTACAGGAGCCCCTCGGCGGCGAAATAGCCCTTCTCCTCGGCGACCCATTCCTGCAATCGGCCGTGGCTGTGGATGATGAATTTGGCCATAGGATACGCCTCCCGTTATGCGGTGATATTCCGATAGGGATTTAAATGTCGGTGTAGAACGCCTCCATCCGCTCCGGCCGGTCGGTGACGAGTTCGACGTGGTCGATCCGCTTGAACATCAGCCTCTCCTGAAACGCGCCCTGTCGCATTCCTTAACCCGGTGGCCGCTCCCGGCAAAATGGTTTCCGCGCCCGGCGAATCGGCGATTTCCGCCGCGCAATCTCCTGCGCTAAGCTGCGCCCAGCGATTTTGCCAAGGAGAACAAGCTGCGATGGAGCAGAACAGCGCACCCCTCAACTGCCTCGCCGGGATCCGCGTCCTCGACCTGACCCAGTTCGAGGCGGGTCCGAGCTGCACCGAGGCGCTCGCCTGGCTCGGCGCCGAGGTCGTCAAGGTCGAGAACCCGAAGGGCGGCGAGCCCGGCCGCACCTCTTTCGCCGGCCCCGCGGGCAGCCCCGACTCGTATTATTTCTTCGAGTTCAACGCCAATAAGAAGTCGATCACGGTCAACCTCAAATCCGAGCGCGGCCTCTCTCTGGTCAAGGAACTGGCGAAGAAGGCCGACGTCATGATCGAGAACATGGCGCCCGGAACGATCGAGCGCCTGGGGCTCGGCTACGACGCGATCCGCGCCCTCAACCCCGGCATCATCTACGCCCAGGTCAAGGGCTTCGGCGAGGGCAGCCCCTACGAGCACAACCTCGCCTTCGACATGATCGCGCAGGCCGCAGGAGGGACGATGAGCATCACCGGCGAGCCGGACGGGCCGCCGATCAGGCCCGGCCCTTCCCTGGGCGACACCGGCACCGGAATGCTGATGGCGATCAGCGTGCTGGGCGCGCTCTACGAGCGCCGCGCCACCGGCCGCGGCCGGCGCCTGCAAGTGGCGATGCAGGACGCGATGCTGCACTATATCCGGTTCGCATTTCAGACCCAGGCGGCACTCGGACGGGCGGCGCCCCGCAACAGCACGCGGAGCAACACGGCGCCGTCGGGGATTTTCCCCTGCGCGCCGGGCGGTCCCAATGACTGGATCTATGTCTTTTCCCGCCAGAAGGACCACTGGCACCGCCTCTTGAAGCTCCTCGGCCGCGAGGATTTGATCGGCGACCCGCGTTACGAGACACCGCAAGCCCGCGGCGAGCGCATGGACGAGGTCAACGCGCTGGTCGCCGAATGGACCAAAGAGCGCGACAAGCACGAGGCGATGCGGTTGATCGGCGCCGCCGGCGTGCCGGCGGGTGCGGTGCTCGACACGATGGAGCTGATGAACGAGCCAAGCTTTGCCGAGCGCGGCATTCTGCAAGTCGCCGATCACCCGACCGGGCCGTTCAAGATGCCGAGCTGGCCGGTGCGCTTCGACGGCAAGCCGCCGCGCCTCGCCCCGGCGCCCTTGTTGGGCCAGCACACCGAAGACGTGCTGGGCGCGTGGCTCGGCCTCGGCGCTGCCGATGTTGCCGGCCTCAAGCGGGATGACGCGATCTGATCCGGAGTTACCAGCGGCCGACCCAGCGACGTTGCCCTCACCCGCCTCCCCCCGCATGCGCGGGGCTCGGCACCCTCTCCCGCAATGCGGGAGAGGGGGGACCAGCCCGAAGGGCTGATGGGTGAGGGTGCGGCATGGCCTTAGAAGGGAGGAGAACCCATCATGACGGAACTGACCGGCAACGAAATCCTCGCGCGCTGTCTGAAGGCGCAGGGGGTCAAGGACCTGTTCTTCATCATGGGCGGGCCGATGCTCGATGCCGAATTGTGCTGCATCAAGGAGGGCATCCGGCTGATCGACACGCGCCACGAGCAGGGCGCCGCCTATATGGCGCAGGCCTATGCGCGGGTGACGCAGGGGCCGGGCGTGTGCATGGCGGCGAGCGGACCCGGGGCGCTCAATCTCGGCACCGGCCTCGCCAATGCGTTGATCGACGGCTGCCCGGTCATTGCACTCGGCGGGTCGAGCCCGATCAGCCAGTTCGGCCGCCAGGTCTTCCAGGAGATCGACCAGGTCAAGGCCTTTGAGGGCTGGGTCAAATACGCCGACCGCGTGCACAACCTGAAGCGCCTGCCGCAACAGATCAACTTCGCCTTCCAGAAGGCGCTGAACGGCAAGCCCGGCCCGGTCTATCTCGATTTCCCCGGGGACGTGCTCTACACCACGGTCGACGAGGCCCAGGTCGACTGGAGCTATTGCGGCCGGCCGATCCTCAAGGCGCGGCCCTATGCCGAGCCGCAGGCGCTGAACGCTCTCGTCGACGCGATCAGAGGGGCGCACCAGCCGATCATCGTCTCGGGCAGCGGCGTCCTGTGGTCGCACGCCTGGGACGAGATGCGGAGCTTTGTCGAGAAGGCCGGGATCCCGTTCTACACGACCCCGCAGGGGCGCGGCGTCGTCCCCGACGACCATCCCCTGTCCTACCTGACGATGCGCAACGACGCATTCCGCGAGGCCGACCTGATCATCATCCTCGGCACGCGCACGAACTACGTGATCGGCCACGCCTCGCCGCCGCGCTTCAGCGCCGACGCGAAGATCGCGCGCATCGAGATCGACCCCGAGGAGCTGGCCCTGTCGGCGCGCACCATCGACATCCCGATCGTCGGCGACTGCAAATCGGTCCTGACGCAATTAATCGACGCGGTCGACAGCAGAGCCAATGAGCGCTTTCAGGCATGGCGCAAGAAGCTCGAAGAGGGCGAGGCGCGAAAGCGCATCCGCGCCGGCGCCAACTATCCGACCGACGGCGACATCCATCCGCTCAGGCTGTGCGAGGAGATCAAGAACTTCATGCAGCGCGAGGCGATCCTGTCGGTCGACGGGCAGGAGATCCTCAATTACGGCCGCCAGTCGATCCCCACCTTTGCCCCCGGCCACCGGCTCAATTCCGGACCCTTCGGCACGATGGGCGTCGGCTTGCCGTTTGCGGTCGGCGCCAAGGCGGCGAAGCCCAACGCGCAGGTCATCTGCCTGCACGGCGACGGCTCGTTCGGACAGAACGCGATGGAGCTCGACACCGCGGTGCGGCACAAACTGCCCTTGCTGTGCGTGATCAGCCTCAACGGCGGCTGGACCGCCGACCCGGACCACGACAAGCCGGGCCGCGACCTCGGCTACACGCGCTACGACAAGATGGCCGAGGCCCTGGGCTGCTACGCCGAATATGTCGAAGAGCCGGAGGACATTCGCCCGGCCCTGCAGCGCGCCTGGCGGAAGGTCGAGGAGGGCATGGTCGGCTTTGTCAACGTCAAGACCGACTACCGCGCCCGCGCGACGACGGTGCGGTTCTCGAGCCGCGAGACCTGAGCCAAAGGCCCCTCACCCTCCCGGCCCTGCGGGCCGGGAGGGTGAGGGGCAGGTGCGGTTCGGACGGAAGAAGGGGCACCGGTTGGCGCCCCTTCTTGTGATCTCATGGCGCTATGGCTCGTGCGCTCTGGAGCAGTCCGGGCAATCCGACAAATGCGGTCAGCCGCGCCCTCGGCATTCCGCGTTGGCGCCTGCGTCGCGCGATCCATCGCATCAAGGGGGCATGGGGACTCGGCGGTCGCGACCGTGTTACCATCTGGGATGACGGCTCGGTCACGGATGAAAACGGCGCCCATCTCGGCAATATCTTTGACGAAAGCTGAACCCCTTGCACCGGGTAAGGTATTCGCCAGCCTCGGCTTTGTCGGCGATCGGCTGCAACCGCAGCATGTGACCGACATTCTGGGGATCTCCCCGACCAAATCCTGGCGCAAGGGCGAGCTGTTCCGGCCGGGACCGCGCAGCCCCGAAATCGTCGCACATACCGGGACATGGTGGCTGTCGACCGAGGGTCTGGTCGCCAGTCAGGACTTGGAGGTGCATCTTGCCTTCCTGGTCGCGCTGATCCTGCCGGAAGGCGACAGCGATCATCGGCTTGCGCAGCTGCAGGAGCTGATACACGATGAGAGCGTTGCTGCCCATGTCGGCTGCTTCTGGCACGGCAAACCCGGCGCGCGGCCGCCCGCGATCCCACCTTTCGCCGTCGCGGCGTTCAATCGCCTGCCCGCCGAGATCGAAACCGACTTCGACACGGATTGACCGTTGTAGATTTCCGTGCATTCCGATCGAGGAGCCCGGCGGCACGGATGGGCGGAGAATATGACGCAACCGGATTCGGGCGCCCCTGTGGACAAGCGGGACGGATGGGCGCTTTCCCGCCCGGACAGCGAGGGGCTCGACGGCGCGGTGCTGTGCGGGTTGGGGCCGCAGTTCGAGACCTGGGCCGATGCCAACATCCACTCGGCGTTGATCGTCCGCCACGGCAAGCTCGTCTACGAGCGGTACTTTGCGGGCGAGGATCGGGCGTGGGCGACGCCGCTCGGGCGCGTCTCCTACCACGCCGGGTTGAAGCACGATCTGCGCTCGATTACCAAAAGCGTAACATCGTTGCTGGTCGGCATAGCCGTCGATCGAAGATGGATCGAAGATCTCGACGAGGGGGTCTTTTCTTACTTTCCGGAACATTCGGATCTCAAGACGCTCGATAAAGAGCGCATAAGCTTGCGGCATCTGCTGACGATGTCGGCAGGGCTCGCATGGAACGAGAGCCTTCCCTACAGCAATCCGGCCAACAGCGAACGCCGGATGATCGATGCGCCGGATCGGTGCCGCTTTGTGTTGGAGCAACCGGCCGTGCGGCCGGCCAGACCTACGCTTATAATGGGGGCTTGACCGCTCTTCTTGCCGGGATCGTACAGAGGACATCCGGACGCCCGATCGACAGTCTCGCGCGGGACGAGCTGTTTGGTCCCCTCGGCATCGCCGATGTGGAATGGGTGCGATACGCGGACGGGACTCCGAATGCCGTATCCGGTCTTCGCATGCGGCCGCGCGATCTCGCGAAAATCGGTCAAATCGTCCTGAACGGCGGCGTCTGGAACGAGAAGCGGATCGTATCCGCTCGATGGATCGAGCAGTCCCTCGCGCCGCAGATCAATGGCGAGGGTCTGTTCTTCTACGGGTTTCAGTGGTGGCTCGGGCGGTCACTGGTCGAGCGCCGGGAGATCAAATGGATTTCCGCCGTAGGATGGGGCGGTCAGCGCCTGTATATCGTCCCGAGCCTCCATCTGGTGGTCGTCGTCATGGCGGGGCTGTACGACAATCCGCCTCTTCAGTCGGTCGTAGGAGAGGTCGTCCTTCGCCGCTATGCATTGCGGGCTGCTTTCGGGGCAAGTTCGTCATATTAGGGGGATTTTCAGTGAGGAAAGTGGCGGAATGCGCTGCGCTTTTCCGTCCTACGCTCTACCTGCGCGGGATGAATTTTTTCCTTCCGGCTTATGGCTCAGCGGCAAGGGTAAGGCATGATCCGGCTTACCAAGCACGCGCTGGAGGCGATCGAAAAACGCCGGATCGCCGTCCATTGGATTGAGGCTGCCCTGAATGCACCGGACTCGACCGCCACCGACCCGCGCTACCCGGAACGCACGCGATCCTACAAAGCGATTGCGGAACGCGGCGGCCGAGTGTTGCGGGTTGTCCACCGAGCCGCGGGGAATGATATCGTAGTCATAACGGTACATTTTGATCGAGGAGCCCATCGATGATCAGAACCTCCTATGATCCGGAGGCTGATGCCATCTTTGTCTGGTTCGGTCCCGAGGGCGTCACCTCGGCCGGGACAGAGGAAGTCGCACCAGGGGTCATGCTCGACTTCGACGGAGATGGCCGCGTGATCGGGATCGAGGTCCTCGACGTGCGCGAGCGCATGGCGCGGCGCGAGGCGGCCGCGTAGGACAACCCTCACGCAAACGCGCGGCGGATGCGGCCCCAATCCTCGATGGCGTGCTCCTGGCCGGGGACGATCTGAAAGGCGATCTCGTCGTAGCCGGCGGCGGCGAGCGCGGCGACCCGCTCGGTCAATTCCGGCTCGGTTGCGGTGAAGGTCGTATGGCGGATCAGTTCGGCGGTGACGAAGGGCCGCTCGACCGGCTTCACAAACATCAGATGTCCGCGGTGGTTTTCGAGATAGGGGGCCTCCTGCGGGACGAAGCGCCGCGCCGTCTCGACATAGCCCGCCACCGTTGCGGCGAGCGCCGGCGGGATCTCGGCGATCGCGGGCCACCCCGACAGCGCCGCGTCGGCGGCGCGGTGCAACAGCATCGCGGCGCGCGGGCCGGCTTGCGCCACGGCGCGCGCCGAATCGGCCGGCTCGTGCTCGTCGAGCACGACGCCGCCGGTCAGCACGACCGCGTCGAGCG
>DATFCQ010000223.1:0-20390 GCA_035252905.1 Allostellaceae bacterium | reverse complement strand
CGACTCCGTCCGCCGGCTCCTGTTGGAAAGAGGCAATCGTGTCGGACAATTTTCCCCCCGATCGCGCCTCCTGGCTGCATCCGGCCCATGCCGGCGGCATGGAGGCCGTCGATCTTGGCCTGCGGCGCTACATGCTGCAGGTCTACAACTTCATGGCGGCCGGGCTCGCCCTGACCGGGATCGTCGCCTATGCCGCCCTTGCCACCGGCTTTTACCAGCAGATCGCGGGCACCCCCTGGATGTGGCTGGTCATATTGGCCCCGGTCGGACTCGTGCTGCTGCTGAGCTTCGGCATCGAGCGGCTGAGCACCGGCGCGGCGCAGGCCGTCTTCTGGTTCTATTCCGGGCTGATGGGTCTGTCGCTCGCCGGCATCTTTCTGCTGTTTACCGGGGCCAGCATCGCCCGCGTGTTTTTCATCAGCGCGGCAACCTTCGCGGCGATGAGCCTCTACGGCTATACCACCCGCCGCGACCTGTCGCGGTTCGGCGCCTTCCTGTTCATGGGTCTCATCGGCATCGTATTGGCGAGCCTTGTCAACGTTTTCATCGGCTCCAGCGCGCTGCAGTTTGCGGTCTCAGTGATCGGCGTCGTCGTCTTCACCGGCCTTACCGCCTGGGACACGCAGCGCATCAAGGAGGTCTATCTGGCGAGCGATCCGAGCGACGTCCTGACCAAAAAGGCGCTGATGGGCGCGCTGATGCTCTACCTCGACTTCATCAACCTGTTCATCATGCTGCTGCAGCTCACCGGCCAGCGGCGCGAGTAAGGGCGGCCGGACTCTGGGGACATCGAGGAGGACATCATGAAGAGTTTTGCCGAGCGCGGAAAAGCCTTCGAAGCCGAGTTCAAGCGCGATCAGGAACTGGCCTTCCGGATCACCGCTCGCCGCAACCGGCTGTTCGGATTGTGGGCGGCCGCCCGCCTGGGCCTGCCCGCCGGCGAGGCGGCGGACGCCTATGCCAAGACCGTCGTCGCGGCGGATTTCGAGGTGCCGGGCGACGCCGACGTCATCGCCAAAGTGCGTGCCGATCTCGCCGAGAAGGGCATCGCCGCCACCGAGGCGGACTTGCGGGCCGAACTCGCGCGCTTTGGGGCCGAAGCCCGCAGGCAGCTCTCGGAAAACTGAGGCGAGGCCCGCATCGAGGCAGGTATGCGTGAGGCAGCGCGGCTCCGATGGATTGGCTGACCGATCCGCACATCTGGGCGAGCCTGGCGACGCTGACCGCCCTCGAGATCGTGCTGGGCATCGACAATCTGGTGTTCATCGCGATCCTCGCCGGGCGGTTGCCGGCCAGGCGCCGGAACCGGGCGCGACAGGTCGGGCTGGCGCTGGCCCTGCTGACGCGCCTCGCGCTGCTCGCCGCGATCGCCTGGATCATCGGCCTTACCCGCCCGCTGTTCGACGTCCTCGGCCATCCCGTTTCCTGGCGGGACATCGTTCTTGTCGGGGGCGGCGTCTTTCTGCTCTACAAAGGCACGAGCGAGATCCATCATCGGCTGGAGGGCGGCGCTCCTGCGCGGGCGCAGAGCCGCGGGCGGGCGGGCTTCGCCGCGATCGTCGTGCAGATCGTATTGCTCGACATCGTGTTCTCTCTGGACAGCGTGATCACGGCCGTCGGCATGGCCAATTCATTGGCGGTCATGATGGCGGCCATCGTCATTGCCGTCGCGATCATGCTGGCGGCGTCGGGACCGCTTGCCGAGTTTGTCGAGCGCTACCCGACCGTGAAGATGCTGGCGCTGAGCTTCCTGTTGCTGATCGGCATGACATTGATTGCGGACGGCGCCGGTTTTCCGATCCCCCGGGGATATATTTACGCCGCGATCGGTTTTTCGGCCGGCGTCGAGGCGTTGAACCAGATCGCCGCCCGGCGGCGCCGATTGCGCGCCGGGCAGGGTCGGACGGAACCGCCGGGCAAGGAGCGCGACGAAAGCCGGGACGACGGCGAGGAGCTGCGGCGGACGTCTCAGATCTGCCCGGCGCCCTGGCTCTCGGAGTGATCCTGCACGATGAGACCGCCGAAACGGTGCACCTCGGCGGTCTGGCCGGGCAATAGCAGGGTGGTGGCGTCAAGCTGGGTCAGGATTGCCGGGCCGGCGAGGCGGGCTCCGGCGCCGAGCCGGGCGCGGTCATAGATCGGAGCGTCTGCCCCGCCGTTCTCCCACGCGATCCTCTGATGCCCGACGATCGCGGCGGCGGGGTCGCCGCCGCGCGGCAATTCGGGCAGTTGCGGGGGCGGGAACATGCCGATCGCATCGACCCGCAGGGTCACGATTTCGACCGGCGTGTCTTCCTGGGCAAAGGTGTAAAGCCGCTCGTGGCGGCGATGAAACGCAGCGATGGCGGCCGCTGCGGCAGCGGTGTCGACCGAGCCCGAGGGCCACGGGACGACCAGTTCGAACCCCTGGTGGCGATAGCGCAGGCTGGCCTGCCGCGCGAGCCGGCGCGCTTCGGGCGGGACGCCCTCGGCATCGAGCCAGGCGACCGCTTCCGCTTCGAGCGCCTTGTAGGTTTCGGCGATGCGAGCGAGATCGTAATCGGGCGGCCGTTCGAGACAGGTGCGCGAGAACTCGCTCTTCAGATTGGTGACGAGGAGCCCCAGCGCCGACAACACGCCCGGCGCTGGCGGCACCAGCACGGTCCGGATCCCGAGCAGCCGCGCCAGGGTCCCGCCGTGCAATGGGCCGGCGCCGCCGAACGGCACCAATACGAAATCGCGGGGATCGTGGCCGCGCTCGACCGAGACGACGCGGATCGCGCCGGTCATATGATTGTCGGCGATCGCGAGAATGCCGCCCGCCGCCGCTTCGGGGGCCAATCCCATCGGCGCGGCGATCCGCGCCGCGATCGCCCGATGGGCGCGTTCGGCGTCGAGGCGGAACGCGCCGCCGAGCAGATAGGGCGGCAGATGGCCGAGCACGAGATGGGCGTCGGTGACGGTCGGCTCCGTCCCGCCGCTGCCGTAGCAGACCGGGCCCGGCTCGGCCCCGGCGCTCTGCGGCCCGACGCTGAGCGCCCCGTCCGCCGAGCGCCGCGCAATCGAGCCGCCGCCGGCGCCGATCGTCGTGATGTCGATCATCGGCAGGGCCAGCGGCCATTCGCCGATATGACCCGAGATGGTCAGCCCCGGCTCGCCGTCATGGATCAGCGCGATGTCGGCCGAGGTGCCGCCGATGTCGATGCCGATCAGATTGCGGTAGCCGGCGGCGGCGCCGACAAAGGCGGCGCCGACCGCGCCGGCGGCGGGCCCGGACAACACGGTCTCGACCGGCCTTTGCCGCGCCCGCTCGGCGCCGATGACGCCGCCGCTCGATTTCATCAACAGGAGGGGCGCGGCAATGCCGCTGTCCGCGAGCCGGCCCTGCAATCGGGCGACATAGGACGATACTACCGGCGTGATCTGGGCGTTGAGGACCGTCGTCGTGCTGCGTTCGTATTCGCGGAAGACCGGCAACACCGCGCTCGACAACGACACCGTCGCCTCCGGCGCGAGCGCGCGCAGAATGGCGCCGGCGCGCCGCTCATGCGCCGGATTGGCGTAGCTGTGCAGGAACACGACCGCGACCGCCGCGATCCCGCCGTCGCGGATCGCCTGCGCGGCCGCGGCGACGGCGCCCTCGTCGAGCGGCTCGATCTCGGCGCCGTCGGGGCCGAGGCGCCCGCCGATCTCGAAGATCGTTTGCGGCGGCACCGGGCGCTTGGGTTTGACCCAGGCGAACAGGCTGGCGCGCCGCGGGATGTCCTGCCGGCCGATTTCAAGGACGTATTTGAACCCCGCGGTCGTCAATAACGCGGCCGGCGCGCCCTTTTCTTCGAGGATCAGGTTGGTTGCGACCGTGGTACCGTGCAGGACCCGCGCGATCGCCGCGCCGGCCATTCCTGCCTGTTCGAAGGCGGCGCCGATGCCGGCGGCAAAGCTGCGCGAGGGGTCCGCCGGCGAGGACGGGACCTTGGCCGTGACGATCCGGCCGTCCGCCGGATCGAGCAGGATGACATCGGTAAAAGTCCCGCCGGTGTCGACGCCGATCACCGCGCTGTTTAGGGGATAGGACATGGTTCGAATACTCTGAAAGAATTCAGATCGAAACGGAAACTGGCAAACTCCCCCATTGTCATCCCGGCGAAAGCCGGGATCCATTTCTCTGCCGCTCCAGACTTCTCAGGTACTGATATTGCCCTGCCAATGGTTATCGGCCTGTGCTGCGGAAGCATGGACCCCGGCTTTCGCCGGGGTGACGAGTGAGGATGCGGCGGTGGAATACATCCATATATCTCTCACTCCAGCGCGTCGCGGTACCCGCCGCGGTGGAACAATGCAACAGGCGGGCGCTCTGCGCGCCGGTGGCGGGTCGCCGCCTCGTCGACGGTGAGGTCCGGGCGCAGGACCACGCCGTAATCGCTCTCGGCGCTCGCCTCACCGACAAAACCGCCCAGCACGTCGGCGCGCACCCGTTCGGGCTCGCGGTCGAACGGATGGCCGAACCCGCCGCCGCCGCCGGTCTCGATGCGCACGACGTCGCCGCGGCGCAGCACCGTGCCGTCGCTGATCGGCGCCACACTCCGCTCGTCCGCCCGGCCGGGATTGATCACGCAGCGCCCCGCGCCGCCCTGTTTGCCGCCCTTCACGCCCCAGGGCGGAAAATCGATGCCGTCGATGCGCACCGAGATGACGGCCTGCGGCGCCAGCAATTCAAACTCGCGGATGATGCCGCAGCCGCCGCGCCAGCGCCCCGGCCCGCCGGTGTCGGGGTTGATCGCGTAACGCCGCAGCCGGACCGGATAGATGGCTTCGAGAAACTCGGCGGGATAATTTTCCTGCGCGACCAGATAGACGGCGTCGTTGCCGTCGGCAAAAGGGCGGGCGCCGTAGCCGACCCCGATCCCGTCGGACATCAGGAACAATTCGCCGTCGTTGCCGCGCCCGCGCAGATACCAGATCACATAGGCGCTGTGCGCCGCCATCGCCTCGCCCTGGGTCGCCGTCGCGATCAGGCCGAGGCAGACCGCCATGTGGCGCATCAACGTCACGCCGCGCAGCCCGAGCGGCGCCGGGAAACGCGGCTGCAACACCGATCCGGGGCGCAGATGCACCGCGTCGAGCGCCTGTTCGGCGCCGGCGTTGAGCAGATGCTCGGCATTCTCGCCGAGCAGGTAGGAGGCGAACACCGCAGCCGGCACCGATGGGCTCATCAGGAAATTGACCGGCCCCGGCATCTGGTCGTCGCTGTCTCTTGTGTCGAGTTCGATGCGGTCCTCGTCGACCGAGAGACGATAGCGCAATGTGACCGGGCCGTGGCCCTGTCCGTCCGAATCGAGCGCGTCGGCAAAGCGGTATTCGCCGGGCGGGATCAGCGCGTGGAAACGTCGGCGCACGGCGGCCCTGGTGCGCGCCACCAGTTGCGCGAAGGCGTCCTCCATGCGTTCGCGGCCAAAGCGCGCGAACAGTTCGACGAGGCGGCGCTCGCCGAGCCGGATCGCCGCGATCGAGGCGCGCGTATCGCCCTGGACCATCGCCGGGAAGCGCGAATTGCGGACAAAGACGCGCAGGAGTTCGTCGTTGAACCGCCCGTCGCGGGCGACCAATACCGGCGGGACGATGATGCCTTCCTGAAAGATCTCCTCGCAATCGGGCGACAATGAGCCCGCGCGCATGCCGCCGATGTCGTTGAAATGCGCCCAGGATTGGGCAAAGGCGACGATCTCGCCGGCGCAGAATACCGGGCAGGCGAACACCTGGTCGGGCGAATGCGACACCGCGCCGTGCGAGGCGTAGCAGTCGTTGTACCAGTAGATGTCGCCCTCGTGCATGGTCGCGCGCGGGTAGTGTTCGAGGATCGGGCCGATGGCATCGCCGAAGATCGGCAGGTTGGAGCCGACCACGAGCCGGCCCTCCCCGTCGAACAGGGCGGCATAGAAATCCTTCTTTTCGCGAATGAAGGGCGACATTGCGGTGCGCTCGATCAGCGCTTCCATCTCGCTCTGGGTCGCCCGCAACGCGCCGCGCACGATCTCCAACGTGATCGGGTCGCAGGCGCCCTCCGCCGCGCGCATGGCCGGTGCGGTTTGTCCCAGGTCGTTCACGTCGCGAACTCCGGTATCCGTCGTCCCGCCCGATCATGCCGGGAAGGCGGGGGTGGTGCCAACCGGTTTGGCCGGGGCCGCGCTGCCGGAGTGGGGTTACGGCATGAGCCGGATATTCGCGTGGGCGCTGCGTCCGGCCGAGTCGATGACCGTGAGGCGGACGAAGCCGATGCCGGATGGCCGCCAGTAAAGCGGCCGGTGCGGGGGCGGCGGGGGCAGCGGCCTGCCGTCGACCAGCCAGTGCAAGGCGCCGCTCCCGCCCGCGGCTTCGAGCGGCAGGTCCCGCTCGCCCCATTCGAGCGTGGCGCCGTTCGGCGGGAACAGGATGCGCGGTGCGTCCGCCTCAGCCGATGCCGCCCGGTCGAGCGGCCCCGTCTGCAGGCGCTGGAGGCGCGGCGGCAGGTTGCGCCGGCTGACCAGCAGCGCGCCCGGAGGCGGCGGCCGGCCGGAACCGGCGGGAGCCGGTCCGAGCAGATCGGCGATCTTGAACAGCACCGGCGCCGCAATCGTCAGGCCGCTGCTTCCCGGCAGCGGCGTCCCGTCCGGGCGGCCCGCCCATACGACGATCGTGAACTCGCGGTCGTAGCCGGCTGCCCAGGAGTCGCGAAAGCCATAGGAGGTGCCGGTTTTGAACGCAAGCGGCCGGCGGCGGCGCAGCGCGGACGGCGGAAGCCCGGGCGGCGGCGGCACCGCACTGAGGATGTCGTCAACGTACCAGGCCGCCGCCGGCCCGAACAGCACGGTTTCCGAGCCGGCGGGCTCGTCGGCCCGATAGCGCAGCGGCGCCACCTTGCCGCCATGCGCCAGCGCGACGTAGAGCGTCGCCATATCGGTCAGCGTGATCCCGTCGCCGCCAAGCGCGACCGCCAGGCCCGGCCCTGTGGTCGGCTGCGGCAGGTGCAGTCGGATGCCGGCCGCCGCCAGCGCAGAGGTGAACCGCTCCGGCCCGAGCCGCTGCAACACCGCAACCGCCGGCACGTTCAGCGAATATTGCAGGGCCTCACGAGCGCTGACCTCGCCCTGGAAGCGGCCGTTGAAATCGCTCGGCGCGTAATCCCCGAAATCGCGGCGACGGTCGTCGAGCAGGGTCTCGGGATGGATGATCAGCCGGTCGAAGGCCATGGCATAGAGGAACGGCTTCAGCGCAGATCCCGGCGAACGCACCACGCGCGCCATGTCGATCGTGCCGCGTCGGGCCGCCGAGGTGAAAATGGCGTTGCCGACATAAGCGACGACCCGGCGCCGGCGATTGGCGACGACGAGCGCCGCATAGGTCGCATGCCGATAGAACGCGGTGATCTCGCGATGCAATAAGGCCTCGACCTGCCGCTGCAACAACGGGTCGATCGTCGTGCGGATCACCGCTTGCCCCGGCGCCCTTTTGCGCAGGTCGCTGGCGAGATGGGGGGCGTGGAACGGCATCGCCAGGCGCTGGCGCGGCACCGGCTCGGAACGGGCCTCGGCATAGGCCGCCGGCGAGAGGATCCCCGCCGCAAATATGCGGGTCAGCACCCGATTGCGGGCGCGGCGCGCCGCCGCCGGATACCGGTCGGGCCGCAACCGCTCGGGCGCGCGCGGGATCGCCACCAGCAGGGCCGCCTCGGCCGGGGTGAGCCGGCTCGGTTCCCGGCCGAAATAGGCGAGACTCGCCGCCCTTACGCCTTCGAGATTGCCGCCGAACGGCGCCAGGGTCATGTAGAGGCCGAGGATGTCGTTCTTGCTCTCGATGCGCTCCAGCGCCAGTGCCTCGGCCGTCTCGATCAGCTTGGAGGCGAGCGTGCGCGGACGGTGCTCCAAGAGCCGCACCGTCTGCATCGTCAGTGTCGAGGCGCCGGAGACGATATGCTGGCGCACGACCAACTGCCCGAGCGCGCGCAGCGCCGCCATCGGATCGACGCCGGGGTGCAGAGCGAAGCGCCGGTCCTCGGCCGCGATCAGGATACGGCGGTAAAGCGGGTCGACGGCATCGGGCAAAACCGGCAGACGCCACTGGCCGTCGGTCGAGAGGAACCCGCGCAGGATCGAGCCGTCGCGGGCCAATATCAGCATCGACAGGTCGCGCGCGCGAAAGAGCGCCGGCGGCGGCAGGGCGAAATAGCCCCCGACAAGCGCGGCGGAAACGCCGGCAGCGGCAAGGAGCCGTCGCCTCCAGCCGCAGCCCGGCCGCCGCCGCGAAGCTCTCGTTCCCGCAGGCGAGGGACGGCCGGGGCGAGGGGTTTCGCGCACGCTCACCGCGCCGATACGACGAGCTTGCCGATGGCGGTGCGGCCGGTGATCTCCGGCTCGTACATGTCTTCCGCGACCGCCGCCGGGTAGGCGAAGGCGCCCGGCGTGACCGCGCGCACGACATAGGCCAGGGTGAAGTCCCTGGTTCCGGCGCCGAGGTCGAGTGCGGCGATGTAGCGATCGTCGCGCGCCTCGGCGTAGGTGGTCTCGGTTGTCTTGTTGAGCCACGGATAGGCCGCGGATTTGTCGCCGGCCGCGGCCGCCGCGGTCTCGATCTCGAACCCGGCCGGCAAGAGGTCGACGACGAGCGCGCGCGCCGCCCGCTTCGGAGCGGCGCGGGTGCCCTTGATGACGACGACGAGCAGATCGCCTTGCCGCACCTCGGCAAGATTGGCCGGGGTGCCGTCGCGGTGATAGACCGTGCGGGCGACCGTATAGCCCTTGCTCTCCTCCGGCAGATCATCCTTGGCGACGCCCGTGATCGACACCGTACGCCAGACCGGTGCGGTGCCGCGATTGATGATCACCGTCGGCGCCGCCCCGGCGCCGAGCTTGCGGCGCACATAGAGGGGCTGAGTGCCGGTCTGCGGCGGCCCCTTGTCGCGGGCAATTGTCATCTTGTCGCCGGAAATCCGAGCCGCTGTCTCGGCCGCCATCAGCAGCCACGCCTGCTCCTGCGTGCTCGTGCGGCCGGCATTGGCGAACAGCTCGGCGATGCGGTCCATAACCGCGGTGAGGCGCGGTTGCGCATCGGGATCGCCCGCGGCAAAGGAGAGGACGCCGGCACTGTCGCGCAGGTCGCTGCCGTAATCGATGAAGCGCAGGCTCGACGGACGCTTTGCCGGTGCCCCCAGTGCCTCAGCATAAGCCGCCGATGCCCTTCCGGCGTCGCCGTAGAGCGTCAGTGCGGCGGCGAGCTGGGCCTTGGCAAGCTGACTTGGCAGCCGATCCAATTGCGTGTCGTTGAAATAGCGCAGCGCTGCCAGATCGTCCGCCCTGGCGCGCGCCAGCACGTAATGGGCATAGGCGACCGCCGGAAGAGTCTCGGGATCGGTAGGGTCCTGGCGCACATAGTCGCGCAGCCAGCCGAGCGCCGCGTGAATCGCGAAATCCGGCACGTTCTTGCCGTGCTCCCTGGCGCGCAGCAGAAAATCGGTGGCATAGGCATCGAGCCACGGCACCGTGTCGTCGGTATCGTTCCACACGCCGAAGCTTCCGTCGGAGCGCTGCAATTCGACGACATGGCCGATCGCGCCATCGAGTGTGGCGGCGGGATCGAAACCGAGATCGTCATGCCACAGCTTCGCGACAGTCTCGACATAGAGCAGCGGCAAGGCCCGGCTCGTCGTCTGCTCGAGGCAGCCATAGGCGTAGCGGTCGAGCGCGCGCAGCAGCCCCGGCACATCCCAGTCGGGGCGCGGGCTCACGGTCAGCAGGGCTTCGCCCGTGCCGGGCAGGAACGCGCCGGCAGGACCGTCGTCGAGGGTCACGCTCTGCCCCGGCTCGAGCCGGCCGACAAAGCGGCGCAACTGGTAGGCCTGCGCCGGCCGCACGCCGACCGTAAAGGCGCGGGCGATAGGCACAGCGTCGGGCCCGGACAATTCGAGGCTCAGCGCGATCGTGCCTGGCGCGTCCGCCGCGACGTCGTATCGCTCGACAACGCTTTGGCCGCCGGCGAGCGTGATCAGGCGCTCGACCGGCGCGGCCAGCGTGCCCGCCCCGCTTGCCGACAGTTTCAGGCGGTATTTGCCGGCAGGCCCTTCGAGGTTATTGATAACGACGCCGATCCGGGCGGTGTCGCCGGGGGCAAGAAAGCGCGGCAGCGAGACCAGCGTGACGACCGGATCGCGCACCGCCATCACGGTGCTCGCCGAGCCGAGCCTGTTGGCAGAAAACGCCACCGCCATCAGCCGCAATTGGCCCTGGAAATCGGGGATCGTGAAGGGAATCTTTGCGGCGCCGTTCGCGTCGAGCTTTACGATGCCGGAAAACAGCGCAACGACCCGGCTGCTTCTGTCCGGCAGTCCCGCGACCGAGCGCTTGGCGAACTGGTCGCCGCCGCTGCGCAAGGTCCCGATCGCGGTGGCGCGCGGATCGATCAGCCGGCCGTAAAGGTCGCGCAATTCGACCCCGAGCTGGCGCTTGCCGTAGAAGTATTTCTCGGGCGCCGGGCTGTCGAATTCGGTCAATTTCAACACCGCCTCGTCGACCGTGGCGAGCGTCACATAGGCTTCCTCGCCCGGAGCGAGCCCGCTGACCTTGATCGGGACGTCAACCGGGCCGCGCGGCCGCACGACAGCCGGCGCCGCAAGGCTCACGGCCAAGGTGTGCGGCGCCGGATCGATGCCAAGCCAGGCAACGCCGACCGCCCGGCCCGGCCCATGCTGCCGCGGCCCCGACGGAACCGCGCCGTTGAGATCCGCGGCGCGATAGGCGCTGACGAGAGCGTAAACGCCGCTGCCCCAGTCCCGCGCGACCGGGATCTCGATCGTCGTCCCGCCCGCCGGAAGGACAAAGGAGCGCCATGCGAGCACGCGGTCCGCAGCGATCGCCAGCTCGGCCTCTCCGGCGAAGGGCGCCTTGACAAACAGCTTCGCGGTGTCGCCCGGTCGATAATTCTGCTTATCGAGTACGGCATCGAGCTTGTCGGGAACGTCGGGCAGCGCCGCCTCGACCCACCAGCCGACATGAAAGCGCAGGCTCGACTGTGCGCCGCTGGCACCGTCGCTGACCTCCCAGCGATAGCGCCCGGCGGGCACTATGCGCGTCAGAAGCGCCGGCGCCTCAGCCCCGACGTCGAGCGTGCCGGCGGCGAGCGGCTGGTCGTGCACGAACAACCGGCTGCGCCAATTGCCTTGGATCGCGTACCACTCGTATTGCCAAGTCTCGCGCAGCAATTCCCAGCGCAGTCCCTTGGCCGCGATCCGCTTGCCGGCGGCATCGACGGCGATCACGTCGACCCTTGCCGGCTGACCTTCGGGGACGGCCTCGTCGTCCGCCGGAGAACGCAGCCCGATCGCCAGGCTGCGCTGCGCGATCGGCCGCGTCACGCTGGCGCTGACGGCGCGCCCGCTCGGCTCCATGACGCTGACCCGGACCGTTGCGGCGAGCGGCCTGGTCAGGTCGGGGAGCTGAGCCAGTTGCAGCGTCGCTGTCGCCTTGCCGTCGGCATCGGTCGCCCGGGAATCGACGTCGTAGCGCTTGCCTGAAAACGCCTCGTCGACGAGCCCGAAATGGAAGCCGGGCTGACCGGGAAACGGGTCGTCGTCATAGGCGACGGTGGCCTCGGCATCGATCGACAGCCCTGCCCCGGGCGCCCCGAAATAATACTGCGCTGCCACCGCGACCGGGAAAGGCTGATCGGGAACCACCGGCCGATCGGGCGCGGTGAGGGCGACCTTCAGCTGCGGCGGCACGAAATCCTCGACGCGGAATTCGATCGTGCCGATCGGCGCCGCTTGCGGATCGACCTTCAGCTCGGCCCGCCAGGTGCCGATGCGGGCATCGCGGGCAAGGGCGTAGGTCACCTGATACCCGCCGAGTCGGCCGCCGGTCAGCTGGCGGCGATCGGTCTCGACCCCGTCCGGGTGCAGCAGCCGCAAGGTCAGCGGCAGGTTGGCGATCGCCTCGGCCTTGTCGTCGCGTACCAGCATCGTCAGATGCACGCTCTCGCCGGGCCGATAGATGCCGCGGTCGGTATAGAGATAGGCGTCGACCGGGCCCGGCTGCGGCCGCCCGCTGACCCCGCGATCGCTCAAATCGAAGGCGGCACGACCGAGTTCGAGGAAGTTGAAGTCGCCGCCGGGGCCATAGGCCATGACGGCGAAGGGCTCGTCGCCGCCCTGGCCGCGCACCAGCCCGCCGGGGATATGGGCGATCCCGTCGGGTCCGGTCGTCGCGGTCGCCAATTCGCTGTTGTTGCGGGCGTAGAGGCGCAGCGCGACGCCGGGGATCGGCTTGGCGTCGGCGAGCGAGCGCACCGCAATGGCGATGCCGTCCGTTCCGCTATAGGCGGTCAGGCCGAGATTGGAGACGAGGACCCAGTTGGTCGCAAGCGGGTTCTGATCGCCCGGTTTCACATCGGCCCGTTCGACCACTGCGAGATAGACGCCGGGGCCGTTGTCGCGGAGCCTGTCCTTGAGCGGGATTGCCGTTCTGACAACGCGGTTGCGCTCGCCGGAGATGCTCATCTCCCCTTCCCAGACCAGCTTTCCGCTGTGGTTGATGATCTCGTCGACGCTGCCGCGATCGAAATCGAGGGTCAGTTTGTCGGCATCGAGGGCCGGTACCAGATTGCGACGGTTGATCTGCAATACCTTGACCTTGACCCGGTCGAGGTTGACCGTCGTAACCGGAAGCCCAGCGCTGCCGTCGCGCGGCAGAACATAACCGGCGCCGGAAAAGCTGATCGATGGCTGACGATCCGGCACCACGAGCCGGGTCTGGAACGTCTCGGCCAACTTTTCGCCGGTATCGGCGGGGAATCCGGCCAGCAGCTCGACCTCATAGATCTCGCCGTGCTTGAGCCCGTTGAGGCAGAGCGTGTCGTTGCGCGCTGTGACGATGCCGTCGATATTGGGCTCGCTGCGCACATACTCGCCATAGGCGACGTCCCCCTTGGTCGCGACTTTCTCGTTGAAGCGCAGGCAGGCGCGCGCCTCGTCCGCTTCGGCTTCGATCTGGACTTTGGTGACGCGGAAGGCAACGAGCCGCTTTAATTGTGCGATCCGCTCGCCGACAGTGGTCGAGGGAGTCAAGGCAAACCCGGCCTCAAGGGCGACGAGCGCGTCCTTCGGCTGGTCGTGGCGGTCGTAGTCAGCCCCGATCAGGAACAACGCATGGCCGCGTTCGACCGGATCGGTTGATTTGAGATAGGCGTTATAGGCGGCCGCCAGGACGTGATCGCCGCCGCCGGCGGCGAGGCTTTGGGCCAGACTCAGCCAGACGCGGCCGTCATCGGCGCCGTAAGCAATGGCGCGGCCGAGATCCTCGATGGCCTGGGCATATCGCTTCGCTTGATACTCGGCTTCGGCATCCTCGCGCAGACGGGAGATCAATCCGGGCTGCCGCTTCTCGGCGGGAACCGCATCAATCAGATCCTGGCGGTATTGCGCCGCCGCCTCCGCGAGATCCTGTGATTGATAGTCCTGTGCTGCAGCCGGGACGGCGGCAGTGACGGCGACAATGATCAAAAACAGCGCACGGAGCATGGATGTCTCCAGATTGATCGGGATTGCGGCGATAGGGGATCGCCGCGGCGCGGAGAACAGCGCGCAAGGACTCATTGCGCAGCATGATCATGCTGTGCCGGTATTGGGCATCGGCTTGGCGGCAGACCCGGCAAGTCCGCACGAGACGTCTTGACTGGCGGGGTTTATCATAGGCCGCACCGCCTCGGGGCCGCCGTCGTTTCAAATATTGCCCTCATTTGGCGGATGCACCACTTGGGGCCTGTTGGAGTCACCGTCGTGCCGTGAAGCCGGCGGAATACGCTGCAAGGCTGGGCAAGAATCCCGAGGTCGCCCGTTTTTCTTTCCACCCCGGCGAAAGCCCTAGAGTGTGCACATGTCTCTAAAACAAAGAGATTTCAATAATTTACCCGTCGTCCCCGCGCAAGCGGGGACCCAGGGGCCAGTGACAGAAAGTCCGATATTCGGCCCCTGGATTCCCGCTTTCGCGGGAATGACGGCAAATACTTGAGAATTCCGAGCGGCGGAGGAATGGGTCCCGGCTTTCGCCGGGAAAGCGCGAGGGAATTCGCCAATTTCCCCGTCTGTCCGGAATTTTGCCCAGCTTCCGCTCTATCCTTCATGCGCGTCGGGAACGGCTATAGGCCTGGACGATGCCGCCCGAGCGCGAGCGATTCGTCACCGGCGCCGAGAGGTCGGAAAGCCTTGCACGGCTCGTCGAGACGACTTGGCCGGTGCTTAGAGCGCAGATAAAGCCGAAAGCGAAGCATTGCAGGATGGGTTGAGCAACGCGAACCCATCATGTTCGGCCGTGATTGGTGGGTTTCCCCCGGCTTTCCCCACGGATCAAGTCCGTGGGCTGAAGGCCCATGGGGTCAACCCACCCTACGGTTCTACGGTCCCCTATCTACCGGGATAGGCTCTTAGCCCGACACCTCCGGCTTCCAGCGCTCGGTGCAGAACAGGCCGCGCTCAAAGGCGAGATATTCGTCTTTGCTCATCGCCGGCTTGAAGTCGGCGAGGATCTGCTTGGCCGGCGCGGCGTCGCCATAGAGCAGATCGATCGCGGTCATCGCCAGGAGCTTGGCCGGGGTCAGATAAGCGTGCTCCGGCTCGTTGATGCGAAAGTCCGCGCCGTGCGTCTTGCCGCGCGCGGAGGCGACATAAGGGTGGATGACCGGCTTCAGATGCGCGATGTCGCCCATATCGGTCGACCCGGTGCGGTGGCCGCCGATGTCGAAGGAACCCTGGCCGAACATCGTCTCGACATTGCCGCCGAACAGCGCGCCCATCGCGCGGTTGTTGCGCTGGGGCAGGTAGCCGGGGATCGTGTTGATCTCGACCTCGGCGCCCATCGCCATCGCGCCGGCCTTGAGGCACCGGTCGACCTTCCTGTTGGCGTCGAGGATCGCCTCGCGCGAGCCGCCGCGCACAAAGGTCTCCATATGCACCTCGGCCGGGACGACGCTGACCGCGTCGCCGCCCTTGGTGATGATCGGGTGGATGCGGATCGTGTCGCGCTCCCAGAAACTCTCGCGCTGCGCGTGGATCGCGTTCAAGGCGATCATCGCCGCGGAAAGCGCGTTGATGCCGAGCTGCGGCGCGCCGCCGGCGTGGCTGGCGCGGCCAAGAAAGCGGATCTGCTTGACCACCGCTCCGTTCGAGCTGTCGGCAATGTAGGAGCGCTTCGTCATCTGGTCGTGCGAGCCGACATGGATCATCATCGCCATGTCGATGTCGTCGAAATGTCCCTTGGCGACGAGCTCGGGCTTGCCCAACAGGAATTCGATCTCGCCGCGCTCCTTGCGATGGAGGCGCTCCTCGACGTCGATGAACTCCTCGGCCGGGACGGCGAAGAGGACCAGTTCGCCCGCAAGGTGCTCGGCGGCGCCGATCGCCGAGAGGCCCATCGCAACCCCGAGCATGCCGGCGACCTGGGCATTGTGGCCGCAGCTGTGCGCGGCGCCGGTGTGCGGATCGGCGAGCGGGTGGTCGGAGGTCCGCAGGCTGTCCAATTCGCCGAGGACGGCAAGGCGCGGGCCGGGCTGCTTGCCGCGCAGGCGGCCCTTGACCCCGGTGAGGGCCAGGCCGGTCTGCGGCTGAAGCCCGAGCGCGCGCATCGCGTCGGCGACGAGCGCGGCGGTCTTGCCCTCGTTGAAGCCGGTCTCCGGATGGTGAAGGATCGTCTCGCCCAGTTCAATGATCTCATTCCCATGGCGGTCGATCGCCTCGCATACCGCGCGCTTCAGTTCGTCCTTGCTGGTCATGCCTGTTCCCGTGTCGCCGATTCGGATCGCCCGTGCCCGGTGGGCCTTTACCCGCGGGTTGGCCCAGGCACCCACGTCTTTGTCGCCGTAATCGGGGCGCGCTGCAAGACGTGTGTGCCCACGAATCAAGTGCGTGGGCTGAAAGCTCCAGAGATTCGAAACCGAGATGTCCTGCCGGCGACGAGTCGCTCACGCATCCGGCAGGGTGAAGATGGTGCAGGGCGCCGCGATGCCGCGCAGCACGTGTTCGCCCAGCGGCACCAGCGGCGTGGTGGTCTCTGCGGCGACCGCGCCCGAGATCAGCACCGACCGGCCGAGTGGCCGGCACAACCCTTCCAGCCGGCTGACCAGGTTGACCGCGGGGCCGATGGCGGTGAAGTCCAGGCGGTCGGCCGCGCCGATATTGCCCCACAGGATCTCGCCGAGATGCAGCGCCGCGCCAAAGGACAGTGGCGGCAGCCCCTGTCCCCGCCGCACCGCATGGAGATGGGCCATGCCGGCGCGGGCGGCGGCGACCGCGCGCAGCGCCGCCTCGCAGGCTTCGGCTGGCGCGCCGGTGACCGGGAAGATCGCCAGCACGCCGTCGCCGATAAACTTCAGCACCTCGCCCCCGAAGGCGTGCACCGCTCCGGCGACGCGATCGAACCAGGCGTCGAGGGCGGCGATCATCGCCGCGGGCTCCGTCGCCTCCGATAGGGCGGTGAAGTCGCGCAGGTCGGCGTAGAGCAGCGCAGCGCGGATGGTCTCCCCGGTGCCGCGCCGCAGCGCGCCGGCTTGTACCCGGGCGGCGCTGCGCCGGCCGAGATAGGCCTCGAGCAATGCTGCCAGCGCCGCCCGCGCGGCCAGGGCGGCTAAAGGCGCCGTGACGAAGCGCGCGGCTTGGCGCAGCCGGTCGGCCTCGGCGGGGCCGAATGGCCGGGTCCCGGCCCAGCCCAGCACCGGACTGTCCGGCGCCGGGCCGATGGTGTCCTCCCGCACCGGACCAAGCTCGGCCAGCCAGTCGCGTCCGGCTTGGCTGAGCGGACCGCCGGCGAAGCCCAGCGCCTCGATCACCGCTCCGGTCTCCGCCCGCCACAGCCAGGTGCGGCGGGCGATGATCGGATGCGGCACCGCAAGCGTCAGGGCGCCGCCGGCCAGCGGCAGGCCGTCGGACAGCAGCCGGCCGCCGAGCTCGGCCAGGAACCGGTCAGGGCCGGGCGAGGCGCCGGCCTCGTCCACCAGCCAGGCGAGGGACGCGGGCAGATCCATGCCGCAATCATGCGGCCACGGCCCCCGGCCTGTCATCTGCGCCGCGGCGATGGCGCAGCCAGCCTCGCCGGTCTATCCTTGGGGTAAGGCCCAGACCCCGGCGCCCGTCCATCCTCCGCAGGCGGGGCAGGCCATCGCAACCATGGGGGAGACCGATGCAAGAGGCCCTCGTCATCCGCCGCGAGACGCACATCCCGGCGCCGCCCGCCGCGGTGTTCGCCCTCCTGACCGATCCGGAGAAGATCCTGCGCTGGATGGGAACGGAGGCGGAGATCGAGCCGCAGCCCGGCGGGCTCTATCTCGTCAATGTCACCGGCGCTCGCTGCGCCCGCGGCTCCTTCCGCGAGGTGGTGCCGGTGCACCGCCTGGCCTACAGCTTCGGCTGGGACGGCAGCGAGGCGGTGCCGCCGGGGTCAAGCCTCATTGAGATCGATCTGATCGAACAGCCGGACGGAACGCTGCTGCGTCTGACCCACACCGGCCTGCCCAGTGCCGAGCAATGCGCCGGCCATGCGGAAGGCTGGACTCATTACCTCGGCCGACTGGGCGAGGTTGCCGCCGGGCGCGACCCGGGTCCGGACTCCTGGCACGGCCGCACTGGCAAGGAGTAACGGCTTTCCGCTCCTGATCGCCTACCGCCACGGACGTAAGGGGCCGGTCCCGCAGGCGGCAAGCGCGGCCGATGAGATATGCTGAAGGGAGGAGGTCGATGTCGGAGCATGCCTATGCCTCATACCTGAAGCTGGACAAGCTGCTGTCGTCGCAGCAATTAATGACGGAATCGGATGACGAATTGTTGTTTATCATCATCCATCAGGCGCACGAGCTGTGGTTCAAGCTGGCGATTCACGAACTGAGCTGCGCGACAAAGGCTTTGATGAGGGAACGGCCGGGCAAAACCGATTGCATCATCGCCTACAAGCGGCTGTCGCGAGTGAGCGAAATCCAGCGCGTATTGATCGCCTCGTGGAGTGTGCTGACGACGTTGACGCCCGACGAATTCCACGTTTTCCGGCTGACCGTCGGTCAGAACAACGCCTCAGGCTTTCAATCGAGCCAATACAGGATATTTGAATTCAAACTAGGCTTAAAGTACCGGACGGTTCGTTTCGAGAAGCCGGTAAAGTCGCAGTCCAGCCAAGAAGATCAGAATCCATGCCTTGAAATGGAGGAGCGCGACATCTTTGCGTATGCGCAATCGTCCGACGAGCGACAAGCGCTTGAAAAGGCCTTTGCGGAGCCGAGCATCTACGATTCGGTGGTTCAATACATGTCACGGCATTTGCAATCATTTGGCATTGAACCATCGACCGATTACGCCATCCGCTATCGCAAGCAGCATCCGGTCTTCGAGGCATGGCAATATGTCTATCACAACCGGGAAAAGGAGCCCGAATTGTACCAGCTCGGCGAAAAGTTGGTCGATCTGGAAGACGCGTTCAGACGGTGGCGCTTCGCCCATCTCGCAACGGTGTCGCGGGTCATCGGCAACAGTGCCGGCACTGGAGGCTCGACCGGGCTGCGCTATCTGCGAGGCGTTGCCAATCAGCTGCTCGACGATCCGATCTATCCGGAATTATGGGACATCCGCAATGCAATGTTCAGCCGGACCGAATTCGATCTCGAAAACGCTGGATACTGATAGAAAGGCGGCGGAATACGCGCCGCGCATTCCGCCGATGCAACCGATCTATCGCGGCCGGGCGTAATGGTCGGCGAGGATTTGCGCGATGACGAGCGAGATCCGTTTCGCCGTCGGGATGTGCAGGAATTCGTTGGGTCCGTGCGCGTTCGCATGCGGTCCCAATACGCCGGTGACGACAAACTGCGCCCCGGGGAACTTTTCGCCGAGCATCGCCATGAACGGGATCGTACCGCCCTCGCCCATAGAGGCAGGCGGCCTGCCAAAGGCGGCGGCCGAGGCCCGCGCCAATGAGGTTTCGAGCCAGGGCGCGAGTGCCGGCGCGTTCCACCCGGTGGCGTTCGACCCGGGCTCGAAGGCGATCTGCGCGCCATAGGGAGGATCGCGTTCGAGCAGCCCTTTGAGCGCAGTGCCGGCCGCTTCGCCGTCGACGGTCGGCGGCAGCCGCAGGCTCAGTTTGGCCTCGCTGAACGGCAACAGCACATTGCCGGCGTCGATCGGGGCCGGCAGGCCGGCGATCCCGGTCACCGCCAGTTGCGGTCGCCAGGTCCGGTTCAACACCAGTTCGGTCAGATTGCCGCCGACCGGCGCGACGCCCGGCGCGAACGGGTATTCGGTGAAGACCGTATCGCCCAATACCGCGGCGGCCTCACGCGCCTGCGCCATCCGCTCGGGCGGGATCTGGGCGTAAAATTCGGACGGGTGGATCGCGCCCGTCTCCTCGTCTTCGAGGCGCGACAGCAGCCGGCGCAGGATGCGGAAGCTCGACGGCACGACCCCCGAGGCGTGGCCCGAATGCACGCCCTCTTCGAGCACGCGGATCTTGAGCGTGCCCGAGGCCATGCCGCGCAACGACGTGGTCAGCCAGAGTTGATCGTAATTGCCGCAGCCCGAATCGAGGCAGACGACAAGCGACGGCCGGCCGATCCGAGAGGCGAGATGATCGACGTAATGGGGCAGATCGGGGCTGCCGGATTCCTCGCAGGCTTCGATCAGGATCACCGCCCGCGCGTGCGGTATGCCCTGCGCGCGCAAGGCGGCGAGCGCGGCGAGCGCGCCGAACATCGCATAGCCGTCGTCGGCGCCGCCGCGGCCATAGAGCCGCTCGCCGTCGAGACGCGGCGCCCACGGCCCGTAGCCCTCCATCCAGCCCGCCATCTCCGGCTGCTTGTCGAGATGGCCGTAGAGCAATACGGGGTCGCCGCCCTCGCCCGGTACCTCGATCAACAGAACCGGCGTGCGGCCGGGCAGCTGCACGATGTCGAGCCTTGCTCCCGGAAACAGCGGCAATTTGGCGCGCGCCCAGCGTTCGAACAGGGCGATGGCCGCATCCATGTGGCCGTGCGCCGCCCAGTCGGGGTCGAAAGCCGGCGATTTGTTCGGGATCCTGATGTACTCGACAAGCGCCGGAACGATCTCGTCGTCCCAGCAGGCGTCGATCTGCTGCCGCGCGCCGCCGACATCCATCCCTGACCTCCCGTTCTTTATGGCTGATAAGGTTATAATCCTGTTCAAAAGTTCCTCGTCATCCGGATCTCAGAGCTCGTTTGAGGAGGAAGATGGCGGAATGCGCTCCGCTTCGCTGCGCTTTTCCGCCCTACGATGCGCCCGAGAAGCGTAGGGCGGAAAAGCGCAGCGTATTCCGCCACCTTCGCAACACGACGACCCAAACAGGCCCTCAGTAGAGCCCGCCGCTGCCAGGCCCGGGAGCCGGTGCCGGCGGCTTCGCCGGCGG
>DATFCQ010000222.1:0-4919 GCA_035252905.1 Allostellaceae bacterium | reverse complement strand
CGCCCCCGGGTACTACTACTATTCCGGCGCCTGCTATCCGAACCGCTAGCCTGCGAGGGGGCAGACCGGTCTGCGGCTCATCAGCGCCGTAGTATCCTGGGGCGGATGAGCGCAGCGTATCCGCCTATAACCGCTGCTTTGAACGTCGCGCCGGTCATGCGCCTTCGCAAAATCCTCCGGCGGCACTATCCTGCTCCGGAACAGGGGCGGATGAGCCGTCCATGGGGAACGGCGAGCAGGGTATGCCGGCGGTTTGCCGGCATACCCCATCGCCAATCCCTCCAAGCTGGAGGATGCGCCGATGATCTACGAGGTTCGTACCTATACCCTGCGTCCGGGGACCGTGGCCGAATTCGAGGAGCGCTATGCCAAGCGGCTCCCGCTGCGCGAGAAACACTCCAAGTTGGGGGCCTTCTGGCACACCGAGTTCGGTCCGCTCAATCAGGTCGTCCATGTCTATCCCTATGATGACCTGCAACAGCGCACCGCGGTGCGCGCGGCGCTGGCGCAAGACACCGCCCGCAACCAGCTCCCCGGCGGCCAGGACCTGATCGTGGCGCAGGAGGCCGAGATCGTGATCCCGGCGCCGTTCATGCGTCCCCTGGGCAGCCGCGATTACGGCAGCGGGAACGTCTATGAGATGCGCACCTACACCTACGCTCCGGGCGATCTCCCGAAAGTGCTGGAGGCGTGGGGCAAGGTCATCGAGGAGCGGGAGCGGCTCTCCCCGTTGGCGGCCTGTTGGACGAGCGAACTTGGCGCGCTCAACAAGTTTGTCCATATCTGGGCGTACAAGGATCTCAATGAGCGCGTCCGCATCCGCGAGGCCTCCCGCCGTCCCGGCGGCTCGTGGCCGCCGCAAAGCGGCGTGCGGCCGATCCGGCAGGAAAACAAACTGCTGATTGCAGCAGAGTTTTCACCCGTGCGGTAAGGACGAAGGAGGCGGGTTCACGGCCGGCAGCGGCCTGAACCCGCCTCTCAATACGGCTCGCCGACAAAGAGAAACGTCGTGCCGGTCACGATCGGGGCGCTGGCGCCGACAAAGGACACATTGGCGTCCTTGACTTGGCGCGAGCCGGCGCGGCCCGAGGCCTGCAAGGCGCCTTCGATGATGTGCCACAGGCCGTGGATGCGTCCGGTGCCGAGGCTGCCGCCGAAGGTGTTGAGCGGCAAGTCCCCGTCGCGTTCGATGCGCCCGTCCTGGATGAAGTCGAGCGCCTCGCCCTCCTTGCAGAAGCCGTAGGATTCGAGACCGTAGATCACCGAGGCCGAGAAGCCGTCATAGATCTGGGCCACGTCGACATCCTTGGGGCCGAAGCCGGAGCGTTCCCAGGTCAGTTTCGCCGAGCTGCTGCCGCCCTCCATATAGGCGCTGAGGCTGCCGATGCGGCCCGCCACCTCGAAATGGAGCCGCTGGCCGTAGCCGGCGAGGTAGGCCGGTTTCGGCTTCAGGTCGCGCGCCCGCTCGGCCGTCGTCAACACGATCGCGACCGCTCCCTGCACCGGGATGTCGCAATCAAAGAGGCAGAACGGATAGGCCACCATCCGCGAGTTCAGATAATCCTCGCGCGACAGCGGCGTGCCGTAAAAATAGGCATGCGGATTGTGCTGGGTATGGCGGCGCTGCGTCACCGCGAGCGTCGCCATCTTCTCGCGGCTCTGGTTGTGCCGCTCGAGCCAGCGGGTATAGGCGACCGCCATGCCCTGCCCCGGACCGCCAAAGCCGTAAGGCGCGGTGAACTGGGCGGCGCCCTGCGCGGTGGCGCCGGGAAGGTTCTGATAGGTGCCGCGCGGGTTGTGCATCGCCCGCCACACCACCGCGTATGTGCACACCCCGGCAAGCAAGGCGTTGACCGCCTGCTGCACGGCGCCGCCGATATTGACCGTCCCGACCTGGATGTGCCAGCCGAGATCGGGCAGTTTCAGCATTGCCATCATGCAGTTGACCGAGACGATCGAGATGCCGTCGATTTCGGCGTGCCCGGTCGCCGGCAGTTCTGGATAGGTGGCGAGGCCGTCGATGTCGGACAGTTTGAGCCCCGAATCCGCGACCGCCTCTTTCACCGCCGCCAGCGCGTGGGTGGCGAGCGGGATCTCGGCCGAGCGCGTGACCTTGGAAAAGCCCACGCCGCTGACCGCCACCTTGCATCGGTTCTCCCACATCGGACCTCTCCTCCTCACGCGGGCGCGAGCCGGAATTGCGGCAGGGTGATGTCGTCGTTCAATCTCTCGAAGACGACCTCGACGCGCCGCCCGACCTTCGCCTCGGTATAGGGCGCCTCCAGCAGATTGCCGGCGAGCAATGCGCCGGGCGCGTCGTCAAGCTCGACGATGATGCTGGCATAGGGCACCGCGGGCGCGAAGCGCTTGTCGCCGGTATGATACATGATCGTGTAGGCGTAGATCGTTCCGGCGCCGCGCACGGGTTCGAATTTCAGCTCCGTCGACACGCATTTGACGCAGGTCGCATAGGGCGGGTGCTGAAAATGCCCGCAGCTCTGGCAGCGCTGCAATGCGAGAGCGCCGCGCCGCGCCGCATCCCAGAACGGCTTTGTCCATTCGTTCGGAACCGGGATCGGCCGGGTCACCTTGCTCCAGTCGCTCATGCTGTCCGCCCTGTAACGCCCTGTTTAAATGAGGAAAGCGGGATTTCGCGGCCGACCGCGCCGCACCGCGATCACCGCCTGAAACGGTCTTTCAGATGCGCCGGCAGGGGCATCCGAGGCAGCAGCGTTTCGCCGGCCGGCTTGGCCCGGTCCGAAGCCGAAAAGTCCGGCTTATGCGAGCCCTTATCAAGCCCCTCTGCGACGATCTTGCGGATTTCCGGAAAGCCGGGGGGCGCTTCGAGGCCGAACCGGAAAATCTGTCGGAACGCGTCGGGGTGGTTCCAGATCGCCGACAACACAGCCAGTCGCATATTCAGGGCGGGATGGCGGATCGCGCATTCAACCAGTGTGGCGACGTCGTTGCCGTCGAGGATTATTTCCATCGGCGCTTCCGGCGGCATCGGACGACCGTTTGCATCGCCGGTCAGGCGGATTTGCGGCAGCCGGGTGTAATTGTCGGTCGTCACTACGTCCTCGGCGCGTTCCGCTTTGGCCCGCGCCTCCAGCTCGATGCGCTCGCCCCGTCTGACCAGCATCGCTCAACGCCTCCGGCCGCTCCCCGTTTCGGGAAAGCCCGGATCTATTTGAAAGGAGAACATCCCGGCGAAGCAAGCCGCGATCGCGGCTCTTCTGCCGTCGTTTGATTTGGGGGTAGATTGGCCGGACGCCGCCGGCCGCGATCAGCGCCGTCGGGGAAGCCTGCTGCCGAGGGGAACGCCATGCCGATCGAAGCCCGCGCCTATCCACGCCCATTGCCCAACCCCCCATGGCTCGGCAAGCTCACCGAAGAGATCCTCGAACCGGGGCTGCCGATCGTCGACCCGCACCATCACCTGTGGGACCACCCGGGCAGCCGCTACCTGCTCGACGACCTCCTGGCCGACGTCAATTCCGGCCACAACATCGTCGCAACCATGTTCATCCAGTGCGGCTCGGGCTACCGCACCGGCGGTCCCGAGGAGATGCGGCCGATCGGCGAGAGCGAGTTCGTCCGGGCGATCGCCGAGGAGGGCGACCGCCGCGGCGGCAAGACCAGGATCTGCGCCGGCATCGTCAGCTTTGCCGATCTGCGACTGCCCCAGGTCGACGCCGTGCTCGAAGGGCAGATCGCCGCGGCCGGCGGACGGTTTCGCGGCATCCGCCAGATCGCCGCGCACGATCCTGCGATCATCGGAGCCTCGTCCTATGTGCCGCCGCCGGGGCTGATGGACGATCCCGATTTCCGCCGCGGCCTGAAGCGGCTGCCGGCGCACGATCTGACCTTTGAAGCGTGGATTTATCACCCGCAGATCAAGACCTTGACCGAGGTGGCGCGCGCGTGCCCCGAAGTGAAGATCGTGCTCAACCATTTCGGCGGCCCGCTCGGGGTCGGCCCCTACAGGCGCAATGAGGTGTTCCCCGGCTGGTGCGCCGACATCAGGGCCTTGTCCGCCTGCCCGAACGTCTTCGTCAAGCTCGGCGGATTGGCGATGATCGTCAACGCCTTCGATTTTCACCTGGCGCCGCTGCCGCCGTCGTCGGGCGAACTGGCCAATGCCTGGCGGCCCTACGTCGAGACCTGCATCGAGAGCTTCGGCGCCGGGCGCTGCATGTTCGAGAGCAATTTCCCGGTCGACAAGGGCGCATGCAGCTACCCGGTGTTGTGGAACGCCTTCAAGCGGCTGGCGAGCGGCGCCTCGCCGTCGGAAAAATCCGATCTTTTCGCCGGGACCGCGTCGCGATTTTACCGGCTCGGGATATAGGCTCGACGGCGCGTTTGACAGGGGCGGGCAGGGGCCGCAAGCTCCTCGCGCAGTCGAGGGAGAGCCATGGCTCCGCGCGTCGATCCCGTAAGTTCCGATGAGGTCCTGCCGGCGCAGGCCGATGTCGTCGTCATCGGCGGCGGCATCATCGGCGTCAGCACCGCCCTGTTTCTGGCCGAGAGGGGCGTCTCGGTCGTGCTTTGTGAGAAGGGGCATATCGCCGGCGAGCAGTCGAGCCGCAATTGGGGCTGGTGCCGCAAGATGGCGCGCGACCCGCGCGAGATCCCGATGGTCATCGAGAGCCTGCGACTGTGGCAGGGCATGAACGCGCGGGTCGAGGCCGAGACCGGCTTTCGCCAATGCGGCATCCTCTATCTGTTCGAGACCGCGGCCGAGGCCGCCAAATACGAAGCCTGGCTCGATCACGCCCGGCAGTACCAGCTCGACACCCGCATCCTGACCGGCGCCGAGGCAAAGGCGCTGTTGCCGGGGCTCGGCGGCGAGTGGGCGGGCGCGCTCTATACGGCGAGCGACGGCCGCGCCGAGCCGCAGCGCGCCGCGCCCGCGATCG
>DATFCQ010000221.1:0-21902 GCA_035252905.1 Allostellaceae bacterium | reverse complement strand
CGCTGCTCCGGAACCCCACTTATCTGCGCCTGTGGCTCGCCGGCGCGGTCGGCAACGGCATGCGCTGGCTCGAACTCCTGGTCGTCGGCATCTTCACCTACGACCTGACGCATTCGAGCTTTCTCGTCGCCGTGATGACGGTGGCGCGGACCCTGCCGATGCTGCTGCTCGGCGCCTTCGCCGGCGTCGTCGGCGAGGCGGTCAACCGCAAAGTGCTGCTGGTCGTGCAGATGCTGGTCATGGCGGCGACCGCTGCCGTGCTCGGCGCCCTGGCCGTGACCGGATGGATCCGGGTGTGGCACCTTGCTCTCGGCGGCGCCGTCGCCGGCCTCGCCTGGACCAACGAATTGTCGGTGCGGCGCCGCATGATCGGCGAGTCGGTGATGCCCGAACAGGTCGGGCCGGCGATCGCCTTCGACACCTTGACGGCGAGCGTCGCGCGCGTGATCGGACCGCTGTTGGGCGGCGCCCTGTTCGAGATCTTGGGGCTCGCCGGCGCCTATCTGTTGTCGGCCGCGCTCTATCTCGGCGCCGGCGCGCTGGCCTGCAGCCTCGATTTCCGCCAGGAGCGGCGGCGGCTCTCGATCGCGCGCATCCCGGCCGATCTCGCCGAGGGGCTGGCCCTGGCGCGGGCCAACCGCGCCGTCCTCGCGGTCATCGCGATCTCGATCATCGCCAATTCCTGCGGCTTTCCCTATTCCGCCCTGGTCGCGCCGCTCGGGCTTCACGAATTCGCGGTCTCGCCGCTGTTGGTCGGCCTGCTGGCGTCGGCCGAGCCGACCGGCGCCACTCTCGCCGGCATCGCCTTTTCCGCCGGCTGGCTGCGCCTCGACCGCCGCTACGGGATGATCCGCGGCTCGTTCCTGTTCTTTTCCGCGCTCATCGTCCTGGCCCTGACGCCGTGGTACGGGCTGGCGGTCGGGATCATGGTCATCGGCGGCTTCGGCACCGCCGCCTTCTCGATCATGCAGACGACCCTGATCCTGACCGAGGCGCCGGCGGCGCTGCGCTCGCGCGTGATGGGTCTCGTCACCGTCTGCATCGGCACCGGGCCCCTGGGCGTATTGGCGATCGGCGCGCTCGCGGCCTGGCTCAGCCCGGCGCGGGCGATCCTGATCATGGCCGTGCTCGGTCTCGCGGGGCTCGTGCTGATCCTGACCCGGCTGGTCGCGCGCCCTGCGTGATGTGCCAGCGCCGAAAAACTTCGGCCTTGGATTGCCCGCGAGAAATTGCGGGAGGTCAAGCAGTCGCGGCGATATAGTCCAGAGCGGTAGCGATCGCCGGGAGGAGGCCATGGATTGCTGCGGTCACGGCTACGCCGTCGCGCACCGTCCTTTGCCGTGGGGGATGCCGCCGGTCTCGATCGGAGCCCTGCTGGCCGGCGAAGTCGGGCCGCGCGGTTCGACCGAAGCGGCGCGGACGGCCGAGAACGCCTCAGCCGCCCTCGACGTGCTCCGCAAATCCCTCTCGGTCGATGTGCACAGCCATGGCGGCCGCACCGGGATCGCCTCAAAGGCGCCTCCGAGCGGCGATCTGGCAAACGCGATGCGGGCAGGATCGCTCGCGGCGACTTGTCTCGCGGACGTGCCCGACTGGCCGGTCCTCGGCCGCAATTCCGCAGGCGCTCTCGCCGCAACGCGCGCGCCGCGACCGGGCGAGCTTTACCGTCACCATATCGACCGCCTCGCCTGGATGGACGAGCTGGTCGCCTCTCACGGCGTGCGCCGCGCGCTGTGCGCCGCCGATCTCGAAGCGGCGCACAGCGCGGGAGAGCCGGCGATTGTCGCCGATGTCGAGGGGCTCGACTTCCTCGACGGGAAGCTCGAACGCCTCGATGAGGCGCACCGGCGCGGCATCCGGCACGTGCAATTGGTGCACTACACGCCCAACGACATCGGCGACTTCCAGACCGGCGCCGTCACCCATCGGGGCCTCACCGAATTCGGCGCCGAGGTCATCCGCGCGTGTCACCGGCTCGGCTTCGTTTGCGATGTTGCGCACGCGACCGAGGATATGGTGAAAGGGGCGGTCAAGGTTGCGGCGAAGCCCCTCCTCCTGTCGCATACGGCGGTCCTGGGATCGCGGGCGATGGGGCCGACCCCGCTCGCCGGCCGCCAGATCAGCGCCGACCACGCGCGAGCGATTGCCGAAACCGGCGGCTCGATCGGCATCTGGCATTTCTTTCCGAGCATCGAGCGCTACGTCGACGGCCTTAAGGAGATGGCCGAGAGTGTCGGCGTCGATCACGTCAGCATCGGCACCGACCAGTTCGACGCGCGGGGTTGCATCGAGGACTACACGCGGTGGGTGCACCTCGTCGCGGCGATGCTGCGCGGCGGCTTCACCCCCGAGGAGGCGGGCAAGATCGCCGGCGGCAACTACCTCCGCATCTTCCGCGCTGCGGTCGGCTGACCGCCTCACCCAAGCAGGACGCCTCGCGATGCAACCCGTCTCCGGCAAAACCGCGATCGTCACGGATGCCGCTTCCGGCGCCTGCAGCAATGCCGGCGTTCGGGGCGTCGGCCAATGACCGATTTATCACGCCTCGTCGAGGCTCCGGCTGTCTCGCTGCCCTATATCGACTCGGCATTTCCCGATCGCCCCTTGGTACTGCACGCCGCGCGGCCGCGCGATTGCCACACCGGGACGCCTGTTCTGTTTGTCCATCACGGCGTCGGGCGCAATGGCAAGGATTACCGGGACTATTGGCTCGATCTGGTCGACGAGGCCGGGGTCCTGGCGATCTCCGTCGAGTTTCCCGAGGCGTCGTTCCCCGAGCACCTGTGGTACCAGTTCGGCAATCTGCACGACAAGAACGGCACGCCGAACCGGCGCGAAGACTGGACCTTCGGCATTGACGAACGGCTGTTCGACCGGTTGCGCGCACAGGGGGTTACGACCCGGCAACGCTATGGTTTGTTCGGCCACTCCGCGGGCGGGCAGTTCGTCCACCGAATGATTTCGTTCGGCTTCCGTGACCGGGTCGCTGTCGCTGTCAGCGCCAATGCCGGCACCTATGCGATGCCGGATCTGGCGACGCCCTGGCCGTTCGGCCTCGGCCAGACGGACGTCGACGCCGAGGCATTGCGCGCATGGCTCGGGTTCCGCCTGACGGTGATGGCGGGCACCGCGGACGTCGTAACCACCGGACGCTTCTTCCCGAAGGGCCCGCGTTCGATGCGCCAGGGTGCGACGCGCTATGAGCGCGCGCACAACTATGTCCGATGCGGGCACGCCGCCGCCGCGGCGCTGCGGACCCCCTGTGCCTGGACGGTCATCGACGTGCCCGGCGTCGGCCATGACGGCAAGCGCATGTCCGCCGCCGCGGCGCCGATCGTGTCGGCGGCGCTGCAGACGTCGCCGTAAAGGGAGAGAAGGCAACCTCGCAGGACCTACGCGGCGCTGCTCCGGGCCGGCTTGCGGTATCGTCAACGGGAGCCGTCGGAGCACGGAAAGGAGCAGGCGATGAAGGCGATCCGCTGCCGCGCATGGGGCCCGCCTGATACGGTGCGGCTCGAAGAGGCGGAGAGTGTGGACCTGCAGCCGCATCAGGTACGCATTCGGGTGCGTGCGGCGGGCGTCAATTTCGCCGATACGCTGATGGTCGGCGGCGGCTACCAGGTCAAACCGCCCTTCCCCTTTACGCCGGGGCTCGAAGCCGCCGGCGAGATCGTCGAGACCGGCGCGGCCGTCGACGCTCTGCGGGCGGGACAGCGCGTGCTCGCGGTGCTGCGCTCCGGCGGCGGCTACGCCGAGGAGATCGTGCTCGATGCGGCCGCGGTAGTGCCGATCCCGGCGGCGATGGATTTCGTCACCGCGGCCGCGTTTCCGGTCGCCTACGGCACGTCGCATTTCGCACTGACCCATCGCGGGCACTTGCAGGCAGGCGAGACATTGCTCGTGCTCGGCGCTGCGGGCGGGGTCGGGTTGACTGCGGTCGAGATCGGCAAGGCCATCGGCGCGCGCGTCATCGCCGCGACAGGCGGCGCCGAAAAGCTGGAGGTCGCGCGCTCGCGGGGTGCGGATGCGCTGATCGATTATCGCAGCGAAAGCATCCGCGATCGCGTGCGCGCCCTGACCGACGGCAAGGGCGCCGACGTCGTCTATGATCCGGTCGGCGGCGATGCGTTCGACCAGGCGCTGCGGGCGGTCAACTGGGAGGCGCGCATGCTGGTGATCGGCTTTGCCGGAGGCCGCATCCAGGCGGTGCCCGCCAATCTGGTCCTGGTCAAAAACATCTCGGTGGTCGGCGTCGTCTGGGGCGCGCAGGCCGAGCGGGATCCCGTGCGGATCAGCCGCAACCTTGCCGAATTGCTGCATTGGTGGCAGGCCGGCCGTCTCAAGCCGCTGGTGGCAAAGGTCTTTCCGCTGGCCGAGGCGAGCGCTGCGATGAAGGCGCTGCTGTCGCGCCGATACGCCGGCAAGATCGTCCTCGAAACCTAGAGCAGCCGTTCGCCTGCCTTCGCCAATTCGGACCGGAAGTGCGGATCGGCCACGGCGATCAGTGCACGGGCGCGTTCGGCCAATGTGCGGCCGCGCAGCTCGGCGACGCCATGCTCGGTGACCACCAGATCGGCCTCGGCGCGCGGGGTGGTGACGACGCCGTCGGCCAGCCTGGCGACGATGCGCGACCGGGTGCGGTCGCGATTGGTCGATTGCAGCGCGATGATCGATCGCCCCTCCGGCGCGCGATTGGCGGCGCGCACGAAATCCATCTGCCCGCCGACCAGACCGATGTGTCGTCCTGCTGCGGTCTCCGCGTTGACCTGCCCGGTCAGGTCGACTTCAAGCGCCCCGTTTATCGCAACAAAGCGGCGGAAATTGCCGAGCACCAGCGCATCATGGGTGTAGGAGGTGGCGCGGATATGGACCTGCGGGTTGCGATCGGCGAAGCGATAGAGCCGCCGCGTGCCCATCAGCATCGTCGCGACGGTGATCCCGGGATCGATTTCCTTGTGCCGATTGTCGACAATGCCGGCCTCCATTAGATCGACAATTCCGTCGCCGATCGCGCCGGAATGGACGCCGAGGCCCCGCTTGCCTCCGAGCGCGCGCGTCACTGCCTCCGGGATGGCGCCGAGGCCAAACTCGATCGTTGCCCGGTCGGGGATCAGCCGGGCGACGTGTGAGGCGATCGCGCGCTCGCTCGACCCGGCCGGGCGCGCCGGCAGGTCGAGCGGCGGCGCGGCGGCCGACACCAGGATATCGACGGCTCCCGACTCAATAACAGTGTCGCCATAGGTCCACGGCAGTTCGGGATTGACCTGTGCGACAACCAGGCGCGCCCGATCGATCGCCGCGTGCAGGTGCTCGATGCCGAGCCCGGCATTGTATCGTCCGGTCTCGTCCGGGCCGCTGACCTGCAGCAGGACGACGTCGATCGGCAACAGGCCGCCGGCGATGAGGCCCGGAACATCGGAAATATTGGCCGGCACGACGTTGCCGGCGCCCTCGGCAAAAAACCGCCTGCCGGCGCCGGCGCCGCCCAGGGCGGTGACGGTGACGTTCGGATGACCGGCGGCAAGGCTGTCGCTGAAGGTCAGCGGAAAGAACACGCGGAAGGGCGGGCAACCTTCCACCTGAGCATCGAGCAGCCGCGTGAGAACCAGCGGCTCGGCGGTTGCCTCGGCCCAGCCGACCGTCTCGCCGCCGCCGATGAGCCGGCGAAAATCGAGCGCGTCCAGAGCTATCGCAGCGGGCGTTTTCAACAAGGAGAAATATGCCTCGGGAGAGCCGTTTCCGATACGGTGAACATCGATCTGAGCGCCTGTTTGACTGAGGAAAGCGGCGGAATGCGCTACGCTTTTCCGCCCTGCGATGTGCCCGAGAAGCGTAGGGCGGAAGAGCGCAGAGGCTGGGCAAGAATTCGGATTTCCGCTGGATCAGCGTCCTACGTCCTTCGAGGCCTCGCTTCGCGAGGCACCTCAGAGCCTGCCCCCGCGAAGGCCGGGGATGAGGATCTTTCTTAATGCCATCAAGAACATCCTCATGCTGAGGAGCGCCCTCCTGAGGAGCCGCCGCCTCCTGAGCTCTTGTCGAAGGGCGAGACGCCGCCTGCGGCGGCTCTTCAGGACAGGCGCGGCGTCACGAAGGGAGGGCGCGTCTCGAAGCACGCACGCAGCCGATGCAGCCTTTCCCGAGATTCTTGCCCAGCCTCTGCGCTCTTCCACCGATATCATGACCCTACCGACGACCCAGACAGACTGTCAGTCGCCGAGAGTGTCACGAAAGGTCTTGCCGCGATATTCGGTTCGCAGGGCGCCTTGGCGCTGCAACAACGGCACGACCTGATCGACAAAATCGGCGATGCTGGCATCGTTGATCGTCGGGGTCACGTTGAACCCGAAACAGCCGGTCTCGCGCCACAGGGCGATGAGCCGGTCGGCGACCTGCTCGGGCGTACCCGGGATTTGCAGGATTCCGGTCGATGCCCCGTAGTGCATCGCGGCCTCTCGCAACGTCACGCGGCGGCCTGCCATCACGCCCGACATTGCCGCCATCATGCCGCGCGAGGCTTGGGTATCGAGCTCATCGAGCGGCTGGTCGAGGTCGAACCGGCTGAAATCGATGCCGAGCGTGCTCGACAGCCGGCACAAACCGGCCTCGATCGGGATGCGCTCGGCAAGCTCGCGCTGATGCCGCCGGACCTCTTCTTCGGTGCCGCCGAGGATCGGCTGCACCGCGAAAGTCACCCGCACCGGACCGGTCCTGCCCCGCGCCCGGGCGGCATCGCGGAGCTGCTGCAGGAAGCGGTGCATCCCCGCGGTGTGCGGCTGGATCGAAAAGATCATCTCGGCATGGCGCAACGCGAATTCCTGTCCTCGCCCCGACGAGCCGGCCTGAAACAGCACCGGGTGATGCTGCGGCGAAGGCAGCGTGGGGCCGACCGTGTCGGTGCGGAAATACCGGCCATGATGCGTGACGCGTCGGACTTTTGCGGGGTCGGCGAACACGCCCGCCTTGCGATCGACCCGGATTGCGCCGGGCGCGATGCTGTCCCACAGCGCGTAGCAGACCTCCATGTATTCTTCGGCGCGGGCATAGCGCTCGTCGTGCTCCAATTGATCGAGCCCGTAGGCACGGTGCTCGCCCCGCACATGGCCGGTCACGATGTTCCAGCCGACCCGGCCGCCGGTCAGGCAATCGAGGGTCGACAGGGTCCGCACGGCGGCATACGGGTGATGCGCCGATTGCGACAAGGTGATCGCGATCCCGAGATGCTCGGTGGCGGCTGCCATGATTGCGACCAGCGGCGCCGGATCATGGGTCGGCCAGCACACGCCGTAGCGGACCGCCTCGTCGACCCGCTCGCGGTAGCGATCGGCGACCCCCGGCAAATCGGCGAAAAACACGCCGTCGAAGCAGCCGCGTTCGAGCAGGCGCGCGAGGTCCTGCCAGTATCGAATCGAGCTCAGCCCCGCAACGCGCTCGTCCTTCGGGTCGGCCCAGCTGAGAATGGTGTGGTTGATCGGCCCGTGGATCAGAAAGCCCAACAGGTGCATCTGCGCCGGCATGGGGAGTCCTCCTGCTGGAGAGGGAGCGCTCTGGGTCAAGCCGCCCCGGCGCGGTAGCGGGCGACGGCGGCCGGGTCGAGCTCGATGCCGAGCCCCGGCCGCTGCGGCACCCTGACCATGCCGTCGTGGTCGATCGCCAGCGGCTCCTTCAAGAGTTCGTCACGCAGGCCGTTTGGGTTCTGGTCGAATTCGAGTTCGAGGCCGTTCGGGATCGCCGCGAGGAAATGCAGTGAGGCGGCGAGCAGTACCGCGCCGGCGAAGGCGTGCGGCGCCACCATCAGGTGGTGCGCCTGCGCCAGGGCGGCGATGCGGCGGCATTCCGAGAAGCCGCCGGCCCAGGCGAGGTCGGTCTGTACGATGTCGACCGCCCCGCGGGTGATCAATTCGCGAAAGCCATAGAGGCCGATCTCGGTCTCGTAGCCGGCGATCGGCGTCGCCAGCGAGGCGGCGACGCGGGTGCTGCCGTCGATGTCGTCGGTCGCGACCGGCTCCTCGATCCAATAGATCCCATGAGGCTCCAGCGCGCGGCCCATCTCGATCGCCATCGCCGGGCTCCAGGCGCAGTTGACGTCGACCATCAATTTGGCCTTGCGCCCGAGCACGCGCCGCACCGCGGCGACTCGGGCGATGTCTTCCTCGGGTTCGACGATGCAGGCTTCGGCGCCTTCGACGAGATGGCGCAGAGGGGTCTGCGTCGCGGGATTGCGGCCGATCTTCATCTTCATGCCGCGGAAGCCGCGGGCGCGGTAACTTTCGGCCTCGGCGGCGAGGTCGTCGATCGCCTTGCCCTCCTGGTAGAAGCCGCCGGAGGCATAGGCCTCGACGCGCTCGCGGCATCCGCCGAGGAGGCGATAGAGCGGCAGCCGCGCGACCTTGCCGGCGATGTCCCAGAGGGCGATGTCGATGCCGCTCAACGCGTTCATGACGACGCCGCGGCGGCCGAACTGGCGGGTGCGGGCAAACATCCTCTGCCACAGCGCCTCGATCAGCAGCGGGTCCTCGCCGATCAGCATCGGCTTCAGCACTTTCTCGATGATGGTCTCGGTCGCGCCGCCGCCGACCCCGGCCTCGCCGATGCCGGTGATATGCTCGTCGGTCTCGATCTCGACGATGAGCGCGCCGCGGCGCGCCTGCATGCCGCCGGCGCTGCCATAGGGCGGCTCGCAGCGATAGCTGAGCGCGGTCGTGCGGATATCGACAATCTTCATGTCACCCTCTTGCTCGATAGAGGCCCCGTAGGTGGAGGGGCGCAGCGCCCTCCGCCGCCATCGGCGAGGTCGCGGAGTGCGGCGACGACAGCGGAGAGATCAAAGCCTCCGCGCCTCAGTTCGTGCCCGGCGCCGTCGATCGCGATGATGCGCGTCGGCGCAGGAATGGCCGCGACGGCCCTGCGCAACTCCTCGGGCGAGCCGAAGGGATCGCGCGTTCCCTGCACGAAAAGCCCCGGGAGGCGCACGCGCGAGAAATGCTCGGTGCGCAATTGTTCTGGTCTCCCCGGCGGATGCAGCGGATAGGAGAAAAGGAGGGCCGCGGCAATCCGGGGCTCGTCGGCGGCAAGGATCGTCGCCTGCCGGCCGCCATAGGAAACGCCGCCGAGGACGACCCTTCCCGAAACGAGTGCGCGCATCGCTTCGACCACGCTGCGCAAGCCGGCGCGGTCGGCGGCGGCCGCGGCGGGTGAAGGCGGCCCCCGCGGCCGCTTCTGCCGGAACGGCAGATCGCAGCGCAATACGGTAAAGCCTGAAGCGGTGAAGGCGTCCGCGGCGGCGGCGAGGAGCGGGCTCGCGGCATTGCCGCCGGCGCCGTGCGTCAATACCAGGCCGTCGCCGTTCGCCCCGCTCTCGGGACGATGCAGAAAGCCGCGGATGCCCGGCTTCTCGAAGGGCGTGATGGTCGCCATGCCGAGCACTATAACGAGTGCGGCGATCAGCGCGATCTCCTGCTCGCCCGAGCGCGCGCGCCCGGGGAGCGACGTGTCGAGATCCGCAACCGGGAGGGCCTGACATGGACAGCCGCAAGACAAAGCTGTTGGAACGCATCGACAGCGACCGCGATGTGCTGCTCGATTTCCTGCGGGGATTTATTCGCTGCCCCAGCCCGAACCCGCCCGGCGACACGCGCGCGGCGGCGGCGCATATCCGCACATTGCTCGACCGGCATGGCGTCGATTATCGGGTGATCGCGCCGCAGGAAACGATGCCCAACATTGTCGCGACGTTTGCGGCGGCCAAACCGGGGCGGCATCTCGCGCTCAACGGCCATATCGACGTCTTCCCGGTCGGCGACGGGGCGGGCTGGACGCAGGATCCCTGGGGCGGCGCCTTGGTCGACGGCCGCGTCTACGGGCGCGGCGCCTGCGACATGAAATGCGGCACCACCGCCTCGATTTTCACTTTTCTCTATCTGAGCGAGCTGCGCGAGGAATTGCACGGCCGGCTGACGTTGTCGGCGGTGTCGGACGAGGAGACGTTCGGGCCCTGGGGGGCGCGGTACCTGTCCGAACACCATCCGGAGGTGTTTGGCGATTGCTGCCTCAACGGCGAGCCGAGCAGCCCGTGGACGTTGCGCTTTGGCGAAAAGGGACCGCTATGGCTCGAATTCACCGTCCGCACCCGGGGCGCGCACGGCGCCTACACGCATCTGAGCCGGAGCGCGACCGCGCTGGCCGCCAGGATCATCGGCGAACTCGCGGTATTGGAGGATATCCCGGTGCCGGAGGCCAGCAACCTCGCCGCCGCGCTCGACGCCGCCGCCCCTGCCATCGATCGCGCCCAGGGCCCGGGCGCCTCCCGGATCACCCGCCGCGTGACCGTCAACCCCGGTGTTGTCCGCGGCGGTCTCAAGGTCAACATGGTCGCTGCCGAATGCGCCTTCGAGGTCGATATCCGCGTACCCAATGGGCTCGATGCGCCGCAGATCCTGGCCGAGGTCGACAGGATCGTCGCCCGCACCCCGGAAGCCTCGTATCGCCAGATCAACTACGCCCCGCCGAGCTGGTGTCCGCCGGATTCCGAGATGGTGCAATTCGTGCGCGCCAACGCCCAGGCGGTCTCCGACGTCGACCCGACCCCGATCATCAGCCTCGGCGGCACCGATGCGCGGCTGTGGCGCTACAAGGACCTGCCGGCGATCGTCTACGGCCCGTCGCCGACCGGCATGGGCAGCGTCGACGAGCACGTCACCGTCGAGGAATTCCTGCACGTCGTCAAATGCCACGTCCTGTCGGCCTACGATTATATGTCCCGTCCCGGCTGAGGGCCTGTTTGCGGCGTCGTCGTGTCGCGAAATCGGCAGAATACACTGCGCTATTCCGCCCTACAGGCCTCGCAGGGCGGAAAGAGAGGCTGGACAAGAATTCAGATTTCCGCTGGATCGGCGCCCTGCGTCTCCTGAGGAGCCGCCGCCTAGCGGCGGCGTCTCGAAGGGCGAGACGGCCGCTGCGCGGCCTCCTCAGGATGAGGAACTTTCTCAATGCCATCAAGAACATCCTCATGCTGAGGAGCGCCCTTCAGGGCGCGTCTCGAAGCACGCGCGCAGCCGATGCAGCCTTTTCCCGACCACTCTCGCCAATTCTTGCCCAGCCTCGGAACGCATTCCGCCGCTTTTCTTACGCGACAAGGACTGTGGCGCGATGCGCGCGGAGTCCCTAAAATGTGAGCCGATCAGGCGCATACCACTCCGATAATCCGCGCCCGGCTCCTGATTGCGACGGGTCAGGCTCGAACAGGGCGGTGTTTTAATGGGTTGCTTTTCTGCGCAGCCGAAAGTGCCGACGCAGCTCGCGGCGCTACCGGCCCGGATGGGGCAGCGCGCCGTCGCGCGCGCGATACGCGAACCATGACGGCCAAACCCAGCACGATCGCGGTTGTCGGGGCCGGGATCGTCGGCATCTCGGCAGCACTGTACCTGCAGCGCGCGGGGCTGTCGGTGGCGGTGATCGATCCGCTGCCGCCGGGCGGGGGCGCCTCCTATGGCAATGCCGGTCTCCTCAGCGTCGAAAACTGCGTCCCGATCGCATTGCCGGGCATGCTCAAGAACGTGCCGCGCTGGCTGACCGATCCCCTGGGCCCGCTGGCGGTGCGGCCGCGTTATCTGCCGCAGGCGATGCCGTGGCTGTTGCGCTGGGCGGCGGCCGGTCGCATGCCGCGGGTCGAGGCCGCTTCCGATGCATTGCGCGCGTTGCACGTGCGGGCGCTCGACCGCTATCGCGAATTGCTCGGCCGCGAATTTGACGACGTCATCCGCGTCTCAGGCCAGGTGCACACCTGGGAGAGCGCCGAACCGTCGCCGAGCGAGGCCATCTACCGACGCCTGTGGCAGAAGCACGGCGTCGTCGCCGAATGGCTGGATGAGGACGAATTGCGCCAGTTGGTGCCGGAACTCGGGCACGGCGTCAAGCGGGCAGTGTTTCTGCCCAAGAACGGCCACACCCTTAACCCGCGTCGCCTGGTCGGCACCCTCGCCCGGCTGTTTGTCGAGGCGGGCGGCATCGTGCGCGCCGAACGGGTATTGAAACTGCTGCCGACCGAGTCCGCATGGCGCATCGTCACCAATAGCGCCAACCATCTGGCCGACAAGGTCGTGGTCAGCGCGGGCGCGTGGTCGCAGCAAATGCTGCGGCCGCTCGGCCTCAACCTGCCGCTCGAAACCGAGCGCGGCTATCACATGATGCTGCGCGACGCCAGCGTTGTGCCGCGCCTCCCGATCCTCAGCCGCGGCCGCGGCTTCAGCATCACCCCGATGGAAGAAGGGCTTCGCCTCGCCGGCACGGTCGAAATCGGCGGGCTCGATCTGCCGATGAACGAGGAGCGCGCCTATGTGCTGCTGCGGCAGGCGAAAGCGATACTGCCGGGGCTTGAATCGCACGACTTTTCGATCTGGATGGGCTTTCGCCCGTCCTTTCCCGACAGCCTGCCGGTGATCGATGCCGCGCCCGGCCACCGCGGCTTGTTTCTGGCGTTCGGGCACGGGCATACCGGGATGACCGGCGGCGCCCCGACCGGCCGGTTGGTCAAGCAGCTCGTCACCGGAGAGCCGCCCGACCTGTCGTTGGCGCCGTTCAGCGCCAAGCGATTTCATTAGCAAGAGGGGGCTTGCCATGACGCGTTCGCTGCTGACGAGGCGGTCTCTGCTGGTCGCTGGTGCGACGGCGCTGGCGGCGCCCGCTCTGTGGCCGCGGCCGGCGCGCGCCGCCGGCCAGGTTGTCGTGCGCAATCCGGGCGGCAGCTACAGCGACACGCAAAAAGAGTATGTCTATGATCCCTTCACCAAGGAAACCGGCATCGAGGTGGTCATCGTCCCCAGCACACTGACGAAACTGCTGGCAATGGTGAAATCGGGGAGCACGGAGCTCGACGTTGCCGATACCGGGCTCGACGGCCTCTACAGCCTCAATGCCCTGAACGCATTGGCGCCGCTCGACTTCGCCGGCTGGAAGTACACCAATCCGAACGACATTCCGAAACAGTACAAGGGCGCCTGGTGGATCGGGGTATGCCTCTATGCCACGGTACTCGGATACAACACGCAGACGTTCCCGAACGGAGCGCAGCCGAAAAACTGGGCCGAGTTCTGGGATGCCGCGAAATTCCCGGGCCCGCGCACATTGGAGGACATGGCCGCCGGCACGCCCAACCTCGAATTCGCCGTCATTGCCGACGGCGTGCCGATGGACAAGGTCTATCCGATCGACATCGACCGGGCGTTCAAATCGCTGTCGAAGATCAAGCCGCACATCAAGAAGTTTTGGGACACCGGCGCCCTGTCGGCGCAAATGATGGCCGATCGCGACGTCGTGCTCGGCTCGATCTGGAACGGCCGATTGCAGGCGATCGCCGACAAGGGCGCGCCGCTCGCGATCGAGTGGAACCAGCACATGCTGGAGATCCAGGCCTACGGCATCCTCAAGGATGCCAAGAACATGAAGGCCGCGCAGTTGTTCGTCGACTACGCGATGAGCCCGAAGCCGCAAACCGGACTCGGGCTCAAACTGCATTACGGTCCGGTGAACAGCAAGTCCTATGGTCTGCTGCCCGAGAGCCTCGCTCCCGCATTGCCGGGCAGCCCGGAACATATGAAGCAGGCGTTCCTGCAGGACGTCGCGTGGTGGGCGGACAACCGCGCCAAGGTCAACACCGTATGGTCGAAGTGGATTCTGTCCTAGCCGAGCATGGCCGGGCGGCGGCGGGGACGTCCTCCGCAGCCGCCGCGCCGGCCGGCCGCGGGGCGGTCGAGCTGCGGCGGCTGACAAAACGATACGGCGAAGAAACCGTCGTCGACTCGGTCGACGCCGCGATCGCGCCGGGCGAGTTCTTTTCACTGCTCGGCCCTTCGGGGTCGGGCAAGACCACCACCTTGATGATGGTCGCCGGCTTTGTGCGCCCTGATGGCGGCGCGATCCTGGTCGACGGCGAAGACATCGCCCCGGTGCCGCCGCAAAAGCGCGGCCTCGGCATGGTGTTTCAGAACTATGCCCTGTTCCCGCACCTCAATGTCTTCGAGAACGTCGCCTTTCCGCTGCGCGCGCGAGGATGGGGAAAGGCGGCGGTCGGCGAGCGGGTCAGAGGGGCGCTCGATCTGGTGCGGCTCGGCCGGTTTGCCGATCGTTACGCGTCCCAGCTCTCGGGCGGGCAGCAGCAGCGCGTCGCTCTGGCCCGGGCAATCGTCTTCCATCCGCCGATCGTATTGATGGACGAACCGCTCGGCGCGCTCGACAAGAACCTGCGCTTCGAGATGCAGGTCGAGATCAGGGACATTCAGCAGCGCCTCGGCATGACGATGCTGTACGTCACGCACGATCAGGAAGAGGCGATGAGCATGTCCGACCGCATCGCCATCATGAACCGCGGGCGGATCGTTCAGCTCGGCCGGCCGGCAGAGGTGTACGAGCGCCCGGCCGATCCGTTTGTCGGCCGCTTTCTCGGCGAAGCGAACCTGATCGAAGGCATTGTTGCCGCGCCGCTCGGCGAGATCGCGCGGCTGCGCCTCGCCTCCGGCCAGGAGCTGCGCGCGCCGCGCGGCAACAGCCGCAGCGGCGCGCGGGGAATGCTGTTCATCCGGCCCGAGCAGGTTGAGATCATGCCGGGCGCCGCCGCACCCGGCGATCCCGGCGCCAATGTGCTCGTCGGCACGGTTCGCCGCTGCTCGTTTCTCGGCAACATATTGCGCTATGCCGTCGACGTCGACGGCGCCTCGGTCACGGTCGATCGGCAGAACGCGGCCGGGGCGGCGCCGTTGCCGCCGGGCGCGCCGGTGATGTTGCGCTGGCCGGTCGCCGACAGCCTGATCTTTCCGGCCGAGGGGTGAAGGCGCGATGACCGTTGCCGCCGGGAGCCGCGCCCCGGCCCGGATGCGCCGCGACTTGACAGTGCTGCTGCTGCTGCCGGCCGCGGCGATATTGGTCTTCCTGTTCCTGGTGCCATTGGTGTTTTTCTTTCTCCGCACGTTTGCGGAATTCGACGGCACCACCGCCCAGTTCGTTGCGCAGGCCAGGGGCCTGTTGTTGTCAACGCCGTTCCTGACGGCGCTCGCCACGACCAACTGGATTGCCTTGATCGTCACCGTCACGGTCCTATTGGTCGGCTACCCGATCGCCTATTACCTGACGACGGCGACCGGGTTCGGCATGCGCGCGGCGGTATTGTCGATCGTATTGCCGTACTTCACCAGCATCATCGTGCGCACGTTCTCGTGGATGGTGCTCCTCGGCGAGCACGGATTGGTCAACGACGTATTGCGGGCGACCGGGCTGATCGCCCGCCCGCTGCCGCTGATGTACAACCGGCTCGGCGTATTGATCGGCATGAGCTATGTGCTCCTGCCGTACATGGTCCTGACTCTGTACGCGGCGATGCGGGCGATCGACCCCGCACTATTGCGCGCCGCCGCCGGCCTCGGCGCGAGCGGATTTTATACGTTCCGCCGGGTCTATTTCCCGCTCAGCCTGCCCGGCATATTGTCCGGCGCATTGATCGTCTACATCCTGTCGATCGGCTTTTTCATCACGCCGGCGCTGATGGGCGGCCAGCACGACATCATGGTGGCGATGCTGATCGACCGCGAACTCGAAGTCGCCGTCGATTGGCCCTCGGCGGCGTTGATGTCGCTTGCGCTGCTGTTGGTGACATTGGTGCTCTATATATTCTATTACCGCATCACCGACATTCGCCGGCTGATCGGAGCGCGCTAAGCGGGGTTCTCGCAGTTGGTCCACATATGGCAGAAGCCCGAAGAGGAAACTGCGGCCTGTAGAAGCGTGCCGAGCCGGTCATGGATTTCGGCGACCGCCGAGCAATGCGAGGCGTTGCGGGATTACCTTGCCGCTCGGCGACGAGGCGGAGGCGCTTACCCATTCCTGTTTCGCCCGCATCTGGGCCAAACCGGGTGAGGATCTGCGGGTCCGGGCACCGGGACGCTGGCACAGGCGGGCAATGCTCGGCGTCCTCGATTTCGTTGCCCGCAGATTGAACGTCACTACCAGCGCCATAAGTGCAGCCGTGACTTTATTGCGTTGCTGGGCCGGCTCAATGCCGCGCATGGCAGTGTCTCTTGACGGGGACGCCCCAGCCTATTGCATCGCTCGCTTCGCTGCCTCCCGCTCGTCGCCCCATCCTGACCTGCAAATGGCCAAAGTCGATCCAAGAGAAAAGCTACCGAGCGAATATCTAGATAACCTCCTTGCCATATGGGGGCAGATATTGTTCTGTCTCCTGGAAATTTCGAAGAGTCCAAACCTAACAAAAGACTTTCACCATGGAAGACCCTCCGATTGAGAGACGTCTCGCGGCAATCCTTGCCGCGGATATCGAAGGTTACAGCCGCCTGATGCGCGGCGATGAGGAAGCCACGATTGTGATGTTATCCGCTTATCGCGCAGTTGTTGACCAGCTCATCGTGCAGCATAGGGGTCGGATTGCGAACACAGCCGGCGACTTTGAACCCCTGAAATGTTCATCTGCTTCTCAGGGTCTGTTTGGGGCGTCCCGCCGTGAAGTCGGCGGAATGCGCTGCGCTATTCCGCCTTACGCTTCTCGGGAACATCGTAGGGCGGAAAAGCGCAGTGCATTCCGCCACCCTCCTCACTCAAACAGGCTTCTCAGCTTTTACACGCGGATCATAACCGGTGCGACGCCTCGGCGGATGACACACCCGATGCGCGGGCAGAGGCGGCAGCTCTCCAGTAGGGATCGGTCCGCTTCAAGCGGCGCAGGCGCTTGCGCATCTTCCTCTCGCCCTTCTGCACGGCACGTTCGTGCCAGCCGAGCACGCGCTCGCCGCCCGCGGTGACCGCCTCCCGGTCCGCGACCTGCACGCCGAGATCAGCGAGCAGGTCGCGGCCGACATGGACGTCATTGGCGTAGCCGAGATCGTCCTGCAATGTCTTGACGCGCCTGGCAAAGCTCTCGACCTGCTGCCGGTCGAACAGGCCGGAGAGAAGCTCGGCCGTGTAGCGCAACTCCTTAAGCGCGATGCGCAGCTTGTGTCGCCGACGCGCGCCGGCGCGGCGGATTCCCCGGCCGCGCTTGCGCGCTTTGCGCAGCCCGCGGTCGAGCAGCCGCGGCGCAACCTCCCCGATCGGCTGCGCCAGCCGATCGGAGCGCGCCGACATCTCCTCACGCCAGCCGCGGGTCTCGAACCAGCGCAACAGTCGCAACATAGTCGCAGTAAAGTGCGGTGACAGGATCAGCGCCGCGACCCGTTCGCCGGCCGACCGGCGCGCCGCATCGAGCGCCCCGGCAAGGGGGTCGAGAGCGGACCCGTCGGGCATTGCCGCGCGGACCGGCGACAACAGACCGTCCGCGAACACGTCGAGATTGCGCGCCGGTCCCAGGATGCCGTCGAGTCCTTTCAATTCGTCCGAGATCCAGCGCCTTCCTTCCGGAGGCAGCACCTTCTTCAGGCTGGAGATCATCGAGCGTAACCGGCGCGAGGCGACCCGCATCTGATGCAGACCGCCGGGATCGCCGGCCAGGGCAGCCGCCTGATTGTGCAACAGATGTGCGAGAGAGGCGCGGCCGATCCGCTGCACAGCTTCCTCGACGCTGATCACCGGATCGAGTTCGATCGGCATGGCATGGACCGGCCGGGCCGGCGCAGTGTCGCCGGCGATGGCGGCGTAGCCCCGCTCGGCCTTGCTGCGCGTCTCGATGCGCAGCGGCGCCGTCGCGAGCAGCGCGAGCGCCGTGTCGAACAGCACGCCCGGTTTCCCATTCTTCAGTTCCAGCTCGATCTCGCTGATCGGCGCGGCCGCCGCGCCGCCGGTGCCGAGGATCTCGCCTTCGTCGATCGCCGCCTCGATGCAGGAGGACGGGGCGGATTTGAGAAGAATCGTCGTGCGCGTCACCGCGGTCGCGAACAGCGGTTGTAAGCCGCCAGCGATCTCCGGGGGCAGCCGACCGCCGCTGTGCGATGCCCGAAGGTCGGGTTCGGCGCTGGCGATCTCATCCTCCCATTCGCCCCGCGTCAGCACGTCTGTGCCATCCGCCTTGACCGTCTGCACGAACCGTCCCGCAGCCTCGCGTATGCGCAAAACCAGCCCGTGCCGGCGCAAGGCGTAATCGGCGGTATCGTAATAGGTTGAGGTCATGGGTACGCTGGAGCAGACGGAACCGGGCGCCAATTCGAGCAGGGCGCTGCGCAATTTCGGCAGATCGGATGCCGATGCCGCGAGCTTCAATTCCGTTTCGGTCGGGATCGGGGACCTCCCCAGACTGCATCGAGCCGACGGGCGGCGGACCGGGAGAGCTGACCGGGCGAAAGAGCGGAGCGCTCTCGACCGCAGCGCAGGAGCCTCTCGGAACAGGTATCTAAGCAAGGTTTTCCTAGTTGGTCCACATATCACAGAATCCCGACTTGCTGTTCGGTGACGAGACGGAGGCGCTTACCCATTCCTGTTTCGCCCGCATCTGGGCCAAACTGGGCGAGGATCTGCGGGTCCGGGCACCGGGACGCTGGCACAGGCGGGCGAGGCTCGGGGTCCTCGTTTCGCCGCCCGCAGATTGAACGTCACTACCAGCACCATAAGTGCAGCCGTGACTGCATCATGTTGCTGGGCCGGCTCGATGCTGCCTATGGGCCACATCCGGCCCGCGGCCGTACAAGCCGGTCGTCCTCGTCCTTGACGACGGCCCGATCCATACCGCCAGAGCCCCCCGAGCGGCCCTTTCGACAAGCTCAGGAGGCGACGCGATCTTGGCTGGCCATCGAACGGCCGCCGAAATATGCTCCGGAGCCGAAAACCCAAGTGTGTATCAATCTGAGAATTGCGCTTGGACGTGCGCCGCTGGCCCGCCTCTCTGCTGCGCCTCTACATCGCGCTGATGTGCGTGTTCCTGTTGGCGCCGATCGCCATCGTCGTGATCCTCGCCTTCAGCGGCGAGGGCTATCTGCACTTTCCGCCGAGTTCGTTGTCGCTCGCGTGGTTTCGCCGCTTTTTCGGCGATCTGCAGTGGCGGCGCGCGTTATTGTCGAGCCTCCTTATCGGCAGCATCGCCTGTCTGGTTTCGACGACAATCGGCTTCTGCGCCGCCTACGCGTTTCTGCGCGTCGAATTTCGCGGCAAGAAATTGCTGCTGTCGGTGATGCTGACCCCGATCATCGTGCCGAGCATCATCACCGCGATTGCGATGTACGACCTCGCCGGCAAGCTTGGATTGATCGGCAGCACTCTGTGGATCGGCCTGTGCCACGCGGTGATCGCGATGCCGATCGTATTGCTGATCCTGCTCGCGGCCTTGCACGCCGTCGATCCGAACCTGGAGCGGGCGGCGCTCGGCCTCGGCAGCAGCCGCGTCGGCGTGTTCTGGCGGGTGGTCTTGCCGATCGCGCTGCCCGGCGTAGTGTCGGCCGCTCTCTTCGCCTTCCTTGCCTCCTTCGACGAATTGCTGATCTCGCTGTTCCTCGCCGGCGTGCGCGCCCAGACCCTGCCGGTGCGGATCTGGAACAGCCTCAACCTGCAGGTCGAACCGACGATCGCCGCGGTCAGCGCCTTCCTGATCGGGGTGACGACCCTGATCCTCGCGGCCGACGGCCTTCTGCGCCACCGGCGCGGTCGGCGACGGCGGGGCGCAAAGCCCCCGATCAGTCCTGCGCGACCAGCAGGCGGCGCGGCGCCCGGCTGATCGGCTCGCAGCCGGTTTCGGTGACGATCACGGTCTCGCCGAGCGACATGCTGAGCCCGGTGTCGCTGTTGAGCAGGATCATGTGCAGGAAGAACACCATGTTCGGCGCCAAGACCTGCGGCTCTCCGGCATAGACCATCGGCCAGTCCATCCAGGTCGGGGGATAGGTCGCGCCCATCGTATAGCCGCAGGCGTTGAGGAAGTGCCCGGCATATCCGGCCTTGGTGAGCACCCGAGCATGCGCCTCGAACACCTGACCGACCGTATTGCCGGGCCGCAATGTCGCCTCGCAGGCATCGAGCGCCTCGGCGCACGCCTCGAACATGGGACGGTGGCACGGGTCGGGCTTCCCGGTCAGGATCACATACATCAGCGCCGCGTGATAATGGCGGTACGCAGCGGCGATCTCGAACTGCACCTGGTCCTGCGCCGCCACCGTGCCGTGACCGGTGTGATAGCGGATGAGCAGCGCCTCCTCGCCGGCGCCCATCGGCCAGCGGCTGGCGCTCGGGTCGCCGTCGCCGCGCAGGATCGTGTTGATCATCTCGCCATAGACGGCACCGACCGAGGCGCCCGGCACCGTCATCCGCGTCGACACCGCGCAGGCCTCGTCGACGAGCCGTCCCGCCTGGCGCAGATAGGCGAGTTCCGCGGGGCTCTTGAAGGCGCAGCAGGCGGACGAGATCGGACGCGTCGACCAGTTCGCAGAACCCGGCAAAGGCGGCGTCGATCCTTTTGCCGCGCTGGGCCGTCAGCCCATAGGCGTGATACTCGACCCCGATCCGCTTGCCGCGGCCGCCATACTCCGCCACCAGATCGCACAGTTCGGCCGCCGGGTCGGCGCCCTCGCGGTCGGTCCAGATGCGGATGTCCTCGATCACCGAAGTGAGGCGCGCCTGGCGCTGGTCGGCCGAGCGCGTCAACAGGGCCAGGGCGCCGTCCGCCCGCAGATACAGGCCCTGGAACATGCTGTAGCCGCTGGTGTCGTAGCCGGTCAGGTAATAGAGGCTCTCCTGGCGGAAGATCAAGAGACCGTCGAGCCCGGTCTTCGCCATCTCCGCGCAGGCGCGCCGCTGCCGCGCGGCAAATTCCTCCCGGGTGAAATGGAGCGCCATTTGCCCTCTCCTATCGGCTTCGCCATAAAGCCGGAAGCGCCTACCGGGTTCAAGCGCGTCCGGGCAAAGGCCAAGCCGACCGCAAAGGCAGTCCCGCCGGAACAGGTCTGCCGACGCCGAGTCGGGATTGTCATTATCGTTTCGCTGTCAGCGGCAGTTCGGGTTGGCGGCAGCATGGTGAGGCTGCACGCTCGACGGGTCCTGCGGTCGGGATAAATTCGGAGGCTTGCCGCGCTTGCAGTTGTTCCAGCTTGGCGAGGAAGAGTGCGGCCGCAATGCGGGGCGGCCAGGGTTCCCACGGTGCGAAGCCGTTGGTGGGCGCCAGCGGGTCGTCGGCGAGCGGAGCGAGCTTGATCTTCAGCGCAGCACGGATTTCCGAGCGTGTCCAGCCGGCAACGTGAACGGCTTCGCTTGCCGCAGCCAGGCGATCGGCGTGCTTGTGCGCAGCATAATCCTCGGCGCTCCATAAACGCAGGCGATAGCGGAGCGCAATCGCACGCTGCAGGCGGTCGCTGATGGTCCGATATCCGTCGCCGAGGTGGGGCTTGAGCGGAGCGATTGGGTCAAACCCGAGAAAACCCTCGTCGGCGTCATGCAGCAACTCGCGGAGCGCATCAGTGGCGGAGAGCGGTCCGTCTCGTCTTTGCCGAAGCGCCAGGACGGTCAGGCTGTGCTGGGCCACCGAGAGAGGACGTTCCCAGCGGGAATGACCGCCCCACCGATTTGTCCGCGACAGGCAGATCGCGAGGTCCGCATCTTCCCAATCAAAAGGAGAGGGATTGAGAAGATTGAGGCGTCGGCCGGATTGGAGCAGGACCCAGGCGCGCGGAGATGTCATGGGTGTCTCGAAACGTCGCAGCCCAGCCCTAATTACCGCTTCGCGCACCGCGGGAACAAGATGGGTCGGGCGGGGCGGTCAGTCGCGCAGCTCAGGGACGATCCAGAACGGCTTCTGACCGCGCGCGACGCGCTGGCAGTTGTCGAAACAGTTGCGGAAGCCCTTCTCCCAAGCCTCCCAGGTCGGGCCGGCGGCGTGCGGGGTGTAGATTGCGTTCTTCATCTGGAACAGTTCGTGGTCGGGCTTGGGCGGCTCCTCGACCATCACGTCGATGCCGGCGCCGGCGATCTTTTCGTCCCGCAATGCAGTGAACAAA
>DATFCQ010000220.1:0-37986 GCA_035252905.1 Allostellaceae bacterium | reverse complement strand
GGACGGCGGGTTCGATGAGGGCGGCGAGAGCTTCGAGCCTCTATCCTGGTTGCGGCTGCCGACCGGCAGCGCGCTGCAGGCCAAAGCGGGCCCGGAGGGCTGCAGGATTTGGATCAAGACCGGCCATCTGCTGACTACTCAGGGTGTCAGTCAGGCGCCACGGCCTTAACAGGCCATGTGAAAACGCCGCCATCCCACCAATTTCGTCGTCCCCGCGAAAGCGCTAGGGTACGTACAAATCTTCACGCCTCTATCCCGTCATGCCCGCGAAACAGGTTGTGTGAAAACCCTGTTGCCCTCCTACATCGTCGTCCCCGCGAAAGCGGGGACCCAGGGGCAAACGACTGAAATCCCTAGATTCCCGCTTTCGCGGGAATGACGAAAAAAGGATCGGAGGAGGGCCGGCAGGCAGTTTTCACACGGCCTATTAAGCGGCCTTGTGTCCGATATTCTATATTGATTGTCGTGCCGTCGAAAGACGGGTTCGGGTCGAGGATCTATGGTGCGCCGAGGCCGCCCTTGCAGAACGATCCTGGACTTGAGAAACCGTATGACCACCGTTGAAGACCGCGGACAACTCCTGACCGCCGGGGCGGCTCGTGAGCTCAGCACGATCGATTCGGCTCTCGCCGATCACGGGCGGGGCAACGTCGTCCGGCTCGCGGTCGCGCAAGCCCTCGCCGGCGCGAACTCGACCGTCATCTACGCAACGGGGGCAATCCTGGGGAATATGCTCGCCCCGGACAAGGCGCTGGCGACCCTGCCGGTCTCGATTTTGGTGGTGGGCATGGCCGCGAGCACGCTCCCGGCAGGGGCGATCGCGCGGCGATACGGCCGGCGCGCCGCCTTCCTCGCCGGCGCCGGGTGCGGCGTGGTCGTCGGCCTGCTCTCGGCGGCGGCCGTTTTTCTCGGCTCGTTTTGGCTGTTCTGCGCCGCAACGTTTTTCGGCGGCGCCTATCAGGCTGTGGTTCTGTCGTTCCGCTTCGCTGTCGCCGATGGCGTCCGCCCGGAGCGTCGCTCCCGCGCAATGTCCGCGGTCATGGCGGGAGGCGTGTTCGCCGGCGTGCTCGGGCCGCAGCTTGTCACATTTACGATGAACCTGTGGCAGCCTTACCTGTTCGCAGCGACCTTCCTGGCGCAAGCCGGCGTCGCGCTGGTTTCCGCCTTTGTACTGTGGGGCGTTTGCCTGCCGCGGCCAGCGGCGTCAAAGACTGCGGTCGGCCGCTCCCTCGGCGAAATCGCGCGCCAGCCCCGCTTCATCGCGGCGGTCGTGTGCGGGGCCGTCTCCTACATGCTGATGACCCTGCTGATGACCTCTGAGCCCCTTGCGATGAAATTCTGCGGGCTGTCGCAGGAGGCGGCCAATCTCGGTCTTCAATGGCACGTGATCGCGATGTACGGACCGAGCTTCTTCACGGGCCGGCTGATCGCCCGCTTCGGGGCGCCGCGGGTCGTAACGATCGGGTTGCTGCTGATCGCCGGCGCGGCCGGAGCCGGGCTGGCCGGCACCGAGATCGCGCATTTCTGGCTGTCGATGATCCTGCTCGGCGCCGGTTGGAACTTCGGCTTTCTCGGCGCTTCGGCGCTCGTCCTGGAGTGCCATCGGCCCGAGGAACGGACCCGGGTGCAGGCGCTGAACGACTTTATCGTGTTCGGAGCGATGGTCGTCGCCTCATTCGCTTCGGGCGGCCTGCTGGCGGGGTACGGTTGGACGATGGTCTGCTGGATCGCGTTTCCGCCGCTCGTGATCGCCTGGTTGTCTCTGCGCCCGCAGGCTTCCCGCCGAGTCGCGACGGCCGGCTGAACCTGCGGAGCCGGAAATGCCTCATATTCGTCAGGAGGCCTGCATTCGGGTTCAGCGCCGCGGTCAGCCAAGTCGACGACCATGCGATCACCCGGTGGAAGGCCAAGTGTTACCGGCTGCGCGCCGCGACCCCCATCAGTGCGGCAAGCCGCTCGGGCGCGTCGATCAATTCGCGGCTCCGCCCGGCAAAGACCACCGCACCGCGGTCGAGCACGATCGCCTCGTCGGCAAAGTCGAGCGCAAGGCGGGCATGCTGCTCGACCAGCAGGAGTGCCAGCCGGTCTTCGCGTTTGAGCCGACCGAGAGCCGCGAGGAGCGTATCGACGATAACCGGCGCGAGACCTTCGAGCGGCTCGTCCATCAGCAAGATCGATGGGTTGCCCATCAGCGCGCGGCCGATCGCCAGCATCTGCTGCTCGCCGCCCGAGAGATGATTGCCGCGGTTGCCCCGCCGCTCAGCGAGTGCGGGAAACAGGTCATAGACGCGCGCCGCCGACCATGCTCCGGGCCGTGCCGCGACCGCGAGATTTTCCTCGACCGTCAGCGACGGGAAGATCTCGCGCTCCTGTGGCACCAAGCCGATCCCAAGACGCGCCCGACGATAGGGCGCAAGCGCCGTTACATCTTGTCCGGCAAAGCGGATCGAGCCGGCGTGCAGCGCCGTGTGACCCATGACGGTCGTCAACAGGGTTGTCTTGCCAACGCCGTTACGCCCCAAAAGCGCCAAGGTGCCGCTCGGCGGCAGCGTCAGCGAAACGCCCTCCAGCACGATCGTCTCGCCGTAGCCGGCGTGCACGTTGTCGATGACGAGGCCGCCATCGGCATGTTCGCTCTTTTCGATCATCGCCGGTTCCGCTCGCCGAGATAGACCCGGCGCACCCGCGGATCGGCGGCGATCGCGGCGGGCTGGCCCTCGACGAGGATGCGCCCCTCGACCAGAACCGTTATGCGTTTCGCGAGGCGAAACACAAGGTCCATATCGTGGTCGATGAATAACACGGCAATGTCGAGCGGCAGCCGTTCGACGACCTCGGCGACGAGATGCGTCTCGCTCGACGGAACGCCGGCCGCCGGCTCGTCGAGCAGCAGCACCTTCGGCGCAAGGCCAAGCGCGACGGCGATCTCAACGAGCCGCTGCCTTCCGTAGGCGAGCGTATCGACCGACCGCAATGCGTCCTCGGCAAGACCGAGCATTTCGAGCAGCGCATAGGCCTCGCCGATAATCCGCCGGTGACGCCCGGCCGGGCGCGCCAAGTCGCCGGCCACGCCATCGCGCTCGGCGACCGCCAGCGTCACGTTTTCCAGCGCCGACAGGCGGCGGAACAGGGCGGTGATCTGAAACGTGCGGGCGAGGCCGCGCTTGACGCGTGCCGCCTGCGGCAGATCGGTCACGTCATTGCCGGCGATCAGGATGCGGCCGGCGCTCGGCGAGAGCGCGCCCGTCACCAGATTCACAAAGCTCGTTTTGCCGGCGCCGTTTGGGCCAATCAGCGCGTGGCGGGCGCCGACCTCGAGGCGGAAATCGATCGCATCCGCCACGCGCAGCCCGCCAAAGCTCTTCGACAATGCGCGCGTCTCCAACGCCGGCGCACTCATTGCCAGCGCAGCCGCAACCGATCGACAAGGCGATCGAAGAGGCCCAGGACGCCGCCTCGGGCAAAAAGGACGACGAGCACCATCAATAACCCGATCCAGAAATACCAGTAGACCGGGTCGATTGCGGAAAACGCGTTCTGCGCGATCATATAGAGCGGCACACCGACAAACGCACCGTAAAGGCGCCCGACGCCGCCGAGGATCAACATGATCAGGACGGTGCCGGAGCGGTCGAGGCTCAATACGTTGAGGTCGACGAACTGCGTCGTCTGGGCAAGCAGGGCGCCCGCAATGCCGGCCAGCGCCGCCGAGATCGTATAGACGATGAGTTGCCGGCGCATGACCGGCGCGCCGAGCGCATTCATGCGCAGAACGTTCTCGCGGATGCCGGTCAGCGATCGTCCAAACGGCGAGTGCACGAGCCGTCGGGTCAGCCACCAGCATACGAAGACGACCACCAGACAATAGACATAGGCGGTGCGGCCATAGAGATCAAAGGGGAAGATCCCGAAAATCGGCCAGACGTGCATGCCCGACAGGCCGTCATCGCCGCCGGTGATGAAGGAGGCCTTGTTGGCCGCCGCGTACAGCAGGCTGGCGACGACCAACGTCTGCATCAGCAGCGCGAGACCGGTTGTGCGCAACACAACGAGGCCGGAAACCAGCCCAACCAGCGCTGCGACCGCGCCGCCCGCCAGCATGCCCGTGATCGGCTCGCCCCACCCATGTGCTGCCAGGATGCCGGCGGTATAGGCGCCGGTGCCGAAGAAGGCCGCCTGGCCGAGCGTGATGATGCCGGCGTAGCCGAGCACTAGATCGGCCGATAGCGCGAACAGGATTGTCGTCAGCACCTGTGCGCCGAGCGGCAGATAGGTCGGGACCAGAGCATAGACGAGGAGCGCCGATGCCCACGGCAATGCTTCGAGCGGCCGGTAGCGATGACGGCGGGCGAAGGTTTCGACGGCACGCCGGTTTGCCTCGCTTACGTCCGGCCGAACAGACCCATAGGTCGCCACAGCAGGATCGCCATCGTCAACGCATAGATTAAGAACGCGCCGAATTGCGGCAACAGGTACTCAAAGAAAGTATCCGAAATGCCGATCACCAGCGCTGCGACAAAAGACCCCCGCAGGCTGCCGAGGCCGCCGATCGCAACGACAATCAGGAAAAAGATCAGGTTGTCGAGCCCATAGGTCGGCGTGATCGACAAGAGTTCGGCGCCGATCGCGCCGCCGAGGCCCGCGAGCCCGCTGCCGAGGGCAAACGCCAGCATGAACAGCTGCGAGGTGTTGATGCCGATCGCCTGCGCCATCTTCAAATTGTCGACCGCGGCGCGGATCTGCACGCCGAACGGGGTCCGTTCGAGTCCCAGCCACAACAGGGTCGCCAGCGCCGCCCCGAAGGCGATCAGAAACACGCCGTAAGTCGGGAAATTGCGAAAGCCAAGACTGATCTCGCCCGACAGCCATGCCGGCGGCTGCACCGGCTGCACCAGCGGCCCCCAAAACCAGGTGACCCCCGCGACCGACATGAAGATGAGGCCGATCGTCAGCAGCACCTGATCGAGTTCGTCGCCGCCGTAGAAGCGAGCGTAGAGCAGCCGCTCGATGGGGATGCTGAACAGGCCGGTCAGCACCGCGGCGGCGGCGACTGCCGGTAGAAACGGCACGCCGAAACGGCTCATCAGCGTTGTCAGCACATAGCCGCCGAGCATCGCGAAGGCGCCGTGCGCGAGGTTGACAAAACCCATCAACCCCATCGTGACCGACAGCCCGACCGAAATCAGGTAGAGCACCATCGCAAACGCGACGCCGTGAAACAGCACGCTGATCGTCGCGACGAGCGTCGCGCTCATCGCAATGCCCGTAAGCGCTGCTCGCCCCGTCCTTCGTCGCGCCGGCCGGGCCAGGAGAAAATCCACGCCTCCGGCATCGGAAGGCAGAGGGCGAGGTGCATGGCCGCAGGCTATTTAATGGGGTGCAGTTCGGCCCAAGGATCTTTGACGTTGGGGATCGTTTGGATCTCGACGTTTTCCAATTTGCCGCCGACCCTCTCGACGCGGCGGATATAGACGTTCTGGATGATGTCGCGGGTCTGCGGGTCGATGCTGATCGGGCCGCGCGGGCTGTTCGGGTCCTTCCAGTGCGAGAAGAAGTCCATCGCCTGGTCGGCGGTAAATTTGCCCTTTGTTGCCCGGATCATGTCGAAGATCATGTGCATGCCGTCATAGCCGTCGACCGAGAAGAAATCGGGAATCGCGCTGTCGCCGTACATGCGCTTCCATTCGGCGAGAAAGGCGCGGTTGGCGGGGCGCTTGGCGGCGGTCGAATAGGTGCCGGCGCTGATCAGCCCCAACGGCTCGTCGCCCATGTGCGGCATATCCTCGTCGGGCAGCAGGTCCTGCGTCGTGGCGATATGAATGCCGGCCTTCGCAACCCGAAATCCTTGATCGCTTTCATCATCGCAATGGCCTGCGTCCCTGCCGGCACAAAGATGAAGACAACCTGCGGATGGGCGTCGCGGATCCGCTGCACAAACGGCGAGAAATCGGGGTTGGCCGGCGGGTAGCGGACGGAGTCGATAATCTTGCCGCCGGCGTCGGTGGAGGCCTTGGTAAAGGCGGCCTCGGCGTCATGCCCGGCGATGAAGTCGGTGACGGCGGTGTAACCCGTCTTCCAGCCCTGCGCAGCAGCCCATTTGCCGATCGGATAGGCGACCTGCCACAAGGTAAACGTGTCGCGCACGACATAGGGGGAGAGCCGCGGGATCTCGACCCCGGCCGACGCCATGTCGAGCACCAGGGGGATTTTCGCCTGGGCAGTCAGCGGCGCGACCGCCGCGGCGACCGGCGACAGCACGATGCCGGTCAGGAGCTGCACGTGATCGCGGGTGATCAGTTCCTGGGCAAGCCGCCTGCCGACCGCCGGGTTGGAAGTGTCGTCGCGTTTGATGATGTCGAGCGTGACGCCGGGCGGCAGGTCCTTCAGGTGGTCCTTGACGTAGAGGTCCGCGCCCTTCTCTCCCTCGTCGGCGGCCTGCGCGACGAAACCGGTGAAGCTGTTGATCAGGCCGATCTTGACAACGGTCTGCGCCACCGCGGGCATCGCCAGCGCGGCGCCGCATAATGCCGCGCCGACGAGGCCTAAAAGCTTCTGTCGCATCCCCCCTCCTGATGTGTATGGCGGCGCATGCCCCGGCCAGCGGGCGCCGCGTCTCTCCCTTGCATGATATACTGCAGCAGAGTCCGTGCGTCATCGAAACGCTTGAAGAGTATCGGAGCGGTGCGCCGTCAAGCGAACCGGGGACCCTCGAACTTCTTTGAATGGCTACCAGCCGCCGGCGGCAAAAGGTGATGCGACGGGATGCGGCCAAAACGGTACGGCTGTGGAGGGCGGCACTTGCCTCGAAGCTGTCATTTAATGTCCGTCCGGAAACATGACTCATAGTCTAAAAAACTTACCGTCACCCCCGCGAAAGCGCTAGGGAGTGTACAAATCTTTATGTGTAATATCAGCTGTTTATCGTCATGGCCGGGCTTGACCCGGCCATCCACGCAGTGCCGCACCGGCGAACACTTGAGGTGTGGAAAGGCGTGGATGCCCGGAACAAGTCCGAGCATGACGATTATAGTAATTGCTCCAGCACGGCAAGGAAAAGATATGTACACTCCCTAGCGCGAAAGCGGGGGTCCAGGGCAAGCGCTGGAGCACTGGGCTCCTGGATCCCCGCTTGCGCGGGAATGACGATCAAATCGATGAAATTCATTAAAATGTTTCCGGACAGGCGCTTAGCTCGACTTTGGCCATTTCATTGCGTAAGTCTCTGAAAAGGCTGAAAACCGACTGAATTTCAGCCAAAGGACTAAACGATTGATTTCATTAGCTGAATCCCTCAAATGGCCAAAGTCGAGCTTAGTAATTCGGTAGTCATTCGGGCTGCGGGTTCCTCCGCTCGGGTGGCGAGCGGTCCTTCGCCTCGATAAAGATCCGCGGATCACGCGTGGCGCTACGGTCGCGGCATCCGCTGGGTTGCGCTCCGCTTGACCGACCCTACAGAAACCCCAAATCCGCCAGCTCGGTGCGCAGCGCGTCTGCTCCGGAGAAATGGATCGGGTGAATGCCGAACGCGCGCGCCGCCAAGGCCTGGGTGCGCGAAGTGCGCGACCAGTGTCCGGTAAACGCCGCAGCGTTCTTCTTCAAGCAATAGGGTAGACTTCGGGCGGTTAAAATCTCGACAGGCACGAATGGATCCAGTTCATACGTCTCGCCGGGCTAGCGGAAATGGCAGCTGAGTAAGATGGTCCCATTGAAAGACAATGCGGACTCGTTCACGCATGCGGCGGCGATCCGCAAGAGCGACCCTCTGGACGCGCCTGTCACTCCATAAGGGCCATGAGGCGGGAAGGATGATCTCGCGCTCTTTTGCTCTCCGAGGCGCTCGTGTCGCGGTGAGAGAACGGTCTTCTACAATTCGAATTCTTGATGTGGTGCAGGCGTCGCCGCTGGGGGATAAACCCGCTGATCCTCGCCGCCTCCGGGGGCGGCGCGCGACAGTGGAGGGAAGACCCATGACAACGACCGGGGCAACCGACTTCGACATCGCCAGGTTGCGGGCGCGGCGCACGAACAAATGGCACAAGTTTCCGCCCGACGTGCTGCCGGCATGGGTCGCAGACATGGATTTCGGCGTCGCGCCCTCGATCACCGCTGCGCTGGCGCGCCTGACGCGAGACCAGGAATACGGCTACGCCGCGCGCGACGGCGTGCTGGCCGCGGCCTTCGTCCGCCGCATGGAGCGGCGCTTTGGCTGGCATACCGATCCCGCCGACACGATCGCGATCGGCGATCTGGTGCAGGCCAGCTTCTCCTCGGTCATGGCGTTCAGCGAACCGGGCGACGCCATCCTGTTGCAGCTTCCTTCCTACCCGCCCTTCATGCGCGCCATCGAGGATACGGGCCGCCGCCTGATCGCCAACCCGATGCGCGATGACGGCACGCGGTGGGTGCTGGACTTGGGCGCCTATGAGGCAGCCCGTGATCCGCGCCTGCGCATGCTGATATTCTGCCATCCGCAGAACCCCACCGGGCGCGCCTTCACCGGGGCAGAACTGGAAGAGGTGGCGGACTTCGCGATCCGGCATGATCTGGTGGTGGTGTCCGACGAGATCCATGCGGACATCGTCTATCCCGGCAACACGCATATTCCGCTCGCGTCGCTCCATCCGGAGATCGCGGCGCGCACCATCACCATCACCTCGGCGACCAAGAGTTTCAACATCCCAGCTCTGCGCTGCGCCGTCATGCATTTTGGCGCGCCCGCGCTGAAGGAGGCGTTTGAGAAGCGCATCCCGTCGCGGTTGCTTGGCTCGCCGGGGGTGACCGGGGTCGATGCCACGGTCGCGGCGTGGGATGACGGGCAGCCGTGGCTGGATGAGATTCTCGCGCAGTTGCGGGCGAACCGCGATTGGCTGGCGGCGACGCTCGCCGCCGAACTTCCGGGTGTGACAATGCGGGTGCCGGAGGCGACGTATCTGGCCTGGCTCGATTGCCGGGCGCTGGAATTGTCGTGCCCGGCCGGGCAGTTCTTTCTGGATCAGGCCAGGGTCGGGCTGAATTTTGGCGAGACCTTTGGTGCGGATTACGCAGGGTTCGCGCGGCTGAATTTCGCGACGCCGGCGGCGATACTGAGGGAGATTGTTACACGGATGGGGGAGGCGGTGCGGAGACGGTGAGGCGGCGGGACTATTGCGCGGGGCGCGAGGCGAGATAGCGCTCGACCAGAGGGCCCCAGATCTGCGAGCCGCCGCGGCCAAAAAAGAGCCGGTGACCGTCGCTGCCATAGGGGCCGAGCGGGTAAAACTCGGCCCGGCCGCCGTTGCGGGTATAAGCGTCGTACATCGCGGCGGCGATCGACGGCGCGAAATAGCTGTCATTCGCGGTGTAGATCCACAGCATCGGGGTCGTTGCGCCGCGGCCGAACGCGCCCGCAGCCGCCGCGAGCAGGTCGGGGCGGCAGTTGGTGTTCGGCCGGAGGTCGCGGTGGCCGCCGCGGCCGCCGGCCATGTTGACGATCGCGCTGACCCGAGGGTGCGGCAGCGAATCGTAAGCGATTGCGCCCCAGCCGCCGGCCGACTGGCCGACCAGAACAATTCCCTGCGGCCGGGCGAAGGGCAGGCTCGCGGCGTAATCGACGATCGCGGCAAGGTCGCGCGCGGTCTCGAGCCCGGCATGCCGGAAATCGGCGTTCTCGCAGCCGCCGAGGCCCTCGGCCCAGTTCCCGCCGCTTGAACCGTAGCCGCGGCGCATCGCTGCGACCACGACAAAGCCGCGGTCGAGAAACCAGCGCGCCGCTTCGCCGTTGCAGGCGGCCGGCGCCATCGTCGGGCGGCGGAAGGCCAACGGCGGCGAGCCGTGCGCGATCACGACGACCCGCGCCGGCGCCTCGCCCGCCGGCCGGCACACGCGCGCAGAGAGCAGAGAGCGCGCATTGCCGACATCGAGCGGGATCCAGTGCATCTGTTCGCGCCACGGCCCGCTCGGGCTGCCGACCGGTCCCGGCGCCTGCTGCGCCTCGGCGAGGCCGGCGCAGGCGAGCAACAGCGCGAGGGCCAATCGCAATCGCATCCGATCCTCCAAACCCTCAAATCCGGGCTTGTCTCGGCCATTCCCTATCAGATTTTGGTAATCACGCCGCCGGCAAGAAACGGCGTTCGAGCCGATCGAGACTAAGTGGTCCATCCGGCAAGTTAAGCGGGATTTTTCGGGCTGCTGATGGCTTGTGGCCTGCTTGGCTGCCTTGGCGTCGTTGCCATTCCAAATGTGACCCTCTTTTGCCAGATGCACCACTAAGAGCCCGTTTCGAAACTATCCAAAACCGCTACATATAGCGACCAATGCTACAGAGAAGTACCATATTCTGTGTCGGAGCGGAGTTTCGAAACGGGCTCTAAGCAAAATTCTGTTGGTTCATACACACCGCAGCCCCGTCCCCGTCATCCCGGCGAAAGCCGGGATCCACCCTTCCGCGGTACGAGTCGATGATCGTTGGTACGAAAATGCTGTGCCTGAAAGGCTCGGCGCAGCGGAGCCGTGGGTCCCGGCTTTCGCCGGGACGACAAGAGTGTTGGACCGCGCATGACGATGTGTGTACCAACCTACGAAATGTTGCTTAGTGGTGCATCCGCTAAATGAGGGCTAAATTTGGGACGACAGGGACTCCAGGACAGCCAAGCATTCTGTAAGCCATCAGCAGTCCGAAAAATCCCGCTCAACTTACCGGATTTACCACTTAGCTCGGCCGTACATCTGGCGCTTGATGGCCTTGAGCCGAAAGATTGCCGATCGGGTCGGGTGCCGTTCGCTGCAATTGCGGCATGACCTCCTCGCAGAGGAGGCGGAGCGCGGTCATGACCTGCGGGTGCGGGATCAGACCACCGCAATTCAGCTCGGCAAGGATGCCGTCGACGCCAAGCTCCTGCTGCAAGGCGCGCAGACGCTCGCCGACCGTTTCCGGCGTTCCGATCAGCACCTGGCCCTGCAAGGCCTCGGCATAGGTCAGGTTTTCGAGGCGTTGAAGTCGTTCGGCCCGGCCTTCTACGGCGCGGGTTCCGCCGCGGATCATCGAGTCCCGGAGCCGCTCGGCCTGCTCGCGGTAGAAATGCATCAGGCTCTCCCGCGGCTCTTCTCGCGCGCGGTTCTCGGTTTCCGCGAGATAGGTCGGGACCCGCAGATACACCCGGCCGCGCCCCGGATGTCCGGCTGAGGCATAGGCTTCGCGGTATTCCCGGATCGCCGGAGCGAACTCGGAAAAGGAGCCATGGCGGGCATTGATGAAGATCGGCAGACCGCGCGTGCCGACCGCCGGATAGGTGTCGGGGCTGGCGGCGGCGATGCGGATCGGCGGATACGGCTTCTGGAACGGCTTCGGCGTGACGGCAATATTCTTGAAATTGTAGTACTTGCCTTCGTAGCAGACGGCCGGCTGCGACCACGCCTGCTCGACGATGTCGAGAACTTCGACAAAACGGTCGCGGCTTTCCGCATAGGACACGCCATAGTCTTCATAGGTGCGCGGCAGGCCGCTGCGGCCGACCCCGAAAATCAGCCGGCCGCGGCTGATCTGATCGACCGTGGCCGCTTCCTCGGCCAAGCGCAGCGGGTGGCACAGCGGCAAGACCTGAACGGCAATGCCGATCCTGATGCGGCGGGTCCGCGCGGCGACGGCGCTGGCAATGCTGAGCGGCGCCGACAGGACCGAGCGCTGCGGGTCGAAATGGAGTTCGGCCAGCCATAGGACATCGAGACCCAGCTCTTCGGCCGCCTCGATTTGCGCGAACGCCTCCGCGAAGGTGTCCGCGTCGGTGCGCCCCGGCAATGCGGGAAACTGGTGAAACATGCCGAATTCCATGGCGACGAACTCCTCTCTGACCGGCGAGGGCGGGCGAGGCGCACGGGCATTCGCCATCGTGGACGGCGCGGGCCGGGTGTGCAAGAGACAGCGATCGATCGGATTGTTTCGCAGCGGAGGGTTGGATAGGCTCAGCCTTAGCGATTCAGGGAGGGCCTGAGATGGCGACGATCGTTGGCCAGGGCGACTATAAATACGAGATCAAGGAAAATTGGGCGAAACTGCCGGACGACTGGTCATTCAAGGAAGTGGCGGCGGTCGGCGTCGATAGACAAGACAATGTCTATTGTTTCACGCGCGGCGAGCACCCGGTCATCGTTTTCGATCGCGACGGCAATTTTTTGCGTTCCTGGGGCGAGGGCCAATACATTCGGGCGCACGGCGTCCATATGGGCCCGGACGATTCGATCTACCTGACCGACGACGGCGGACATTTTGTGCGCAAATGTTCGCTCGACGGCAAGGTGCTGCTCGAGCTGGGCGTTCCCGGCACGCCGGCGCCCTATCTGAGCGGCGAACCGTTCAACCGGTGCACCCATACCGCCCTCTCGCCGGAAGGCGAGATCTATGTCTCTGACGGCTACGGCAACGCCAAGGTTCACAAATACGCGCCCGACGGCAAATTATTGCTGTCGTGGGGCGAGCCCGGCAGCGATCCCGGCCAGTTCAACCTGGTCCACAACATCTGCACCGATGCCGATGGCTGGGTCTATGTTGCCGACCGCGAGAACCACCGGGTCCAGGTCTTCGACGGCAACGGCAAGTACGAGACCCAGTGGAACAACCTGCACCGGCCCTGCGGGCTTTACATGGATTATGTTCGCCATCCGGTCTGCTATATCGGCGAACTGTCGGTCAATCGCCGCAACGCCAATCTCGGCCCCCGGGTCAGCATCGTCGACAATCAGGGCAAATTGCTGTCGCGGATCGGCGACCCGTTTGCCGGACGGGCGCCGACCTCATTCATCGGGCCGCACGGTCTGGCCGTCGACAGCCGCGGCGATCTCTATGTCGCCGAGGTGTGCTGGACCTTGTGGCCGGGGCTGTTCCCGGACGAACCGCGGCCCGACAATCTGCGCACCCTCCAAAAATACCAGCGCCTCCGCTGAGCGCGCGCGGCGACTCGGGCGAGGGCGAGGGAATGGAGGAGAAGATGGACCGCTTGAGGGGAAAAATCATACTGATCAGCGGCGGGGCGCGCGGGCAGGGCGCCGCCGAGGCTCGCCTGTTCGCCGCCGAAGGAGCGCGGGTCGTCATTGGCGACGTGCTCGAGGCGGAGGGCCGCCGGCTCGCGTCGGAACTCGGGGATGCGGCAACATTCTTGCGGCATGACGTGACGCAGGAACGGGACTGGCAAATGGCGGTCGCGGCGGCGGAAAGGTTCGGCGGCCTGCATGGTCTCGTCAATAATGCCGGCATCTACCAGCCGCGCCGCCTGATGGAGACCGACGCCGCGCTGTTCGAGCAGCACATGCGGGTCAACCAGCTCGGCTGCTTTCTCGGCATGAAGGCCGTGGTGCCGTTGATGGAACAGTCGGGCGGCGGTTCGATCGTCAACATCTCATCCGTTGCCGGTCTGCGCGGATCTCCCGGCGCGATCGCCTACAGCGCCACCAAATGGGCGCTGCGCGGCATGACCAAAGCGGCGGCCATCGATCTCGCTCCGCGCAAAATCCGGGTGAACTCCGTGCACCCGGGTCCGATCGACACTGAGATGCTGAAAGTCCGCACTCCCGAACAGAACCAGCAGCGGTTGCAGCTGGTCCCGATGAAGCGCATGGGAACCGCCGACGAGGTCGCCTCTCTTGTCCTGTTCCTGCTGTCCGAGGAAAGCGGCTACATCACTGGCGCCGAGGTCGCAATAGACGGAGGCGCTACACTGTAGCCGACGCGTCTGCCCATCCGCAGCAGCGGGCGTGCTGAGGATCTCGGTGCGCGGGCGCGTTCTTTGGCGAAAACACGGACAGTTTCGGCGCTGAAGCCCGGCTTCGGCACGGTGACGCCCGTCGCCGCAGCCTCTATCCTCGGTATCGCAGTGCATCGACCAGCAGGGCAAAGGCCGCCGAGGATTGGCGGCGGCTTGGATACCAGAGATGATAGCCGGGATAGGGAAGGCACCAGTCTTCAAGCACGCGATCAAGGCGACCTTGGGCCAGGTGGGGCTGCGCCATCCCTTCCGGCATATAAGCCAGTCCGACTCCGGCCAACGCCGCATTCAAGATTTGTGCTGTGGTGTTGAAAATGAGTTGGCCTTCAATGCGAACTTTCAGTTGGCGTCCCCCTTTCTCGAACTCCCAGGCGTATAGGCCACCATGCGGCAGGCGTAAGGCTATGCAGTTGTGACCGATCAGGTCCTGCGGCTTCTTCGGTTCCGATCGATTCTTGAAGTACGATGGGGACCCGACAACCGCCATGCGCATGTCCGGCGCAATACGCACGGCTATCATGCCGCTCGCCACCTGCTCGCCGCTGCGAACGCCAGCATCGAAGCGCTGAGCGACCATATCCGTCAGTCCGTAGTCGATAACGATCTCGACCTTGATGTCCGGATAATCGTGCAGGAATTTCGCAAGCTTGGGCAGAAGGATCGCATCCGTCGCGTATTCCATGGCGGTGATCCGAATGGTGCCGGCAGGCTTTTCGCGAAGTTCGCTCACGGCGGCGAGTTCGGCGTCGATCTCCTCAATCCGTGGGGCAACCGTGCCGACCAGGCGCTCGCCCGCCGCGGTCAGCGAAACGCTGCGCGTCGTGCGGGTTAAAAGACGAACGCCAAGCCGCGCCTCAAGTTGACGGATGATCTGGCTCAGCGCCGATTGCGAAACGCCAAGCTTTGCCGCCGTTTTCGTGAAACTTCGCTCGTGCCCCACCGCGACGAGTGCCCGGAGGTCATCCAAACTTCCGCGCTGCATTTATCGACTCTGCTTAGGTCTTTGCAGATTATAGCGCCTAATCGGAAGGGAGCCATGCCTTAGATCTTGGTCGAGTGGTGCGGCAGTCCGCCCTTAATGGGAGCGGCGCGCGAAATCAAAGCTCAAGCGAGCTGACGATGACCAACTCCGATGTGACCCGACGGGAACTGCTGGAACTCGCCGCGGTGACCGGCGGCGCTCTGGTAGGAGAGCAATTCATGCCTGGAACACTATCGCGGGCGGCCGCGCAGGGTGCTGAAGCGGTGCCGGCTCCGCTCGAGGTCGTGCTGCGCGTCAACGGGACCGAGCACCGGCTGGCGCTCGATCCGCGCACCACGCTGCTCGACGCGCTGCGCGAGCACCTGCATCTTACGGGCTCGAAGAAAGGCTGCGGTCTCGGCCAGTGCGGCGCGTGCACCGTGCTGATGGACGGCAAGCGCGTGAAATCGTGCCTTTGGCTCGCCGCCCTTATGGACGGGCGCGCGATCACGACCATTGAGGGCCTGGCCCAAGGCGAGCGGCTCCATCCGTTGCAACTCGCCTTTATCGAGCGCGACGCCTTCCAGTGCGGCTATTGCACGCCCGGGCAGATCATGGCCGGCGTCGCCTGCATCGCCGAAGGCCACACCGGCTCGCCGCAGGAAATCCGCGAGTGGATGAGCGGCAATCTGTGCCGCTGCGGCGCGTACGACCACATTGTCGCGGCCATTCAGGACGTGGCGGCCGGCACCGGTTCCAGCCGGGGAGGTTGAGCCATGCATCCTTTCACCCTCGAACGGCCTCGCGACCTGGCCGCCGCCCTGGCTTTCCGGGCCCAGGCCGGCCGCAACGACGCGCCGGCCGAATACATCGCCGGCGGCACCGATATGGTGCAGCTCCTGCAGGAATATGTGCGCCGGCCTGAGCGGCTGGTCAATCTCGCCGGGCTGCTCGACAATCGCATCGACGTCGGACCGCAGGGCTTCAGGCTCGGCGCTGCCGCGACGATGGCGGAAGTGGCCGCCCACCCCGCGGTCGTCGAGCACTTTCCGGTCATTTCCGAGGCGCTGCTGAACTCGGCAAGCCCGCAGGTGCGCAATCAGGCGACCATGGGCGGCAACCTGCTGCAGCGGACTCGCTGCCCCTATTTCCGCGATGTCGGCTACGCCGCCTGCAACAAGCGCGCGCCGGGCTCCGGCTGTGCCGCAATCGGCGGCGAGAACCGCTGGAATGCCGTGCTCGGCACGAGCGAGCATTGCATTGCCGCCCATGCGTCGGACCTCGCGGTCGCGCTGGTTGCGCTCGACGCGGCCGTCGAGCTGCGCGGGGCCGGCGGGCAGCGCAACGTGCCGCTCGCCGAGCTTTACCGCCTGCCCGACGCCGGCCCGCACATCGAGACGGTGCTCGAGCCGGGCGAGGTGATCGCCGCCATCACGGTACCGGCCAATCCAGCGGCGCGGCGCTCGCATTACCTCAAGCTGCGCGACCGCGCCTCCTTCGAGTTTGCGCTGGTCTCGGCCGCGGTGGCGCTCGACATGGACGGCGCGCGCATCCGGCAGGCCCGTGTCGCGCTCGGCGGCGTCGGAACCAGGCCCTGGCGCGTTCCCCGCGTCGAGGCGGCCCTGGCCGGAGCCAGCCTCGATCCGGCGGCGCTCCGCGCGGCGGCGGCGCTGGCCGCCGAGGGCGCGCGGGGGTACGGGCGCAACGATTTCAAGATCGAACTGATGCAGCGCGCCATTGTGCGCGCCGTCGAAATCGTGGGAGCCCGCGCATGACAGCCGCAGTGATCGGACAATCCGTCAGCCGCATCGATGGCCGAAAGAAGGTCTCCGGCGGCGCCACCTACGCCGCCGAATTCGACGCACCGGGCCAGGCATATGGCGCCATTATGCGGAGCACGATCGCGAACGGCCGCATCGCCTCCATCGACGGCACCGCGGCGGAACGCGCGCCGGGGGTCCTCGCCGTGCTCACGTATCGGAACGCGCCGCGGCTCGCCTATCACCCGCACAAGGGTTTCACCGACCCGACGGTGGGCGAGCGGCTCCACGTACTGCAGGACGATCGCGTCAATCATCAAGGCGATCCCATTGGACTCGTGGTCGCCGAAACCCTGGAGCAGGCGAGCTACGCGGCCACATTGGCGCGCGTGACCTATGCACCCGAAACCGCGGTCACCGACATAGCCCGTGTCGAGCCGGTTCTGCCGACGCAGCAGCAGACCGACCAGGACTCGACACGGCCGCCTGAAACGCGGCGCGGCGATCCCGAAGCGGCGCTCACGAGCGCCGAGACCAAGACCGACCAGACCTACGTGATCCCGCGCGAGAACCACAATCCGATCGAATTGCACGCCACGATCGCCGCCTGGGACGGCGACCGCCTCACGCTGTGGGACAAGACGCAGTGGGTGGATGGCGTGGCCGAGGAGATCGCCGCCATTTTCGGCATTTCGGCGGAAAACATCCGGGTCATCTCTCCCTTCGTCGGCGGCGCCTTCGGTTCCGGGCTGCGGGCCTGGTCGCACGTGACGCTGGCAGCGCTGGGCGCCCGCGTCACCGGCCGGCCCGTGAAGATCATGCTGTCGCGGCGCGAGATGTATTACGGGACGGGCTATCGCCCGGATACAGTCCAGCGCATCGCCCTCGGCGCCTCGCGCGACGGTCGCCTCAATGCGATCGTCCACGACGCCTTTCACGAGACATCCACCTACGAGGAATATACGGAGGCGCTCCTCGACGCGACCCGGTTCTTGTATTCGTGCCCGAACGTCTACACGCGTGATCGCCTCGCACGCATGAACGTGCACACCCCGACCTGGATGCGCGCTCCCGGCGAGGCAAGCGGCGCCTTTGCGCTCGAATGCGCGATGGACGAACTCGCGGCGGCGCTGAACATCGACCCGGTCGAACTCCGTCTGCGCAATGAGCCGGAGCAGGACGAGTTCAAGAAGCTGCCGTTCTCAAGCCGCTCGACAAAGGAATGCTACCGGATCGGCGCCGAGCGCTTCGGATGGAGCCGACGCAATCCAGAGCCGCGCTCGATGCGCGATGGCCGGTTGCTGATCGGCTGGGGCATGACGACCGCGACCTATCCGATGAACTTCGCGCCCGCGTCCGCCAGGGCGCGTCTCCTGCCCGACGGCACCGCCGAGGTGGCGAGCGCGTTGAGTGACATCGGGACGGGCACCTGGACGTCGATGACGCAGGTGGTGGCCGAGGCTCTGGGCCTGCCGATCGAGCGGGTGAAGTTCACGCTCGGCGATACGCGACTGCCAAAGACGCCCCCGGAGGGCGGCTCGATGACCATGGCGAGCGTCGGCAGCGCTGTGCAGGCCGCCTGTCGGAAGGCGCGCGAGGATGCGCTCGCGCGCGGCGGCGCCAACGACCTTGCGGAGGCGATGCGCCGCATCGGCCAGCCCGTCGAGGTCTCGGTCGACTCGAAACCGGGAGATGCGAGCCAACACTTTTCGATGCACGCGTTCGGGGCCGTGTTCGTGGAAGTCGCGGTCGATCCCGATCTCGGCGAGACCCGCGTGCGGCGCATCGTCGGCGCCTATGGCGCGGGCCGCATCGTCAACCCCAAGACGAGCCGCAGCCAGTGCATCGGGGGCATGATCGGCGGCATCGGCATGGCGCTGATGGAGCACTCTGTCGTGGATCCGCGCAACGGGCGGGTCACCAACGCCAACCTTGCCGAATACGCGGTTCCGGTCCACGCCGACGCGCCGTCTGTCATGGATGTGATCTTTGTCGAGGAGCACGACCCGCACGTGAACCCGCTCGGCGTGAAGGGCCTTGGCGAGCTCCCCATCGTTGGCGTCGCAGCGGCAATCAGCAACGCAGTCTTTCACGCTACAGGCAAGCGCGTCCGCGAACTGCCGATCACGCCGGACAAGCTGCTCTAAAGGGCGGCACGCTCGTGAAGAGCGGAGGCGAGCAAGGCGAATAGGAGCGAACCATGCCGAACGAGAATGGGAGATTTGCGGGGAAGATCGCGTTCGTAACCGGGGCGGCGAACGGCATCGGCCGCGCCGCGGCGCTGGCGTTCGCGCGTGAGGGCGCCAGCGTCGTGGTCGCTGATGTTTCGGAAGAGGGCAACCGGGAGACGGCCCGCATGATCGAAGAGGCCGGCGGACGGGCGCGCGCCGTCAGGTGCGACGTGACGCGGGCCGAGGACGTGAAGGCCGCGCTGGACAAGGCGGTCGAAGCGTTCGGGCGCCTCGACTTCGCTTTCAACAACGCCGGTGTCGAACAGCCGATCATGCCGGCAGCCGATGTCACGGAAGAGGCGTGGGACCGGATCGTCAATATCGATCTCCGCGGCGTGTTTTTGTGCATGAAATACGAGATCCTCCTGATGCTGAAGCAGGGGGGCGGCGCGATCGTGAACACCTCCTCGGGAGCCGGGGTCAAAGGCATTGTCGGCCAGGCCGCGTACTGCGCCGCGAAATTCGGCATCGTTGGCCTCACGAAGGCAGCGGCCCTCGACTACGCGAAGGCGAATATCCGCATCAACGCCGTGTGCCCCGGCATCATCGAAACCCCGATGATGGAGCGGTTCAGCGGCGGCACCCCGGAGGGGTGGCAGAGGGTGATCGCGCAGGAGCCGGTCGGACGGATGGGGAAGCCCGAGGAGATCGCCGCGGCCGTCGTCTGGCTGTGTTCGGACGCGGCCGCCTTCGTCGTCGGACACGCCATGGTCATCGATGGCGGCCAAACGGTGTAGCGACGTCTTGTAATGTTCGAGCCGGGAGCACGCTCGGCTGAGCGAAGCAGCAATGGCAATGCCGTACTAGCCATCATCCGTTCGTGCCGCGGAAGCCTGGACACCGGCCTCCGCCCTAGGGGATGCCCACATCCCCACGCCTTGTCCCGTCATTATTGCTCAACCCCTCCGATGCTTCGCTCTCGGCCTCGCCTGCTCGTATCGCCCCTACAGAGACAGGCTCTTCCCGCCTACAGCATCGACTTGATGTCCGCAGAGAAGGTCGGAAATCCGTAGATCAGGTCCCTGATCTCGCCGGCCTTGATGCCGTGCTTGATCGCCAATGCAAAGAGGTGGATCAGTTCCTCGCCGGCATGCCCGAGGATGTGCGCGCCGAGGATACGGTCCGTCTCCCGCTCGATCAGCACTTTTGCCCAGGCTGCGGTCTCGGCATAGGTCCGGCCCGACAGCCACGTATGCAGATCGTTGATCTCGACGCGGAGCTGGAGTCCCTGCTCTTCGGCGGCCGCTTGCGTCAAGCCGACGCTCGCCAGCGCCGGCACGGTAAAGACGCAGGAGGGGATGCCGGCGTAATCGGGCCGATGCTTCGGGCCGTCGACGATATTGCGGCCGACGATCCGCCCCTCATAGGTCGCGATCGGCGACAATTGCGGGGTCGCGGCGACCGCGTCGCCGCAGACATGGACCGCCGGGTTCGAGGTCGAGCGCAGAGTGGCGTCGAGCGCGATCCGCCCGCCCTCCGCCGCAACACTGCCGGCGGCAAGATCGAGCCCGTCGACGGCGGCGATCCGGCCGGCGCCGTTGACCACGCGGTCGGCCTCGACGGCGCGCTCGGCTCCGCCTTCCCGGTAAGTCACGCGCAGCCGGTCCTTTGCCCGCTCGATCCGCCGGATCTCAACCCCGGTGTGGATGGCGACGCCGATCCGCTCGGTCTCGGCATGCAGCTGCGCGACCGCGTCCGCATCCATGTTGGCGAGCAGACGCGGCAGCATTTCCAGGATCGTGACCCTGGCTCCGGCGCGGGCATAGACATGGCTGAATTCGAGCGCGATGACCCCGCCGCCGACAAACACCACCGCGGCCGGCAATTCGCGCTCGCTCAGCACGTCGTCGGAGGTCGTCATCAATTCGGCGCCCGGAAACGGCAATCTGCGTGGCGTCGAGCCGGTGGCAATGACGATGTGCCTGGCCTCCAGGGTCTCGCCGTCGACCGCGACGGCGTTCGGCCCGACAAAGCGGCCGTGACCGCGGATCACGGCAACGCCGCGCCGGTTCATCAGCTCCCCGAGGGAGGCCGGGATCGGGCGGACCATCGCCTTCTCCCGGTCGATCAGCGCCGCCCAGTCCAAGACCGGCTTGCCGACCGCGATGTGATGCGCCTGGGCGCGCGCGATTTCGTCGAGGGCGTGCGCGGCCGCGACCAGCACCTTCTTCGGCATGCAGCCGCGGTTGGGGCAGGTGCCGCCGAGCAGGTCCGGCTCGATCATGGCGACCGCAAGCCCCGCCTCCCGGGTCGCCACAGTCACGCCCATTCCGGCATTGCCGCCGCCCAGGATCACGATGTCGAAGCTCCGTGTCATGGCTCGCCTCCTTGGTCAGACCGGCGCCTCACCCTCCAGCATCAGGCGATAGAGGTATCGCCGCTCGTTCATGTCGTAATCCGGATTGGCCTTGTGAATGACGCTGCGGTTGTCCCAGATCACGAAGTCGCCGTAATGCCATTGGTGGCGGTATTCGTATTTTTTCTGGATCGCGTGCGCCATCAGCTCACTGACGAGGTCAAGCGCTTCCGCATCCGCCATGCCGATGATCCCCTCGATGCGCACCGGGTTCAGATAAAGCGCCTTGCGGCCGTTCTCGGGATGGGTGCGGACCAGCGGATGCACACCCGGCGGCGGCACCTGCCGGGCGCTCTCCGCGCTTAACGGCCGCAATGCGCGCGGGCTGTATTTGCTCAGATAAACATGCACCGCCCTGAGCCCGGCGATCCGCTCCTTGGCCGCCGCCGGCAGATCGTCATAGGCCGCGTGCATATTGACGTATTGGGTGTCGCCGCCGCGGCTCGGCAAGGAGACCGGGAACAGGATCGTCGCCTTGGGGGGTGCCGGATGATTGGAATGGTCGGTGTGAAAGGTCTCGCCCGAGATATAGCGTTTGCCCGGCACGGTCTGCTCGTTCGAGACATAATAGATCTGCGGATATCCCGGCACGTGCATCTCGCGCTTGTCGTGCTGGAACAATGCGCCGAAGACCTGGGCGGCGGCGATGAATTGCGGCGGAGTGAACTGCTGACCGCGTATCACCAGCACGTGATATTTGATAAAGGCGCGGTTCAATGCGGCGCGGGTCCCGCCGTCGACCCCCGCGTTCAAATCGACGCCGCGCACTTCGGCGCCGGTATGCGGGGTGAGAGGGGTGATTGCGTATTCCATCCGGTGTCTCCTCCACTTCGGCTTGCAGGCCGTCCCGCGCCCAAGCAAATTTCCGTAGGCTCATCCAAAATGCCTGACGTCGGTGAGGGAGCGACGCCGGGATCCGTCCTCTGCGGCCCCCTCACCCTACCCTTTTCCCCGGCCAGCGGGGGAGAGGGAGAAATTAGGGGCGGCAAGGTTGTGTGGACAAATCCGGTGAAGCCGGCTGCGGGCACGTCCCCTCGCTTCGGGCCGGAGCCCCGGCTATTCTGTCGGATGGAAGCCCATGCCGCGCACGGGAAATGCCGAGCCTCGCGCGCTCATTTGACGGGAGGAGGCTGAACGATGGCCGAAGCAGGCCGCCTGCAACAGCGCCGCATCCTGATTACCGGGGCAGCGTCCGGGATCGGGCGGCGAACCGCGCTGCTCTTCGCCGCGGAAGGCGCGGCGCTGACATTGCTCGACCGCAATATCGAGGGATTGACGGAGGTCGCCCGCGAGACGCGCGGGCTCGCCGTCGCGGCTGACGTGACCGACGAGGCCTCGGCCGCGCACGCCGTCGAGCGGGGCGCGGCCGCAATGGGCGGCATCGACGGCATCGTCAACGCCGCCGGCATCGTCATGCGCGGGCCGGTTCTCGAGGTCGGCGTTGTCGAGTGGCGGCGGGTGATCGATGTGAACCTGACCGGGATCTACATCGTTGTGCGCTGCGTTCTGCCGTGGCTGGCCAAGGCAGCCGGCGCGACAATCGTCAACATCGCATCGGGCCAGGGCCTTCTGCCCAACACGCCGGGCATGACGGCCTATGCCGCTTCCAAGGGCGGCATCGTCACTCTGACGCGCGCGCTGGCCGCCGAACTGGCGCCCGCGATCCGCGTCAACAGCATATGCCCCGGCATGGTGGACACGCCGATGACGGCGGACGGTCCGCGCGATGTGACGCCGTATGCGCTCAAGCGCATCGCGGATCCGCTGGAGATCGCGCAGGCCATCCTGTTCCTCACCGGCGCGGAATCCTCGTTCGTCACCGGCGCAGCGCTCGCGGTCGACGGCGGCCGGACGTTCCATTAGCGTCGGACCGCCAGGTTCGGACAGGATCGGGCGCTTTCTTCGCTCCACCGCGCTGAGCCGAGCAGAGCGCCGACCACCGCCCGACGGTCGAGCGCTCTTCATGTCGGAAGCGGCGGCCGGCTTTCCCCGGAATACGCATGCGCCGCAGGAACGAGCCGCATCTGCGGCCGGGGCGCCAGATTCGCCTCGGCGAGGCAAGTTCGCACGGCCTCGCGCAGGCTGGTCACATAAAAATCGGCGCCCAGGGTGCGGCGCAGATCGCCATCGACGAGGTTCGCATCCGATGCCGGCCACAGGCCGAGAAGCAGGCGGGAAGCGGGCTGGCGCTCGCGCAGCCGCCTCAGCAGGTAGCGCAGGCGGGCGGCACCGCCGCCGGCGCTGATGAACGAGACGCAGATCATGGCGATCCCGGCGACATCGAGCGCGGCGATGCGGGTGCGCGAGACGGCCTCGTGCGGCACGATGCGGACCTTGAGCCCGTATTTGCCGAGCAGCTGGGCGAGCATGCGCGCCGCCAACTCGTCGAGCGCTCCGCGCCCGGCAATGCACAGCACCGGCGTCTCCGTCCGCCATTCCGGCGCCAGCCGGTCGTCTCCGACCTCCTCTCCCGCCGCCGGCACGCTCGGCAATGCCTGTCGGTCGGCGGCTGCAGTCTTCTCGGTTTCGGGAGTCTCCGAGGGAAGATCGGTCCGCTCGCCGAGATCGTGGATCAGCTCGTCCATCGCGGCGATGAACTGTTCGAGCTGCTGCGCTTCGAGCGTGCCGCGCTGCATGTCATTGGCAGCAAGGCGCAAGGCTTCGAGCACCACCTCGTCGTAATAGGATGAGAGCGGCCGGTCGGCGAGATAGCGCTCGGCCTGCTCTTCCGCTTCGTCGGGATCGCCGGCGAGCATGCGCTGGTAGAGGCCTTCTGTCGGGGTCAGGGCCGGGCGATCGCCGAGCAGGACGTCGAAGAATTCGAGCCGCTCGATATGCCGGCCGAGGACGACCAGGCACAGGGTCAGCGGGGTCGAAATGATCAGCCCGATCGGCCCCCAGATCCAGGTCCAGAAGATCGCGGCAATGATCACCGCAACCGGGGACAGGCCCGTGCTGTGGCCGTAGACGAGCGGCTCGATTGCCTGCCCCATGATCAGTTCGGTGACGGCGTAGAGCACCGCCGTCCAGATCGCCATCGACCAGCCGGGCTCGACGGCCGCCGCCAGGACTATCGGCAGCGCGGCGGCAATCCACGATCCGATATAGGGAACAAAGCGCAACAATGCGCCGAGAATGCCCCACAACAGCGGGTTGGGCACGCCGATGAAGTAGAGGCCGACACCGACGATCACGCCGAAGCTCGCGTTGATGCCGAGCTGGGTCAGGAAGTAACGGCTGAGCCGCCGCCCGGCCTCGTCCATCGCCACGGTGGTGCGGTGCAGATCGCCCGAGCCGAGCAGCCGGATGGCGCGGTCGCGCAAATCCTCCTTCTGCAACAGCGTAAAGATCGTCACAATCAGGATGATGCCCGCCGTCGCCACCGGATACAGCATCGGCTCCAGGAAATTCTTGCCAAACTCGACGACGGACGGGGCCGGCTGGGTTATCACCACCGGGACCGGCTTTTGCTGCGGCCCCTGCGCCGGCGCTCCGGTCGATGCGGGTGCAGGCGCTTCGGAGCGCGGCGCGGGACCGGAGAGCTGATGGCCGAAGCTGCCGAGCTTCTGCGAGAACTTGTTGATCGTTGCGTTCCGCAGGCCGGCGATCTTGGTCTCGATCGTCGTCTGATATTGTGGAAGATTGCCGGAGAGCTGCGCCACCTGTGTGCCGATCGCGCTGCCGAGGGCGAGGATCAGGCCAAGGGCCAGCACGACGGCGAGAACGACGGACAGGATCCGCCCGAGCCATATCCGCCGCAGCAATTCCACCAGCGGGCTCAAGACAAAGCTCAGCAGCATCGCCAAAGTGACCGGGATCAGAACCTCGCGCCCGAAATAGAGGGCGGCCACGGCTATGGCGGCGGCTACGATCCCGACCAGACCCCGCAGGCCGGGGGTCCCCGCCGGCGCAACCTGGGACGGAGATGCGGATTCGGACTCTAGCGAATGCAGTGAGTTTGGCATGGTCTGCGCTCCCGCAGAACGCGGCAAGAGGCCGGGCGATGTCGATCGAGGCTCCCAAACGCCCTGGCAGCCGAGGGCCGGGCGTCGATCCGAGAATTGAAATTACGCGCTTTTCAGATCGGCACTTTTGGCACAAGGGTCACCACAAGGCCGATCTCTGGAAGCGCCTGCCCCTCAACACCATCCCGAGCGATCCGTTCCTCCCACGCCGAAGATTGCGGGGAGCAAAGGATCCGTGGGGCGCTTGCGGCGGAGTAGAGCGGGTGCGGCTGCTCGGGGCCGGACCGATGATACAGCGGCACCTGCTGGCGCCGGATGCGCGCACCCTGCGCGATCCGGCCGGCATCCTCCCGGTCGCGATGAAGCGAAAGGACGCACCTCCGGCAGTTCTGCCGGCACGCCGCTCGCTACGGGGCGCGGGAGCTGTCAGCGCCCGCGCCCGAGATGGGGCTCGCTGCGGCCTGATCGAGGAGCGGATGCGCTCCCGGAGCCGTTCGATCAGGAGTCCGAAGAGGGGTCGGATTCGACAATCGATTGAGCCTGCTCGAGCACAGGCAGGAGATTGGCCACCTTGCCCTTCTCCACCTCCTCGAGGGCTCCTTCCAATGCGTCGGCAACGGCGCTGAGCTGATCGTTCTCCGGATTGCCGGGCGCTTCGCGAACAGCAGAATCGATCGCCTCGATGGCCGTCTCCAAGGACTCCTGGAGCCCGCCCTCCTTCATCTCGGCAACTGCCTCCTGCACACGTGCCAAAGCTTCGGCGACCTCACCGCCGGTTTCCGCCTGATCCGGACCGCCGACCTGGTCTGCTTGCGACGATGTATGCGGTGCATTGTTCTCATCCCGTCCGTCCGCCATCGTCCTGCTCCTGACTTGGGATTATGAAATAAAGGATAGGATGTCGCCATGCAACAATCAAGATAAGAGGAATATGTCAAACAGGAGGGCCGAATATCGCCGGATTCGCGAGAGAGGGCATAGCCCGACTGAAGTCGCGAATCCGGCGACGGCGCGCGTCTCGAAGCGCGGAAGCCCGCGGACGTGCGGGACGACAGCAGCGGTCGCCGCCTCGCCCCCGCAAGGAAATGCCGGGGAGGCTCCTTCGGTACGGGCAGTGCCCCGCCTTATGCATGCTCTCCGTATAGGATGGTCCTGCGTTCACGGAGCTGGCGATTATGGGATCACATCGACGGATTTTTTCATTGTGACCCCTGCATCGCGCTACTCAGGATAATTCGGATTTCTCTTGTCATGCTCTCAAGAGGGACCGGCCCGCCGGGGTGGCGGGCAGTCTGCTCCGCTTTCGGTCTTAACGGTGCTGCGTCACCGCGTCGACCAGCGCGGGCTTGCCCTTCTTGACCTGCGCGATCGCCCGTTTGAGCGCCGGTTGGAGGTCGTCGGCGTTGTCGATCGGACCTTCTGCCCACCAGCCCATCGCGCGGGCGAGGCCGGTGAAGTCGGGCGCCGGTCCAGACAGATCCATGCCGATATGGGCGCGGCCCGTATCCGTGCCGCGGATGCGCGCCATGGCGATCTGATGGTCCCAGTCATTGTAATAGGCGCGGTTGTTGTACATGACGATCAGCATCGGGATCTGGTATTTCGCGGCAATCCACAACGCGCCGGCGTCGTACATCAAGTCGCCGTCAGGCTGGAGATCGACGACCAGCCGGCCGGTGCCTTTATGGGCGAGCGCGACGCCGAGCGAGGTGCCGATCTGCGTTCCGGTGCCAAGCTCACGCCCGGCGTGGCAATAGGGCCGATCGAAGGTCCACAGCTTGCGCGCCCACTCGTGCAATGTCCCGGCGGTGAGCACCCAGTCTTCATCCTTGATCGCCTGCCATATCTCGAGCGCGAGGCGGCGTACGGTCATTGGCACCCTGTCCCCGTGCGCCTCGGCCTCCTTGCGCCATTGCGCCCGCAGTCTTTGATGCCGCCTGCCAATCTCGTCGGTGCGCGCGGCGATTTTGCCGGCGAGATCCGGGTTCCGGGCGATCCGCTCCTGGAGCAGCGCGACGAGCTGCGGCGTTGCGATGACGGGGTCCGCCGTCATGCGATGGTGCGCGTGGAAGGCGCGGCCGTAATCCATCGACCACTTGCTGACCTCGACATCGGTGAAGCCGATATCGATCCACGTCGCCGTCTCGGGCACCCTGTTGACCACAGTACGGGTGGCGATGTCGCGGGCATGCGTGGGCTTCTCAAAGTCGGCGATATCGAGCGCGAGCACCACATCGGCGCCCTCGTAACATTCGTTCGGCGCTATGCTGAGGTTGAGCGGGTGGTTGCTGGGAAAATTGAGGCGCGAATTGCAGTCCCACACCGCGGCCCCTAATGTTTCGGCGATCGCGATCACGTGCTCCCAGCCATGGGGCGGCCTGGCGGCGAAATCCGCGATGATGACGGGGCGCTCGGCGGCAGCCAATGCATCGGCCGCTCGTGTGAGCGCGGCGGGATCGGGCGCCGGCGCCGCCGGCGCCCGGGCGGCGTCCTGCGGGGGCAGCTTCACCTCGTGATCGAGTTCCGTCTCCTGAAGTCCCGCGTCGTAGCACATATAGATCGGCCCCTGGCGGCCGCTCATCATGATCGAATAGGCGCGGGCGAAGGCGTCCGGCACGCCGTCGATGGCGGCCGGTTGATAGTCCCATTTGACGATATGGCGGATCGCCTCGCCCTGAACATTGGCGGAATGGATCCAGTCGATGAAGGGACGCCACCTGGGTTCGGCCAAGGGGCCCGTCGCGCCGATGAGGAACACCGGCGCGCGATCGAGATAGGCGTAATAGATGCCCATCGGCGCGTGCAGCAGCCCGACCACGTCATGGACAATGGCGACGAGCGGCTGGCCGCTCGCCCGCGCATAGCCGTGCGCGATCTGCACGGCAATCTTTTCGTGGTTGCAGAGCAATATGGGCGGATCATTTTCGCCGTAATTGACCAGCGAATCGTGCAGACCGCGGTAGCTCGCTCCCGGATTGAGCGCGATATAGGGAAAGCCGTAACGCTTGATCAGATCGACAATGACGTCGGACTGCCAGCGCCGATTGGATTTGCGGATTCCGTCCAGTGTTTCTTCCATATCTATCCTTTCCAATGACCATAGTATCCTGAACCCAGAGTCGCCGTCGGGGAAGGCCGGCTCAATCGGGTTGACGTTCCCGCTCTCCTCGGAACCCGTTTGAGTCATCGTCATATCGCGACGTCGGCGGAATACGCTACCCCCGGCTTTCGCCGGGGCTAAAGGCATTCCGCCCTGCGGTCCACGCCTGCCGGGAATGTCGCAGGGCGGAAACCCGCGGGCGAACTTCCGGTATGGCCTCTCTCGCCAAGCCATGACGGCCGGATCAGAAAGATGGCCCGCGCGGCAGCGGAGCGGAGCGCATTCCGCCACTTCCGGACTCAAACAGGCTCTGAGGCAACTTGCGGGGATAGCGCAGAGGGCGCCAGCGCATTGCGAAATTCAAGATTTCTGGAACAGGGGCACACCCCGAATGCTTCCTCGACTCTGTTAGACGACAGCGCCAAGGCCTGGCGGAGGTGTACCGGTCAGAAACGAGGCAAGATACATCTTGCCCAAAATGTGTTTGGTCGCGGGAACGCCAGGTTTGATGTGTCCATCGCGGATCGCACGCAGGAATTCCGGAACCGCCGGGGCCGTGAGATCGCTGTCCGCCAAAGGCCCTGAAGCTGCTGCTGAAGCACTGAGGAATACGCCGGCATAGTAGAGACGGGTGAGAGCGCGTATCTGGACGAGTCGCGCCAAGAGTGAGGCTTCAGGTATGCGGCCAAGCCAAGCCCGCAGCAGTACTTGCTCCAGCTCGGGCAGGGGCGCGAAGCTGTCCAACGTTATTGCCACATCCACAAGCGGATCACTGCGATAAGCTGATTCCCAGTCGATCAGCCAGAGGCGTTTGCCGTCGAACAGGATGTTTCGTGGAACAGGGTCATTATGGCTGGAGACGGACCTTGCCGCATCCCAAACATAGGTCTCACGGATACGCTCCAGGCGCTCCGTGCAAGGATCGAGAACACCGGGCGCGAAAAGACCCGTCCGGCAGACCCATGCCCATAGCCTGCCAACGATGTCCAGATATTCGACGAAGCGCGGGAATGGCGGCGTGGCCTGTATGTGGCGAAGCATTTCACCAATCGCATTCGCGAGCGCGCAATTTCCACCCGGAAAGGCGCTCAGCGGCCGCTGCTCGATGAAATCCATCACAGCGACCCGCGCTACCGCATCAAAATGATAAAGCCTTGGAGCGATCCCCGCTTCTGCCGCTATGCGCATCGACTCGTACTGATGCGGGTTCCGCAAGGGACTCGCGGCACCTTCCACCCTGACAAGGTAGCGTCGCCCTCCGATCTCGACGCGGAAAGGGAAAGCTCCGGATGCGCCTCCCCCTACGAGAGTGATCGCGTCGATTTCAGCCGAGCCGAAGGCGCCATTGAGCGCTGATCGCACCGCCTCGCGGTGTGCAGGGGACAGAGGGGCCGGACGATCTTCAGGCATGGTTGCTTCTGCCACATTGCCCCGACGGCACCCAGGGCAAGCGAAAGTCAAGAAATTCGGCAAATTCGCTCATTCCTGCCCGATCAAGGGTCACGCTTGCCGTAAAATATGGCCGAAACTCATCCGCAAAATCGCCGTATCGGCCATGGCCGTGTCAGCGCTCGCGGATAGACCTTCGTCCAGCTTGAACAGCCTCGCGCCGCGGGATGATCGCGAGCGCCGTGCCGATGCACAACTGCATGCGCACCGCCCCGAGCGGCCGGAGCACCTCGAACGGCACCCGGCGCGATGACGGCGCCGCCGCCTATGCCGAACAGCCCGGCGACGACCCCGGCGGCCATAACGCTTGCCGCGAGCCGGAAGCGCCCGCCCAAGGGTCCCCCGTGACGCGGCCCGGCGGTTGCGCCTATCCTATTGCCGGCGTGGCAGCAATCGCGCTGCCGCGTCGAGGGAGGCCGCCTTGCGCACCCAGGTCGCGATCATCGGCGCCGGCCCCGCTGGATTGATGCTCGGGCAGCTCTTGCACACGCACGGGGTCGACAACACGATCCTCGAGCAGCGCAGCGCCGCCTACGTGCTGGGCCGGGTGCGCGCCGGCGTTGTCGAAGAGGGCACGGCCGGCCTGCTCGCGCGCGCCGGGATCGGCGACCGGCTGCGCCGCGAAGGGCTCGTGCATGACGGCATCGAGATCAGCTTCGGCGGCGGCCGGCTGCGCATCGATTTCCGCCGGCTGACCGGCAAGGGGGTCACGGTCTACGGCCAGACCGAGATCACTCGCGACCTGATGCAGGCGCGCGCCGCCGCCGGCGGGCCTTCGATCTATCAGGCGGAGAGGGTCGGCCTCTACGACATCGCGAGCGAGCGGCCGCGCGTGCGCTACGTAAAGGACGGCGCTGCGGCCGAGATCTCATGCGACTTTATCGCCGGCTGCGACGGCTTTCACGGCGTCAGCCGGCAGACGATCCCCGCCGCCGCCTTGCGCACCTACGAGCGGGAATACCCGTTCGGCTGGCTCGGCATCCTGGCGGAGACGCCGCCGGTGTCGTCGGAGCTGATCTATGTCAGCCACGAACGCGGCTTCGCGCTGTGCTCGATGCGCTCGCCGAGGCGCAGCCGGCTCTATCTGCAATGCCCGCTCGACGACAATCTCGCCGCCTGGCCCGACGCGCGCTTCTGGGAGGAATTGAAGACCCGCCTCGACCCGGCCGCCGCGGCCGCGATCAACACCGGGCCCGCGCTCGAGAAGAGCATCGCACCGCTGCGCAGCTTTGTCGCCGAGCCGCTCTCCTTCGGGCGGCTGTTCCTGGCGGGCGACGCCGGCCATATCGTGCCGCCGACCGGCGCCAAGGGCCTCAACCTCGCGATCGGCGACGCCTATTATCTCTCCGAGGCCTTCGCCGAATTCTATCGCGGGGGTTCGCGGGCGGGGCTCGACTTCTATTCCGAGCGGGCGCTGAAGCGCGTCTGGCTGGCAGAACGGTTCTCGTGGTGGATGACGCGGCTCCTGCACCGCCTGCCCGACGTCAACGCCTTCGACCGCAAGGTGCAGCGGGCCGAACTCGACTTCCTCGCCCATTCGTCCTCGGCGCAGGCGGCGCTCGCCGAAAACTACGTCGGCCTGCCTTATTGAGGCGACGAGCAGGCAGGGCACCGCGACCCGAGCGCGACGAAGCCGTATGATCGGCGAGAGGACAACCCGGAGCAAGCGGCGAGCTTTCTTGCCGCCTGCGAACCGGCTTCAAGACACAAGGGAGGATCAGGATCATGAGCGATGCGACCGATCAATTCGAAGGGGGCTGCCTGTGCGGCGCCGTCCGTTTTGTTGCGACGGGTCAACCAAAAGGCGTGTATTGGTGCCATTGTGAAAGTTGCCGCAAGCATAGCGGCGCACCTGCTTCGGTTTTTGTCGCATTCGAACGCGCCGCCTATACGGTCACGCAAGGCGAGATAACGAAGTTCGATTCGACGCCAGGAAGAACCCGACGCGGGTTCTGCCGCCGCTGCGGATCGACATTGACCTGCGAAAGCACGGGCTTGCCGACGGAAACCCATTTCCATATCGGCGCGTTTGATCGCGCGGCCGAACTCAAACCCACGAGGCATGTATTCCGTGAGGAGCATCTGCCGTGGTTCTCCATAGCCGGCTGAGCGCGACCTGAAAGAGATCGCGCGCTCGGCTTCACCCGGCGACCGGGTCAGGTTCTGCGTGCATCCGGATGGGGCGCCGCCCCGGCTTGACAACAGGGGGGGTGGACTCTTAGGGGTTGCGGCCTCCCCAACAGCGCCCGATCGCCATGTCCGACACCAAACACGCCGCGTTCCGGGGCCGCCTCGTCATTGTCGGTTTCGGCAGCATCGGCCAGGGCGTCCTGCCGCTGTTGCTGCGCCATCTCGACATCGCGCCCCGGCAGATCACGATCATCACCGCCGAGCCGCGCGGCCGCGAAGTCGCCGCCGAATACGGCATTGCCTTTATCGAAACGGCGCTGACCCGGGAGAACTATCGGGCGATGCTCGAACCGCGTCTCGCGCCCGGCGATTTTCTGCTCAACGTCTCGGTCGAGGTGTCGAGCCTCGCCCTCATAGAATTGTGCCAGGACAGGGGCGCGCTCTATCTCGACACTTGCATCGAGCCGTGGCCCGGCGGCTACACCGATCCCGCCCTGCCGCCCGCCGCGCGTTCGAATTACGCTCTGCGCGAGAGCGCGCTGGCCTTGCGGCGTCGCCTTCCCGACGGGCCTACCGCAGTGCTGACGCACGGCGCCAATCCGGGGCTCGTCTCGCATTTTGTCAAACAGGCGCTCGTCGACATGGCCGCCGGCGCCGGGCCGGGGACGCCGCCGGAGGACCACGCCGGCTGGGCGGCGCTGGCGCAGCGGCTCGGCGTCAAGGTCATCCATATCGCCGAGCGCGACACGCAGGTCGCGACGATCCCGAAACAGCCGGGAGAGTTTGTCAACACCTGGTCGATCGGGGGGTTTGTCAGCGAGGGCTCGCAACCGGCCGAACTCGGCTGGGGGACGCATGAACGGCATTTTCCGGAGGACGGGCGGCGCCACGATTTCGGGTGCGGCGCGGCGATCTATCTGCTGCGGCCCGGCGCGGCGACGCGGGTGCGCAGCTGGACCCCGCTCGAAGGGCCCTATCACGGCTTTCTGATCACCCACGGGGAATCGATCTCGATCGCCGACTTTCTGACCCTTTATTGGGACGGTGCGGCCGCCTATCGCCCGACCTGCCACTACGCCTACCATCCGTGCGACGACGCGGTGCTGAGCCTGCACGAATACGCCGGCAAGAACTGGCGATTGCAGCCGCGCGAGCGGCTGATGATGGACGAGATCGCGAGCGGCGTCGACGAATTGGGCGTATTGTTGATGGGGACGGAGAGTGGCGTCTACTGGTACGGCTCGCGCCTGTCGATCGACGAGGCGCGGCGGGTCGCACCGCACAACAACGCCACCTCGCTGCAGGTCACCGCGGCCGTATTGGGCGGTGCGATCTGGGCGATCGAGAACCCGCGCCGCGGCGTCGTCGAGCCCGAGGAGATGGATTTCGCCCGCATCCTCGACATCGCCCGGCCCTATCTCGGCGAACTCGTCGGGGTATGGAGCGAATGGACCCCGCTCGCCGACCGCGAGCGCCTGTTCCCGGAGGACCTCGACCGCAACGATCCCTGGCAGTTCAAGAACATCCGGGTCGTGTGAGGGAGCAGCGGAAGTGCGGAGAGCTGGTCTGAGAAATTGACAGTCGCCGCCGACTGCGGTATGTCCTGACATATGGGCGAGCGCACGACGGTCCGGTTGCCGGAAGAGCTTTTGCGGCGCGCCAAGCGCAAGGCGGCCGCCGAGGGGCGTACACTGACGGCTCTGATTGAGGATGGGCTGCGCAGAGTCATCGCCGAATCCCCAAAGATAGCGCGATCCCTGCCACGGATCAGCGCGGCCGGAGGAGGACTGAGACCGGGGATCGATCTGACGATGCCCTCTGCCCTTCAGGACAGCGACGATCTCGCCGAACTCGGGCGCATGAAGCGTCGCGCGTGATCCTGCCGGACGTCAACGTCCTGATCTATGCATTCCGCGCGGACCTGCCGCAGCATGCGATCTGCCGTCCGTGGCTTGCCGATATCGTGCTGGGCGAGACGCGCTTTAGCCTGTCGCCCGCCGTACTGAGCGCCGTCGTGCGGATCGTGACCAACCCGCGCGCATTCGTGACGCCGAGCGGGATCGAGGAGGTGTTCGGATTCTGCGAAGATCTTCTCGGGCAGCCGCATTGCGAGATCGTGACGCCCGGCGAGCGGCATTGGGATATCTTCCGGCAGCTATGCATCGCGACGGACACGCGGGGCCCGCGTGTCAGCGATGCCTGGTTTGCCGCGCTGGCGATCGAATGGGGCTGCGAATGGATCACCTTCGATCGCGATTACGCGCGTTTTCCGGGACTGCGATGGAGCGTGCCGGCGCCGCCCACTGGCTGAGGTGCAGGCATCCGGCGGCTCAGTGCCGGAAGTGGCGGGCGCCGGTGAACACCATCGCGATCCCGGCCTTGTCGGCGGCGGCGATGACCTCGGCGTCGCGGCGCGAGCCGCCGGGCTGCAGGATCGCCGTCGCCCCGGCGGCGATCGCCGCCTCGACCCCGTCGGCAAACGGGAAGAAGGCGTCCGAGGCGACGACCGAGCCTTTGGTCGGCGGCTCCGCGAGCCCCGCCGCGCGGGCCGCCTGCGCCGCCTTCTCGGCGGCGATCACGACGCTGTCGACCCGGCTCATCTGGCCGGCGCCGATGCCGACCGTGGCGCCGCCGCGGGCGAAGACGATGGCGTTCGACTTGACGTGTTTTGCCACCTTCTCGGCGAACAGCAGATCGGCGATCTCATCGTCGCTCGGGGCGCGGCGGGTCACGACGCGCAGGTCCTCGCGCCGGCTCGCGGCGGCGTCGCGCTGTTGCACAATGAGCCCGCCGGCGAGCGAACGCACCATCCGCCCGGGCGCGGCGGGGTCGGGCACGGCACCGGCGACGAGGAGGCGCAGCGCGGTTTTCCGGGCGAGGACCGCGGCCGCCGCCTCGTCGACCGCGGGGGCGATCACGACCTCGATCAGGATCCGCGCGATCGCCTCGGCGGCCGGTCCGTCGAGGGTCCGGTTGACGGCGACGATGCCGCCGAAGGCGCTCATCGGATCGCAGGCAAGCGCCTTGTCCCAGGCCGCGTGCAGTGAGACGTCGAGAGCGACGCCGCAGGGGTTGGCGTGCTTGACGATGGCAACTGCCGGCTCGGCGAACTCGGCAACCAGTTCGAAGGCGGCGTCGGCGTCGGCATAGTTGTTGTAGGACAATTCCTTGCCCTGCAACAGCCGCGCCCTGCCGACCCCGGGACGCGAATCGTCGGTGCGGTAGAAGGCAGCCTGCTGGTGCGGGTTCTCGCCATAGCGCGGCATCGCCGCGCGCCGCGCGGCGAGCACCAGGGTCTCGGGGAAATCGACCCCCTCGCGCGTCGCCATCCACGCCGCGATCGCCGCATCATAGGCGGCAGTCAGCGCGAAGGCCTTGCGCGCCATGATCCGCCGGGCGGCGAGGCCGAGCCCGCCGGCGGCGGCAAGCTCGGCGAGGACCGGCGCGTAATCGGCCGGGTCGGTGACGACCGCCACGTCGTCGCAATTCTTGGCGGCGGCGCGGATCAAAGCCGGGCCGCCGATGTCGATGTTTTCGACGCAGTCTTCGGGCGCCGCGCCGGAGGCGACCGTGGCGGCAAAAGGATAGAGGTTGCAGACGAGCAGATCGATCGGCGCGATGCCGTGTTCGGCGAGCGCGTGCATGTGATCCGGGCGGTCGCGCCGTGCCAACAGGCCGCCGTGGATCGCCGGGTGCAGGGTCTTGACGCGGCCGTCGAGCATTTCGGGAAAGCCGGTCACGGACGCCGCCTCGGTGACCGGCAGGCCGGCCTCGACGAGGGCGCGCGCCGTGCCGCCGGTCGAGACCAGGGCTATGCCGCGCTCCGACAAGGCGGCGGCAAACGGGACGAGCCCGGCCTTGTCGCTGACCGAAAGGAGGGCGCGGCGGATCTGGCGTCTATCGGAGGTCATGGCAGCACCATCGTCGCTTCACCGGCCACGGGCAAGCGCCAACAGCAGAAGCGCGACGGTCGCCGCGGCGGCGGCGAGCGCCGCGGCGCCGGCGCCGTTTTCCGCGGCCCAGCCGGCGAGGACCAGGAGCAGATCGGCGACAATGGCGCGCTTGACTACCGCGGCATGGCCGAGGCCGCATTGCACCGCGCGCTGGTAGAAATGCCGGCGATGAGGGAGCCAGATCCGCTCGCCGCGAAGGAGCCGCCGCAGCAATGTGAGTGTCGCGTCGGCGAGAAAATAGAGCGGCAGGATCAGCGCGATCTTCCAGCGGCCCTTGAGCGCCAGATCGAAGAGCGGAAAGCCGAGCAGGTAGCCGAGCGGGGCGCTGCCGACATCGCCGAGAAAGATGTGCGCCGGCGCCCAGTTCCACACCAGAAACCCGAGAGCCGCGCCGAACAGGGCGGCAGCGAGCGGCGCCAGGCCGGGGTCGAGGCCGGCGCCGAGCCCGGCGAACAGAGCGATCCCGCCGCCGATCGCCGCCGCCTCGCTGCCGGCGAGCCCGTCGATGCCGTCCATGAAATTGAACAGATTGACAAACCACAGCCAGAGAAAGCCCGTCGCGGCGAACGCCGGGACCGGCCAGAAATGCGCGGCGGGCAAGGCGGCAAGGCCGATCGCCACCGCGACGGCCTGCGCGAGGAGACGCCACAGGGGCGGCACGCCGCGCAGGTCGTCGATCCACGACACCGCGGCGACGAGAGCGGTCCCCAGCGCCGCCGCGCCGACCCAGGAGGGCGCGCGGCCCGCCGCCGCGAGCCCGATCCAGACGAGGAGGACTGCGCCGATCACGGCGAGGCCGCCGCCGCGCGGGGTCGGCACGGCATGCGAGGAGCGCTCGTTCGGGATGTCGAGCAGAGCGCGGCGGCGCAACAGCGGGATCAGCGCCCGGGTGGCAAGACAGGACGCGATGCCGGCGGCGAGCGCCGCCGCCATGGTCAGCGCCGCCGCGCCCGGTCCGAGATGGGGCAGTGCGATCAGGTCAACAGAACTCCGGTAGATGCGGCCGAAGCAAAGCGGCCACGGCCCGTCACTCTCCGCCCCTCACCCTTCCGCACCTTTCGGCGCGGGTCCCTCCCTCCCCCTCCCCGGGCTTGACCCGGGGATCAGCGGGGAGAGGGCCGGGGTGAGGGGCCTCGGCCGGGCCGGCACCGCCGATCCGGCCCTTTATAGTTCAATCCGGATGAAGGGTCGTGCTAATCGCTGCCGGGCGCGGGCTCGCAGCGCAGCGCCCAGCGCACCGTCGCCTCGCCGTCCTCGACGGTGCCGCCCAGGATCACCTGCCGGGTTTTGCGCGGCTCGCCCGAGCCCATGTAGATGCTTTCCCCGAGGCTCATCTCGGCTCCGGCGGCGCGCAGGCGCCAGCGCGCCCCGCTCGGCAGGCGCAGCAAGGCGCCGTCCTCCCGGTCGAGCGCGGCCTCGACCGAGGGATGCAGGTGAAAGCGCAATGCGAATTTCGCGCCGGGCCGGCCGGTCAGTCGTTCCTCGCCGCGCACATCTTCGCCGTCGGCGGCGAGAAAAAGCTGCCGCGCGTAAAGGAGCCCAAAGCGGGTGCGATAGCCGTCATGGCTCATGACCACCCATTGCTGCCCCTCATGCTCGGCGTGCTCGCCGGTGATCGTGCGCGGTGCCCGGCCGAGCGTGCCGTCGCTGCGGATCTCGACCGAATTGGTGTCGGCCACGACCAGGACCGAATGCGCCGCGCTCGCCCGCAACAGCCGCGACCGCGCCCCGCGATGGGTGCCGCAATTGACGATGATCCGTTCGCGCCCGTGGCTCATCTCAAAGGACAGGGCCCCGGCATGGGCGTCGGCGTCAAAGCCGCGCGGCGGCGGCTTGCCGGCGTCGACAATGAGGAGACTCTTGCCGGCCTGCAGGCGGTGAAACCCGCTCTGCGGCGCGTGCACCGGCGGCGGCGCAGTGGTTTCCGACTGGGCCAATACGAGGTCGATCAGAACCCCGTCTTCCTCGAACGAGCCGTTGAACAATGCCAGGCGGCGATCGCCATGCCGGAACAGGCGCAGGACTGGCGCCATCCGCGCGATCGCCTCCTGCAATGCGCCGGGGACCTCGCTTCCCGCCGTGCGCAGGACGGCGCGCGCATCGATCAGGTCCCGCAATACCTGGAGCTGCATCGACGGGTTGCGCGAGCGGTGTCCGCCGTCTTCGAGGAGCTGCACCTGGATTTCGCGGGCGAGGAGCCGGGCGACTTTGCCGAGCTTGCCGCCGGAGCCGGCGAGGGCGGCCATCCCGGCGATCAGACCCTTGAGCGCCCGGATCCGCGCGGCGCCCTGCTGCTCCCACGACGCGGTGCGCCACAGATGACGCAATTGCGCGACGAGGCTTTCGAG
>DATFCQ010000219.1:0-6627 GCA_035252905.1 Allostellaceae bacterium | reverse complement strand
ATCTGCGGCGGCGCGGCGCTCCTGGCCTTCGCCGGCGTTTTTGATGCGCTGTCGCTGGCGCAGGAATATGCGAGCCGGCAGGGCGTATTCGCCGCGGCCCTCGTGCGCCACATCGCATTGGTCGCGGGGTCGGTCGGGCCGGCGCTTCTCGTCGGCCTGCCGCTTGGTCTCGGCGCGGCGCGCTGGCGCGGCTTTTCCGGCCCGCTCTTCGCCGCGCTCGGCGTGTTGCAGACGATCCCCTCGATCGCCCTGTTCGGCCTGTTGATCGCGCCTTTGTCGGCGCTGGCGCGGGCAGTGCCGGCGCTGGCCGCCCTGGGTCTCAGCGGAATCGGCGCGGCTCCGGCGCTGATTGCGCTATTCCTCTATGCCCTGTTGCCGATCGTGCGCAACACCACGGCGGGACTGTTAGGGGTCGAGGCCGGGGTGATCGAGGCCGGACGCGGCATGGGGATGACGGCGCGGCAGATCTTCTGGAAGGTCGAATGGCCGCTGGCCCTGCCGGTCGTGCTTGCAGGTCTGCGCATCGTTACGGTGCAGACGATCGGCTTGGCGGTCGTTGCGGCATTGATCGGGGCCGGCGGTCTCGGCCGCTTCGTGTTCGAGGGGCTCGGCGCCTATGCGCTCGATCTCGTCCTGCTCGGCGCCTTGCCGGTGATCTTTTTGGCGCTCGCCGCCGATTTCGCTCTCGGTGCCGTGTCGACAATGATCGAGCGGCGGTTCCGGCCGTGATCGAGATCGACCGTGTCAGCAAATCCTATGGCGGCCGCCGCATCGTCGACGCCTTGTCGCTCACCGTCGCGGCGGGCGCGTTCTGCGTCCTGCTCGGCCCCTCGGGCTGCGGCAAATCGACGACATTGCGGATGATCAACCGCCTGATCCCGGTCGATGCGGGCACGATCCGGGTCGGCGGCGAGGAGATCGGACGGGTTCCGGCCGAGGCCCTGCGCCGACGGATCGGCTATGTGATCCAGTCGGTCGGGCTGTTTCCGCATTGGCCGGTCGCGGACAACATCGCCACCGTGCCGCGATTGCTCAGATGGCCGAAGGCGCGGATCGAGCGCCGCGTCGACGAATTGCTCGAACTGTTCCGGCTCGACCCGGACCTCTATCGCGGCAAATACCCGCCTCAACTCTCGGGCGGCGAGCAGCAGCGCGTCGGCGTCGCCCGGGCGCTCGCCGCCGACCCGGAACTCCTGTTGATGGACGAGCCTTTTGCCGCCGTCGACCCGGTCACCCGGGACGCCCTGCAGCAGGAGATCGCGCAGATCCACCGGCGGACGCGGAAGACGGTCCTCTTTGTCACCCACGACATCGAGGAGGCGCTGCGCCTCGCCGACCGGATTGCGCTGATGCAGCAAGGCCGGATCGCACAGGCCGGCACGCCGCTCGACATCGTCGCGCATCCGGCGAGCGATTTCGTGCGCGATTTCCTCGGCCGCCGCGGGCTCGGCCTGAAGCTCCTCTCGGTGCGCACGGTGGCCGAGCGGCTGCGCCGCGGCGAGAGCGCCGAGGGCGAGGCCCTGGCGCTCGACGCGCCCTTGTCCGAAGCCTTGTCGGCGATGGCGCTGCGCCATGCCGATCGCGTGCCGGTCAAGGACGGCGAAGGCCGTCCGGTCGGCGTCGTCACCCTCGCCGACCTCGTGCGCTGAGGCGGTCGATGCGTAAAGGGCGACGTCTCGCCAGCCCGCTCCTCTGGGTCACGCTCCTGTTCGCGGTCTTGTTGTTCGAGATGCCGGCCCTGCAGCCGGTGTTTCACTGGGCCTTTCCCGAGGCGCGGCCGGCGATCTACGACCGCGACAGCTTTTTTGCATTGTTCCTGTCGCAGCTTGCGATCGTCGCGGCGGCGAGCGGCGCGGCGAGCGCCGTCGGGATCGCGCTCGCGATCTTTGTCACGCGCCCGCCGGGCCGCGATTTCCGGGCGCTGGTCGAGGTCCTTGCGACCATCGGACAGACCTTCCCGCCGGTCGCCGTTCTCGCCCTGACGGTGCCGGCGATCGGGTTCGGCGCCGAGCCGACCGTTATTGCCCTGTTCCTCTACGGCTTGTTGCCGGTTCTCGCCAATGCGCTCGCCGGTCTTGAAGGCGTGCCGGCGGCGGTGCGCGAAGCGGCGGAGGGCATGGGTCTCACGCCGCTGCAGGTGCTCCGGCAAGTCGAATTGCCGCTGGCGGCGCCGGTCATCCTCGCCGGGGTGCGGACATCGGTGACGATCGCGATCGGGACGGCGACGATCGGCTCGACGGTCGGGGCCGTCACCTTCGGCACGCCGATCTTCGACGGCCTCGCCGCCGACAAGCTGCCCTTTGTCATCGAGGGCGCGGTTCTGGTCGCCTTGTTCGCGATCGTGACCGACATGGCCCTCGCCCGCCTCGAAACCCGCCTGCGCCGGCACCGGCCTTAGATAAGCCGGGGCAGGACCTGCTCGGCAAGCAAGGTAAAGGATTCGTGGCTCAGGGGCGCCGCCAATAGGTAGTCGAGACCGATCTCCTCGCGCAGCCGCAGGATCTCTTCGATCACGGATTCGGGCGTGCCGTGCAGGATCACCGCGTCGAGATAGCGCGCGACCGGATCGACGCCGCCGGGCACCAGATCGGCGGAGAGCACCGGCCGATGCTGTGCGCCGAGGTAGGAATTGAGGATCCACAGGGCGCCGCGGCGCGCGATTTCGGCGGCTTCGTCCGGCGTGGCGGCGATCGCCACCAGCCGGGCAACCGGAATGTCGCGTCCCGCCTCGGAGAACCCGGCGGCGGCGAGCCGCTCGCTGTAAAGGCGGCGCTTCGCCGCGATCTCGCCATGCGCCGAATGCGGGTCCATCAGGATCGAGAAACCGCGCCCGGCGGCCCAGGCGATTGACCCCTCGGAGGTCGCCGCCAGCCAGACCGGCGGGTGCGGCTGCTGCATCGGCTTCGGCAGGACCTCGACCCCCTCGAAGCGGAAATGCTGGCCGGCAAAGCTGAGCCGTTCTTCGGTCCACGCCTTCAACACGATCTCGACGGTCTCGCGAAAGCGCGACGCGCTCTCCTCCGGCTTGACCCCGAAATTGTCGAATTCGACCCGGGCAAAGCCGCGCCCGGCGCCCCAATTGACCCGCCCGCCCGACAGCATATCGAGGAGCGCCACCTCCTCGGCGAGCCGCAGCGGATGATAGAACGGGGCGAGCGAGACCGCCGTGCCGATGCGCAGCCGCTTGGTGCGGGCGGCGGCGAGCGTGCCGACCATATGCACCGACGGGCACACGCTGAAATCGCTGAAATGGTGCTCGGCGAGCCAGACCGCGTCAAAGCCGGTCTGGTCCATGATCGCGATGCGGTCGAGCGCGCGGGCATAGACCGCGGCGATGTCGGCGCGCCGCTCGGGCCAGCTGAAGAATTGCAGCACGCCGATCTTCACGCCCGGTCCTCCCGTCGTGGATCAGATTGTCGCGCGGCGCGCGGACCGCGGCAAGAACAGCCGATCGAGGCTCCACGCCCCGCCGCCCGCCACGAACAGATAAAGGAAGATAAAGCAGAAGAGGATCGCCGGATCGCCGCCATTGACCAGCGGGAACGGGCTTTTCGGCAGGTGCGCCATGAAATAGGCGATCGCCATCTCGCCCGACATGATGAAGGCGGCCGGGCGGGTGAACAATCCAAGGATGACGAGAACGGGGCCGGCGATCTCGATAATGCCGGCCACTCCCAGCAGCGGCGTCAGATGGTGATAGGGCGCGGGAAATCCGAACCATTTCGACAGCCCGTGCTGCAAGAACAACAGGCCCACGACGATGCGGACGATGCTGAGGACGCGCGGCGCCCAGATTTGATCGGCGGACATCGAAGGCATTCCTCTCAATGAAGGCGGCTCCGGTGCAGGCGGACCTCCTCCGCCCGGCGCACCAGCCACCGCTTGTCATTGTCGCACAGCGCCCGCAGTGGGCATTCGGGGCAGCGCCCGCCGGCCCGGTCGTAACCGCTGGCCCGGCATGCCTCGACAAGCGGACGCGGGCCTGGATAAGGCGCCGTGTTCACGGATTTCGGCGTACCGTCGACCATGCCCCGTCTCTCCACTCGTGGAACCGTCCGACGCGGTCCAATCCTCTGCGCCGGCCGGCGAATCCATGCACATCGCGCCCTGCGGCGCAACTAACATGCGGTTCAGACTCTGATCCAGCCGCGCTCGAAAGCATAGGCGAGCGGCAGGCCGACGGCAAACGCCGCCGCCGGGTTGAGGGCAACGCCGATCGCGGCCATCAGCAACACGAGAAACAGATCGCCCTGGCGGTGCTCGTGAAGCCTGGCCGAGCGCGCCAGTTCGAGCCCCGAAAACAGCAGCAGGCTTCCCAAGACCGCATCCGGGATCGTCCGCAACAGGGCATAGCCGCTGTCGCCGAGAACGACCCCGAGCGCGACAAAGGCAAGGCCGATTAGGACCGGCGCGGTCGCCGTGCGCGCCCCGAAGCGGACATGGCCGGCGATGCCGCCGGCGCCGTGGCACATCAGATACCCGCCGAACGGGGCCGCCAGCAGGTTGCCGATTCCGGTCGTGATCGCCAGGTTGCGCTCGTTGACCGGATGCGCCTGATGCGGAAAGAGCTGACGGGTCACCGCGGTCGTGACGATGATGGCGTTGGTCAGGGTCAACGGGATCTGCGGCAGGACCGCGTATTCGGTGCCGTGCACAACCTCCGCCCAGTTCGGGATTACGAGATGCGGCAGATGCAATCCGAAAACGAGCTTCGGGAAGGGCGGCGCCAATCCGAGAATCTGCCCGGCCCCGATCCCCGCGACAACCGCGAGAAGCGCGGCGGGCGAGCGCTCCCAGCGCATCAGCGCGAGCATCAATGCGGCGCTCGCCAGACCGAGCCAGAGTTGCGTTTCGATCAGCCGCAGACCGAGGACGCCGAGCGACAGCCCGAGCCCGAGCTGCAATCCGGCGGCGATGCTGCCCGGCAGGGCGCGGGCGAGCCGGCTCACCACGCCGGTCAGACCGAGGATCAGAAAGAAACCGCCGATCACGAGACCGGCGCCGGCGATCGCCGCCGGCTGCATCGGCTCGATCAACACCGCCGCCGAGGCCGCCTTCATCGGCTGCACCGCCATCGGGACGCCGTAGAAGGCGCCGGCAAACATATAGAACAGCCCGAAGCACGCGAGGATGCCGGTCGGAGCCATCTTGACGATCGTGATCGCGCCGATGATGTGCGGCAGAAACGTCCCGAGATCGCCGAGCGCGCCGGACACTTCGCCGATGTTCCAGGCAAAACGCGGGCGCGCCCGCGGCGCCTCTGCCGCCCGCCTCTCGATCCCGGACCCGCGCGAGACCCGCGGCTGGAACATGGCGGCACTCCCGCCCAGCTAAAACAAGTGCGGCTGCCCGCTGCCGCCACTATACACGGAGTCACCCAGCGGCCGAGGCCGCGCCGCCATTGAAGAAAATGGCGCCGGCCTCATAGCCTCCACCCCGACCCTCCCCCGCACGCGGGGGAGGGGGCGAGCATCTCCCTCCCCCGTGTCCACGGGGGAGGGTCGGGGTGGGGGCGAGCCGCCGGCCTTGAGCGGACGGCATGGAAGAGGCGATGGGTTTGGGGTGCTACAAGGAGGGGAAGCGGATGTTCCGCTGCACGCGGGCGGCCGCCCTCCTCACCGGACTACTGACCGCCGTCCTTGCCGCCGCCCCGGCCGCGGCGCAGGCGCCGACGGTGTTGACGATCCTGGCCGCCGGCACGCTCGCCGGGCCAGTGCGCGCGCTCGATGCGGTCTTCGAAAAGCAATACCCGAATATCGTCGTCCACCCGGAATTTGCCGGCAGCGTCGCCCTCGCGAAGCAGATCACCGAACTCGGCCGCCGGGCCGACCTGTTCGCCACCGCCGACTGGCGCGTCGTTCCGAAATACCTGTTCGGCGGCAAGTCCGGCAAGACGGGCTATGCCGACTGGTATGCCGGGTTTGCGCGCAATGCGATCACGTTCACCTATACCGGGAACAGCAAATTCGCCGGCGCGATCACGCCAAAGAACTGTTACGAAATCCTGGCGCGGCCGGGGGTCGAGATCGGCCGCGCGAACCCCGACACCGATCCCTCCGGCTACCGGACCCTGTTGATGCTGCAACTGGCCGAGCGCTATTACCATGTGCCTGGGCTCATGCAAAAAATCCTCGGCAATGCGCCGCGGCAAAACATGCGCGACACCGAAACCGAGCTGATCTCGGCATTGCAGCTCGGCGAGATCGACTATCTGGCGATCTATCGTTCCGACGCGATCCAGCATCATCTGCAATACCTCGCCCTGCCGGCCGCGATCGACCTCAGCGACCCGCGACTGGCAAAGCTCTACGGGACGGCCGTCGTGCACACGCGAAACGGCGATGTCCGGGGAACGCCGATCGTCTATGCGGCGACGATCCCGCGCAATGCGCCGCAGCGAGAGTGGGCAGAGAAATATCTGGCGCTGCTGCTCGGCCCGGAAGGTCAAAAGGTCATGCAGCAGAGCGGGTTCACGCCGCTCGCCCCGGCCGTCGCGGCGGGCCGCGACCGGATGCCGGCGAGCCTCCACCCCCTTGTCGCGGAGTGGCCGTCGTCATGACCGTCGCCGGCGCCGCGCGGATCGAGCGGGCGGCGGGCGCCCGGGCGCCGGGCCAGCCGCGCACGCTC
>DATFCQ010000218.1:0-3360 GCA_035252905.1 Allostellaceae bacterium | reverse complement strand
GGCCCCCTAGGAGCTCCTACCACTCGCGGTAGAAAACTCCATAGGGCAATCCTTCCTCTCTTCCGAGAACCAGAGGTCAGACGCGTCCGTTCAACCGAGCCTGCGCGCCCGTGAAGGGCGCGCAAACTCTGACTCGTTTTGCCCCGCTTACCACGGTCTGCTGCTAGCGCATTGATAACGTGTGGTTTACGGAGAGTGTTAGCAACAAACTCCATTCTGAGGGCGTCCGACCTCTTGTCCCAAAGCCTCGTCAATGCAAGCCACATTTCCCGTCGGAGCGCGATCCGCACAACGTGGAAGGCATTCGTAGCGAAGGAGACACCCATTCGTTTATGCAGATCTTCGTCATATGCGGCAGGCTTCCACACCTCGTGAAAAAGCACTGCAAGACCAAACTCCTCACGCGCGGCGTCCACGCTTTCCCGAAGGCGTTTGATCTCTGGGTCGTTGATGTTCATCAGCACAAAATAATCACCGTTTCTGGTTTTCGGGAGTATGCGCGCACGGAATCCCGAACCTGTCGCAAAAATCAAGAGTTATGCAGCACCGGCACTTGAGATCACTTCATCTAGACGCCGAAGCTCGAGCGGCCTTGGAGCTTCCAGTCGCCGTCGACGCAGGTGAATATGTAGAGAGAATCGCAGACGCTGAGCACCGAGCCATCCTCGCGGTAGCGTGTATATTGGACAGCGTAATGGGCCTTGGTCGATGAGGATTGGACGAGCTTTATCTCATTCCACGCGCTGTGATGCCAGCCGTGCTGCTGCCGCAACTGCGTGAACAAATCCATCGGATTATCGTCGGCTTGGTAGATTGCGACGCGGTTCTCGGCGAGCCGCACATGCGGGAAGCGCATCACCGATTTCATGCCGGCGGCGTCATAGCTGTTCAGCGCAACCATCCAACGCTGCAGAAGTTCTTCGCAGCGCTCCTGATCTTCGCGGCTAATCGTGGGGAGCGCAACGCCGTTCGGTTCGATCACAGGCATGGCATGTCCTTCCGGCTTCCGTTCGTAAAGGATGGCGCGACAGGCTGAAAGCGTCCAACCGTATTGCAGCGAGGCAGTCGTCCATCGGATCGGATTTCAGAAATTTGCGCGACCAATCTGAGACGCCTTATCGGGCATGTCGAGCGGCTTCCCGAGCCGGCCGGCGAGGTCCTGGATGAACTGCCACGCCGTGCGCCCGGCCGGGAGCCGCGCGTCGTCGCCCATTCGAGCGCCTCCGCCCGAGCGCTCGTTCTCCATCATGTCGTGCTGCAGAAGTGGCGCTGTGGCAGGGACGAACTTGACCACGGCGATCTGACTTCGGTTGGCCTTGTGCAAAATTCAAGATTTTTGACTGAAAATTAACATCTTGAATTTCCTCATGGTTTTCGTTGCAGAAATCTGATGCAAAATCAAATCGCGATCCGTTCGACCTCATCGAGGTTGATCTCGTCGCGCCGGCGATCATAGAGCTGGGTCGTGCGTGTCGAGGCGTGGTTCGCCATTGCGGCGGCCTTTTCCAGCGTGCCGCCGTTCTTGAGATAGGCGGTGATCCCGGTTGCCCGGAAGCTGTGGTTGCCGAGCCTGGTTTTGATGCCGGCGGCCGCGGCGCGCCGGCGGACCATCGCATAGGCGTTCGCCCGCGGCAGCACGGTGCGCGTCAGCTTGCCGGTGCCGCGGCCGATCGTGCGGAACAGCGGCCCCTTGGGGTCGCTCCGCAGCCTGGCGCCGTCGAGATAGGCGACGAGGTATTCTTCGAGATTGTGGTGGCAGGGCATCGCGTGCCGCTTGCCGCCCTTCTCGCGCAGCCGAACCCAAAGCCGGCGGTTCTGGGTATAGACATCCTCGACCGCCATGCCGAGCGCGGCGCTGATCCGCGCAAAGGAATAGACCATCAGCCCGATCAGGGCGCGGTCGCGCAGGCCGGCAGGGTTGCCGGTATCGATGCTGTCGAGCAACGCGCGCGCTTCCGAGGGGTCGAGCACTGGCGTCTGCCCTGATGTGACGACATGCCGAGGCCCGCGCACGGTATGCGCCGGGTTGGCCGGCACGACCTGGCCGTTGACCAGCCAGTCGAACAGGTGGCGGATCGCGGCGAGCCGCTGCTTGACGCTCGGCGCGGCGAGCCCGCGCATCGAGACCTCGATCCAAGTAGCGACATGCACCGGCTGGACCGCGGCGAGCGAGGGGACGCCGGCGGCCGCGCACCAGGCCAGGAATTCCTCCGCCGCCCGGTAATAGGCCCGCCGCGTATGCGGGTTGCGGATGTTGGCCGCGAAGAATTCGAGGAAGCGCATCTCCGCGCGCGCGCCAGCGGCGGCTACCAGCGCCGGCACCAGATCTGCAGCCGGTGTTGTACCAGCACCGGCCCTTGGTATCGGGACTGGGAGGCTCTCGCCCTGCGACGGGATTGGGATGATGGTGGCGCTCATGGCTGCGAACGCCTCTGCCGATCCTGCGCCAACAGGGCGTCTACAAGCTCCTGGCGCATATGAAAATTGGTCGCTCGGAGTGCCGCCAGCGCGGCCGGAAGCTCCACCAGACCGCGCTGCGCGGCGCGATCGAGAACGCCCAGAGTACCCGTGACCTCGATCCCTTGTGCGCGCGCCACGGCAACCCCGGCGCGATCATCCATCAGTAGAAGGTCGGCCTTGATCGCGGCGGCAAGCGCGATGGCTGCCCATTCGCCATCGTCGAGGGAGGCGAGCGCCGGGTCTGCGCCTGCCGGAGCGGGCATGATGGACAGCCAGCCGGGCGGCGCAGCGATCCACTGCCGGACAGCGGCCGGTGCCATCGGATCATCGAGTTCGTCGCGCACGACGGTGGGGATGGAAAGGCTGCCGAACAGCTGCGGCACCAGATCGATCCGACCGATGAGCACCAGGTAGTTCAAGGGCCCGGTGTCGGCGACAGCCGGCACGTGTCAAAGACCGAGCCGGTCCAGAGTCTCGCGGTCGCGCTCAAACTCCTCCAGCGTCATGCCTTCGTTGACACCATGCGCCTTGAGGAAGCCGTCGAGCTCGTAGCGCGTCCCAAAACCGAGGAGGCGGCGCAGCTCGGGCCGGGTCAGCCGGCCGGCCTGGTACTCCGCGAGCGCCAGCGCTTCGAGGGCGCGGCGTTCAATCTCGCCGGCGTTGCCGATGCGGCGGGCCAGTTCGTCGGGGATGATGAGGGTGATTTCCATACGGGCGAGGCTACCTCGGAGGTTGGCTCGGGGTCAAGAAAGGGCATAAGATAAAGGACATTGGACTAAACCTTGATCACTGCCTGAGTCCTGGCTAGACATGTAAGTATCTGTAGCTGAGCGCACAGAGCATTGGGCAGCGCGACTTTCTGATATTCGTGCGGTTCTTCTGACCGCTCCGGTTGCGAGA
>DATFCQ010000217.1:0-15656 GCA_035252905.1 Allostellaceae bacterium | reverse complement strand
GCAAGCGATCACTGAGATCGATTTGGACGAGCTGCTGGCGATCGATCCGCCCCGCGGTTACGGCCGCGACTGAGCACAAGGAGATCCTCACCCCTTATCACCCGCACCTTGATCAAATTGCTGAACTTGACGCACACAACTGGCGCGGGCGTAGCCCGCGAGCCCGGAACCCATGCACATGGGCATTTGACGGCCCTGGCAAGGCCGGTGTTCATGGCTTCCGGGCCCGGCGCTTCGCGCCGTCCCGGAATGACGAGTTTTACTATAAGATCAAACCGATAATCATCTCCCACTCGGCCATACCTACCCTTATCAGCTCCGCCCCTGGGGGCGGAGAGGGCTGGGGTGAGGTGGGGGGAGGCAGCGCTGCCGGCGCCCACCTCACCCTCCCCATCGCCGATGCGATGGGTCCCCTCCCTCTCCCTGATAAGGGTAGGTATGGTTAGGTGGATGGTGGTTATTAATCTGAAATTACAGTAGAACTTGTCATTCCGGGACGGCGCGAAGCGCCGGGCCCGGAAGCCATGAACACTGGTTTTGGCAGGACCGGGGGAAGCCTGTGTGCATGGGTTCCGGGCTCGCGGGCTGCGCCCGCGCCCCGGAATGACGGCCTTTCCATACGCCTCCATGACTCCATACCTACCCCTGTCAGCCTCCCTCTCCCCCCGCAAGCGGGCGGAGAGGGCAATACTCTCGCGCTTTGGTGGATGTGTGCTGGCGCTAGCCCTTGATGGGGGAGGGTTGGGAAAGGGTGATCCACATGAGTTCCAATCAGAGTGATCTGGTATCAAGCGGGCTGTCAAAAGGTGATGCGCGTGCGCAGCCCGAGGACCGCCTCGTCGCCGGGCCGGCGCAGCGGTCCGCGTACATCCGCGGTCGATTCGAGCGGGTTGATGAAATACTGGAAATCCGGCTGCAATTCCCACCATCCGGCAAGTTTCCAGTCATAGGTGATCTCGATGAAATGCTCGCTGCGGGCCGGCGGCGCGGCGCCGGCGAAAAACGCCCGGTCGCGGTCGAGCGCGGCGGCGCGGGAGCCGAGATGGACGAGGCCGTAGCCGATCGCGAACTGGTCGTCCTTGCGTCCGGGCAACGGCGCCTTCCAGTCGATCCCGGCGATCAGCGAGACGTCGACCAGATTGCGGTCGCCGGGCGCCCCGAGGGCGCGGACGAACACGCCGAGCGCGCGCTCCGCTTTCGGGTTCGGCCGCCAGACCGTCTGATCGACGACGCCGTAAAGACCGAAATTGCCGCGATGGAGGCGCGGCACGCCGGTGCTCGAGGGCGCGGCAAGCGACAGGCCCGCCGTGTCGAAACGGCGGTCGGGAAAGGGTCCGGTATCGGCCCAGACGCCGAATTTGTAGGTGCCGGGCAGATCCCTGTGCCGGTCGGCAAAGGGCGGGCGCGGGGCGGCATATTGGACCTCGCCGAGAAACAATGCGCCGGTCCCGAGATTGAACCGCGTGCCCGAGGCCTCGCCGTCGCGGATCTGCAGATCGTCGAGGAACGGGCCGCCCGGCGGGTTGTCGTCGAACACGCCGGCGAGGACGGTCAGCCGCTCCGCCGGTTTCGCCCGCAGACGCAGACCGAGCGAGGACAGCGGATAGGCCGGTCCGCCGGCGTAGAGATCGAGCGCGGTCAAGGCCGGCCAGCCCATCGCCGAGTTGATGAAGACGCCGGCGTAATCGCTGATAATGAATTCGCGCTCGGTGCTCTGCTGGCCGATCTTCAGATCCGCCTTGCCGCCGAGAAAGGCCTGCTGGTACCACAATTCCCATAGCCGAGTGGCGCGATTGGCCTCGATGCCGCTCGCGGTCTGCAACACGTTGAGAACATCGGCGCTCAGATTGCGGCCATGGATCTGCAGGGCGCTGACGTCGAACGTGGCGCCCTTCCAGCCGAACGCCTTTTCGGCGTCGAGCGACAGTTCCATGTTGGTCAGCCCGTCATAGGCAAAGTCGCGGCGCAGGCCGCCGGTCAGGTTGCCGAGCCCCTCGCTGGTCTCGGACAGGGTGAGGGCGACGCCATGCCGCTGCAGCCAGGGGCGCAACCCGCCGAGGTCGCCGAGCAGATGTTCGCGCTCCCACAGGCCGGCAGGGGCGGCGGGCGGAGCCTCTCCGCCGGGGGCGGTCTGGGCGAGCGCCGGCAGCGACCCCAACAGAAGCGCGACGGGTCCGATCAGACGCGCTAGACCTCGACCGTGGCGCATCCTCTGTCTCCTCGCCGCCGGCTTTCCCGCGGAAATGGCGGGATGCCAGGGGTACTGCGAATAACTCGCAATTGCAAGTGTTCCGCACTGCCGATGGCGTCTTACACTCTTCCAATTGGACGGATCGAGCGATACGTTATAGCATCTCGGCAAGCCGCCGCCTGCCCCTGATCGCCTCCCGGAGCACCCGCATGAGGCCGCTCTCCGTCCTGATGGCTGCCCTCGCTCTGCTGTCGGCTTCTGCGGCGTCGAGCCGGGGAGCCGTCACGATCGTCGCCGCCGAGAATTTTTACGGCGACGTCGCGCGGCAGATCGGCGGGCCGGACGTCGCGGTGACGAGCATTCTGAACAATCCCGGCCGGGATCCGCACCTGTTCGAGGCCAGCCCCTCCGTGGCGCGCGCCGTCTCCGCCGCGCGGATCGTCATCTGCAACGGTCTTGGTTACGACCCCTGGGCCGAAAAGCTGCTGCAGGCGACGCAACGTACCGACCGCAAGACCCTCGTCGTCGCCGCATTGGCGGGCCGGCGAGCGGGCGACAACCCGCATATCTGGTACGACCCGGCGACAATGGTGGCGCTCGCCGGCGCATTGGCGGCGGATCTCGGCGGCGTCGATCCGGCGCATCGCTCCGATTACCGGCGCCGCTTCGCGCGGTTTCGGCAATCGATCGAGCCCTTGGAGGCCAGGATCGCCGCCCTGCGCCGGCGCCTCTCCGGCGTTCCGGCGGCCGCCACCGAGCCGGTTTTCGGCTATATGCTCGCGGCTCTGGGCATGCCTGTCCGCAACCCGCGGTTCCAGCTCGCGGTGATGAACGGCACCGAGCCGGGCGCCTCCGACATTGCAAATTTCGAGCACGATCTCGCGACGCATCAGGTGCGCCTCCTCGTCTACAACAGCCAGGCTTCGGACCCGACCGCCGAGCGCATGGTGAAGCTCGCCGAGGCCGCGCACATCCCGGTGGTGGCGGTCAGCGAGACCGAACCGCCGGGAGAGGATTATCAGGCATGGATTGCGAGCGAACTCGACGCCGTCGCGCGGGCGCTGCCCGGGTGAGAGCCGATGGACGCGATCGCATTTTGTGACGTCTCCCTGTCGCTCGGCGGCCGCGCGGTGCTGGCCGGCGTCAATCTCGCGATCGGGGCGCGCGAGTTTGTCGGCGTGCTTGGGCCGAACGGCGCCGGCAAGACCACGTTGATGCGGGCCGTCCTGGGTCTGGTGCCGCCGCGGCCGGGCCGTATTTGCGTGCTCGGCCGGCCGGCCCGGCGCGGCAATCCTGCGATCGGCTATATGCCGCAGACCCGGGGAGCGGCGGCGAGCGCGCACCTCAACGGCTGGGACTTTGTCGCCAGTGCCGTCAACGGCCACCGCTGCGGCCTGCCGTTCCCCGGCAAGGCCGGCCGGGCGGACATCGACCGCGCGCTCGATCTGGTCGGCGCGCGCGCGCTGGCCCGCCGGCCCCTTGCCGAGGTCTCGGGCGGCGAGCGGCAGCGCCTGCTGCTCGCCCAGGCGCTGATCGGCCGTCCGCGCCTGTTGCTGTTGGACGAACCGCTCTTGAGCCTCGACCCGCACCGTCAGCGCGAGGTGGTCACCTTGGTCGAAGGGCTCCGGGTCGAGCTGGGCATGACCGTGTTGTTCAGCGCGCACGAAGTGAACCCGCTGCTCGGCGTGATCGATCGGGTCTTGTATCTGGGGCGCGGCCAGGCGGCGCTCGGGACGGTCGACGAGGTCATCACCGGTCCGGTCCTGTCGCGGCTCTACGGGTCGGCGATCGAGGTGGTGCGCCTCAAGGACCGCATCTTTGTGATGTCCGGCGGCTATCACCTGGAGCGGGATGCGCATCGGCACGAAGCCGACCCGGCCGATCGGCAACACAGGGGAACCACGGAGCCGGGCCATGCTCCAGTATGACTTCATGCGCCAGGCTTTTGCCGCGGCCGCGATCGTTGCGGTCGTCGCCGGCACGGTCGGCTATTTTCTGGTCTTGCGGGGCCAGAGTTTTGCCGGACACGCGCTGGCGCATGTCGGCTTCACCGGAGCGACCGGCGCGGTCCTCGTCGGCGCCGCGCCCTTATGGGGCTTGATCCTGATGACCCTGGTTGCCGGCATCGGCATGGGCCTGATGGGGGAACGGCTGACCCAGCGGGACGTGGCGATCGGGCTCGTGCTCGCCGTCTCGCTCGGCCTCGGCCTCCTCTTTCTGCATTTCTTCACGTCCTCGGCGGTGCAGGCGACGACCCTGCTGTTCGGCAATGTGCTGGCCGTCGACATCGGCACCGTCTGGACCCTCCTTGCGCTCGGCGCGGCCAGCCTTGCCGCCCTCGCGGTGATCTCCCGCCCGCTCTTGTTCGCCAGCCTGCAGCCGGAACTGGCCGAGGCAAAGGGGGTCTCGTTGCGGCTCTACGCCACGCTGTTTCTGGCGATCGTCGCAGTGGCGACCGCCGAATGCGCGCAGATCGTCGGCGTATTGCTGGTGTTCGCCTTGATGGTCGGCCCTGCCGCGGCGGCCCAGCTCGTGACCCGCACGGTGCGCGCGGGCCTCCTGTTGTCGGTGGTATTGGCGCTCGCCGAGGCCTGGCTCGGTATTGCGCTGGCCTTTTACACCGACTGGCCGAGCAGCTTCTGGATCACCGCATTGAGCGCTGCGGCCTATCTCTGCGCCGCCCTGCCCCGGCCGATAGCGGCAAGGCTGGCCGCCGCTCCGCGCTCAGAGCCTGTTTGAGTCGTCGTCGCGCCGAAGTCGGCGGAATACGCTGTGCCGCATACGGGTGCGCTCACGCCTCACGGGCCGGTCTCCGGCGGCGGCCCGATCCGGGAGGGATGAAGACAGGCCGCGCAGGTGCCCTCGATCTCGACGATGGCGTGGTGCGGGTGGAAGCCGGCGCGTTCGGCGGCGTGCTCCAATGCCCGTGCGGCGGCGCGGTCCTCGATCTCGGCCACGGTGCCGCAGCGGCGGCAGATCAGGAACTGCACGGGGTGCCGGTGCCCGGCCTCGATGCAGGGGATGAACGCATTCAGGCGCTCGACCTTGTGGATCAATCTTTGTTCCATCAGGAAATAGAGCGCGCGATAGATCGTCGGCGGCACCGCGCCCTTGCGCGCCTCCTTCAGGCGGTCGAGGAGCTGATAGGCGGTTACCGGGCCGTCGGCTTCCAGGATCAGGCCGAGCACGCGCCGGCGCAATTCGGTCAACTGGGCGCCCCGCCGCGCGCACGCCGCTGCCGCCTTGTCCAGCCTTGTGCCGATGGCGTGTCGCCCGTTCGCGTCCATCACCGATCCCGCAGCGGCGCCTCCATAGACATAGTATATCCCGATATCCCGCGATCGCCTCCGCCAATATTGCGGCCGGCGGGTCCTTAATAAGCCCCTTTCTTGCCGGTTCCGACAAAGGCGAAATGGCCCCGGTAGTCGAACGGCGCCCACCATGCCGCCACTCCGGTCTCCTTGTCGGTGTGGCGCATGAAGCCGTTGACCGACGGCGGCTCGATATGGAGGACGAGTTCGTAGGCGCCGGGCCCGTCGAGCTTGACGTTCGCCCCGTAATGCGGCCCGTCGGCGGCGACCATCGGATCCAGCAAGCCCTGCGCCCGCCAATCGCTGCCGTCCTTGGCCAGAGTGTAATGGACCCGCAGATACGGGATCCAGGCGTCCTGCGCAAAGCCGTTCTTATTGTTTGCCAAAGCGTGGATGTCGGCCTCAAGGTGAATGTCGGTGCGGGCAGGGTCCTGGCCGGCCATCTGCGGCTCCATCCTGACCGGCTGCAGGTAGACCGCCATGACCTGCATCCCGTCCCGTTGTACCGGCTTGCCCGCAGGCAGTTCGGCCGCGAGCCCGGCGGCCGGCCAGATCGTCGCGAGCATGCAGAGCATGCAGAATACGGTTTGCGCCCGTCGGGTGATCATTGCGGGGCCTCGCTATGGCGTCGGGGATGCCGGGGAACGGAAAATTCACGAGAGAAAGACCGCCGGATACCAAGCCGCGCCGATCGCGAGCGAACCGAGGAGGCCGGGCAATAGGGCGAGCCAGCGGCGTCCGGCGCCGACGCCCTGGCGCGCGAGCAGGCGTTCGCCGAGAACGAGGCTCCACAGCCCGCCCGCCGCAAACAGCCCGGCTTTTGCGGCGGCGGTTGCACCCGCTCCGAGGCCCAGCGCGGCCAGGGTGGAGAACAGATTGCCGCCGAGGCCGAGCAGCAATGACACCATTGCGATCGGCAGGAACTGATAACCGAGCTCGACAAAACGGCGGCGAAAGTCCCGGTCGCCGCCGAGCCGCCCCGACAGCCACGCCGAGCCGGCCGTCGCCGCGCCAAGGAGCGCGGTCATGCCGATCGTCCAGGCGAGCATGTATCCCGCGATCAGAAGGAAGTCGAGCCAGCGGAAGACCTCGCGTTCGGCGGGGTAGTTGGCCATCAGCCACACCGGCCCCGGCATACCGAACCAGTCCCAGCCGTGCCCGATTGCCCAGTTGCCGAGCGCGAGCCGCAACGACTGGTAGGACGGCAGCACCAGCCACAAAAAGCCGCCGAGGGAGACCCCGGTCCCGACAAAGAGAAATAGGACCTCGGCCAGGTTCGGATTGTGGTCGCGGATCGCCGCGACCTCCGCGCCGAGCCGGCGCAGACGGAAATAGAGCCCGCCCTTCGCGGCCGGGCTGACGCAGCCGTGGCAGGCGATGCAGTGGCGCGACTCGGTCTTGCGGTCGAGATCGATCAGGGTCGGGCAGGCGGTGCGTTCGGTCCAGTGGTCGCCGCCCGGTCGCGGCCGCTTCGGATGGAAGTCGACGATCCCGATCCGGGAATAGACGCCGAGCAGCAGGCCGATCGGACACATGTGGCGGCACCAGGCGCGCTTGCGGCGTCCGAACAGAAAGCCGAGCAAGAGGGCGGCGGCGAGAGTGCTGCCGAACACGATCGCCATCGCCTCGGCATGGTCGCGCGCCCCGGCCGTCTGCGCCCAGATCGTGACCACTACGAAGCTGACGACCGGCGTCCCCGGCCACTGCACCCAGTGCGGGATCGGCCGGTTGAGCCCGATCCGGTTTGCCCATTCGGAGGCTGCGCCCATCGGGCACAAGAGCCCGCACCAGCTCCGCCCCGAGACGATCACCGACAGGAACACGAGCGGAAACCACACGCCCCAGACGATAAAGGTCGCAAAACCGGCAAGGCTGGCGAAAACGCCGGACGGCGCAGGGGGCAGCAGCAGCGGCCCGATCATCAAGGCCGCAAACAACCCGAACATCGCAGCATGGACAAAGACGAGCTTGCGCCGGTGGCGCACGGCAAAGCTCTCGATGCGCGCGGCCGCGGCGGGCCAGAGCCCGTCGCGGTGGAAGGGAGGCACGGAGGCGGGGCTGTCGGCGAGGGTCTGTCGGGTCATTGCGAGGCGGATCGGAGCAGCAGAGGCGCCAGGGGTAATGCGAGTAACTCGCAATTGCAAGCTTTCCGAGGCGTTCACAGCCTGTTTCCATCGTCATGCCGCGAAGTCGGCGGAATACGCTGCGAGGCTGGGCAAGAATTCGGATTTCCGCTGGATCGGCGTCCTAAGTCCCCTGAGGAGCCGCCGCCTGGCGGCGGCATCTCGAAGGGCGAGGCCTCGCTTCGCGAGGCGCCTCAGAGCCTGCCCCGGTGAAGGCTGGGGATGAGGATCTTTCTTAAGGCCATCAAGGACATCCTCATGCTGAGGAGCGCCCTCCTGAGGAGCCGCCGCCTCCTGAGCTCTTGTCGAAGGGCGAGACGCCGCCTGCGGCGGCTCCTCAGGACAGGCGCGGCGTCACGAAGGGAGGGCGCGTCTCGAAGCACGCATGTCGCCGATGCAGCTTTTCCTCGCCGATTTTCTTGTCCAGCCTCTGCGCTATTCCGCCCTACGCTCCACGCCGGCCGGGACCGTTGTCGGGCGGAAGAGCCGCGGGAAGGTGAGGGCGGCACGCGGCGGGTCTTTCCCTCTTACCGCGCGGGCTGCGAGCGCCCAAATTCGGCGCTGAACCCCAGGCGCGAACGACCGAGCGAGATGGCTTCCTTCTTTTCCCCCTATCGTCACGAATTCGTGCGCGTCGCCGCCGGCGTCCCGCACATCGCCATCGGCGATCCGCGCCGCAACGGCGACCATCTCCTCTCTCTGCTCGCCGCGGCCGACAAGGCGCGGGTCGCATTGATCGTGCTTCCCGAATTGTCGCTGTCGGCCTATGCGATCGACGATCTGCTGTTTCAGGATGCGCTGTTGGACGAGGTCGAGCGGCAGATCGACCGGCTCGCCGCGGCGAGCCGCGCTCTCCACCCGGTCGTCGCCGTCGGTGCGCCGTTGCGCCGGGCGGGGCGTCTCTACAATTGCGGCCTTGTCCTTTACCGCGGCCGGCTGCTGGGCGTCGTGCCGAAGGTCTATCTGCCCAATTACCGCGAATTCTACGAGCGCCGGCACTTCACCTCGGGCGAAGCGGTCGCCGGCCGCTCGATCACGGTCGCCGGCCATGAGGCGCCGTTCGGCGTCGATCTGGTGTTCGCCGCGCGGGGCGAGGCTCCGTTCACCTTCCACGTCGAGATCTGCGAGGATCTGTGGGTGCCGCAGCCGCCGAGCACGGCGGCCGCGCTTGCCGGCGCCGAGATCCTGTTGAACCTGTCGGCCAGCAACATCGTGATCGGCAAGGCGCAGAGGCGCCGGCTCCTGTGCGCCTCGCAATCGGCGCGCTGCCTGTCCGCCTATGCCTATTCGGCCGCCGGACCCGGTGAATCGACGACCGATCTGGCCTGGGACGGTCAGGCCGGCATCTTCGAGATGGGCGACGCGCTCGCCGAGACCGAGCGTTTTGCCGTCGAGCCGCAAATGGCCGCCGCCGATATCGACCTCGGCCGCCTGCGCCAGGAGCGGATGCGCATGAACACCTTTGGCGATTGCGCGCGGCTCGCCCAGGGCGCCGCCCCCCCGTTCCGCACGATCGCCTTCGATTTCGTGCCGGAGGAGGGGCGCCTCGACCTCAGGCGCAATATCGAGCGCTTTCCCTATGTGCCGGCCGATCCGGCGATGCTGCGCGACAATTGCTACGAGGCCTACAACATCCAGGTCCAGGGCCTCGCCCAGCGGGTCCGCGCCGCCGGCGTCGAAAGGCTCGTGATCGGGGTGTCGGGCGGGCTTGACTCGACGCAGGCCCTGATCGTCGCGGCGCGCGCGATGGACCGCCTCTCCCTGCCGCGCACCAACGTGCTCGCCTATACCTTGCCCGGCTTTGCCACCAGCACGGCGACCAAAGCGAACGCATGGCGATTGATCAAGGCGCTCGGCGTCAGCGGCGGCGAGATCGACATTCGCCCGGCGGCGCGCCGCATGTTGGAGGATATCGGCCACGACGCGGGAAAGGGCGAGCCGGTCTACGACGTCACCTACGAGAACGTCCAGGCGGGCCTGCGCACCGACTATCTGTTCCGCCTCGCCAATCACCACCGCGCCCTCGTCGTCGGCACCGGCGATCTGTCGGAATTGGGGCTTGGCTGGTGCACCTACGGGGTCGGCGATCAGATGTCGCACTACAACCCCAACGCCTCGGTCGCCAAGACATTGATCCAGCACCTGATCCGCTTCGCCGCCACCGCGGGAGAGGTCAGCGCGGAGACGGCGCATGTCCTCCGCGACATCCTTGCCACCGAGATTTCGCCCGAACTGGTGCCGCCCGGCGCCGACGGCCTGATCCAGTCGACCGAGAGCACGGTCGGCCCCTATGCGCTGCAGGATTTCAACCTCTATTACACGACTCGTTACGGCTTCCGGCCGTCGAAGATCGCCTATCTCGCCTGGAACGCCTGGCACGATGCCGAGCGCGGCACCTGGCCCGCCGACATCCCGGATGCGGCGCGGCGGGCCTATTCGCTCTCCGAGATCAAGGCGTGGCTGCGCGTCTTCCTCGTCCGCTTTTTCCAGTTGAGCCAGTTCAAGCGCTCGGCCCTGCCGAACGGGCCGAAGATTTCCTCGGGCGGCTCCCTGTCGCCGCGCGGCGACTGGCGCGCCCCCTCCGACGGCAACGCCGCGGTCTGGCTCGCCGAACTCGAAGACGGGGTGCCGGACGGAGAGTGAGCCAGACGAGGCGGCTTACACTGACAGAGACTGTCAGAGAGGGGTGGCTCACGGTAGATGCGTAGGGCGGAAAAGCGTCCGCGCATCCCGCCGACCGAGAGTGCCGGCACCGGCTGCAACAACGGCGGAATGCGCGGCCCCGGCTCCCGCCGGCGCCGCTTTTCCGCCCTAAAGATTGTTAAGCAAAAGTTCCGGAAATCGGCCTGTTATGGTTTTGAAAACCGTTTGCGTTGCATATCGAAGCGCAGGCTGAGCGTCGCGAAACCCGCTATTTGCGAAGGACAAGACTGTGAAGCTGCTGTTGCCCAAAGCCGTGCAGGCGCATGCGGCGCACTGGAGCGAGGCAGGCTGCTTGCGAATTTCGTTGCGCCGGCCGGCGAGACGCAAGATGATCCGGCCGGGGAAAATTCCGGGGGTATTCGTTAAAATGAGATCCGCTTTTGCGCTGGCCGCTGCACTTGCGGCCGTGATCGGATTCAGCGCGGCGTCGTCCGCCGCATCGGTCGCAATCACCGCGGATTCGCTGTCGGTCAGCGGGTGCTCCGCCAATCGCCCGATCGGCGGCGGCGTCGTTGCTTTATATTGCGCCGGCGATATTCATGGCAGCGTCGACTTCCCCCCTGCCGGGGATGGAACCTACCAGATCAGCGTGGTGGCGCGGGGCGAGCTGGGCTTTGGGGTGATATTCCCCGATGCCCAGGTTTCGATCGACGGTGCGGTGGTCGGCAATATCACCGTGCGGAGCTCGTCATTTTCAACCTATACGCTGAACAATGTCGCAGTCAGCGCCGGAACCCATACTCTGAGCATTGCCTACGCCAATGGCTACAATTCGGCATTTCCCGGCATGGGCCTATACATTAAAAGCATTGGGATCACGCCGAGCGGCAGTGTTCCCGCTCCCCCGTCCAATCCTCCTCCGTCTGTCGACGCCTATCAACAGCAGTTGCTCGGCCTGATCAACGGCAGCCGGGCCGGCGCCGGGCTTGGCCCGCTGACCTTCAGCTCCGTGCAGTCGGCGGGGACCGCTAGTTGCGTCGGCTCCTACGGACATTCCGTTCATATGGCGCAGGTCGGACAGATCAGCCACGATCAGTTCCCGCAGGACATCTGCATTCCGTGGTCTGCCGCCGGGGAGAATGTCGGCGTCGCCTCAGGCAGCGAAAGTGGAGCCATCCAGACCCTTCATCAGCAAATGATGAATGAGGGGCCGGGAGGAGGTCACTACCAAAACATCATGAGCTCGACGTTCACGACAATCGGGATCGGGCTCTATTATGTAAACAATACCCTCTGGCTGACCGAAGATTTTGTGAAGTGAGGAGCGGTTAGAGCCTGTTGAGGCTTCGTCGTGCCATGAAGTCGGCGGAATAGCGGAGCGCATTCCGCCGTATTCCCCATCCCAATCGGTTGATCGAGCGGTCGTCGTCAGCGGCGTCCCGGCCGGGACGCCGCGCGGCGGAGAAGAGCGTCAGTTGACCGGCATCGCCGCGAGGATGCCCTTGGTAACGAGAACGCTGAAATCGACCATTCCGAGACCGATCGCGATCGCCACGAGCCAGACATTCATTTTGTTGGCGACCCGATCCAGGCGGGCGAGGTGCTGTCTCATTGGGCAGGTTCCTGGGGCTCTGTTTCGCTTGTCGAGATAGCCCCAATTTGCTGCATCGCAATACCCGGGAGATATGAAGAAACGGAATGGGTTACGAGACAAATTGAGATGCTGCGGCAAAGTTTTCTTAACCGGTGCCGGGAGACCCCGGCGAAGCGCTCAGGCCTGGCGGTAGACCGGGATCACGGCGCCGCGCGTCACGCGATTCTCGGGCGCGGCGAGAAAGGCGATGAGCTCGGCGAGAGCGGCGGGCGCAACCCAACCGGCAGGATCGGCGTCCGGCATCGCCTGGCGGTTGGCCGGAGTGTCGAGGATCGACGGCGCGACGGCGTTGACCCAGATCTCTTCCTCGGCGAGTTCCTGCGCCAGCGCCTGCGTCAGCGCCGCGACCGCCGATTTGGACGCGGTATAGGCGACCATCCCGGCGCCGAGCCGCGGTTCAAGAGCCGGGCGCGCCGCGATGTTGACGATGCGGCCGCCTTTGGCGCCGCCGGGGCCGGGGCCGCTGCGCGCGCGGATCGCGGCGACGGCGGCGGCCGAGCAGAGAAAGCACGACAGCGCGTTGAGACGGAACTGCGCCAGGAAATCGGCCGCCGAGACCGCGGCGAGCGGCGCCATTGCAAAGCCTCCGGCGAGGTGGATCGACGCCCATAACGGCGGCAGAGCCCCGTAAAAGCGCACCACCGCCGCCTCGTCGGCGAGATCGACGTCGCGGACGATGTGGACGCCGCTGTCCGCCTTGTAGGGAAAATCGTCGAGCTCGGCGGGGACCAGATTGGGCACGTGGCAGATCGCGCCCGCGGCGCGCAGCCGACCGATGACGGCGCGGCCGAGGGCGCCCGTGCCGCCGGTCACGACGATATGGCTGCCGGCGAAATCGACCATCAGAACCCCCCTCCGCGGCGCGGCCTTGGAACCCGTGATAGCACGCTCGGGGTGGCGGCTCCAATATGCCGCAGGTTAGGCGATTTCGGCATGGCGGGCGGCGGTGCGGAGCACGACGGCGACGCCGCGCACTATGTCGGGAAGCGCCATCGACGGCAGGCCGGGATGGCGCGCCGCCTGCTCGGGTAGATAGGGAAGATGCAGAAAGCCGCCCAAAAGCGGCAGCCGGCGTGTCGCCGCAAGATGCAGCAGCCCATAGAAGACGTGGTTGCACACAAAGGTGCCGGCGCTGTGCGACAGCGCCGCCGGCAGACCGGCCTCGCGGAGCGCCGCGAGCGCCGCCTTGACCGGCAGGGTTGTAAAATAGGCGGCCGGGCCTGCCGCCGCGATCGGGCGATCGACCGGCTGCCGCCCGTCATTGTCGGGAATGCGCGCATCGTCGAGATTGATCGCGACCCGTTCGAGCGATAATTCGGCGCGTCCGCCCGCCTCGCCGAGGCAGAGGACGATTGCGGGCGCGGTCTCGACGAGCGCCGCCTCGAGCACGGCGAGGGCACGGTCAAAAGCGACCGGCAGGATGCGGGTCGCGACCGTAAAACCGTCGACGGGAGCGGCGAATTGCTCGGCGGCCTGCTGCGCCGGGTTGACGCTCTCGCCGGCGAACGGCTCGAAGCCGGTGACGAGGATTTTCATACCTGCAATTCTCGTCCTAAATTTGGCCGGGGATGGCGGCGGCTTGCGCGGCTATCGTCGCACAGGCGATCACGCCGCCGCGCTGTTCGTTCTATGCGTGCGCAACCACTTGTTCAGAATAGCGTTTAACTTTGCCGACGGGGAGCCCGCGGCATGACCAGAGGGGGCAACCGGAGAACGCGATGATCACCGCAGAGCAATGCCGTTCCGCTCGAACCCTGCGCAGCCTGTCGCTGGCCAAATTGGCGGCCGCCGCCGGGGTCAGCGAGACCGTCGTCGACGATTTCGAACTGGAACGCCGGCAGCCCGACCCTGCGACGCTCGAAGCGCTGCAGCGGGCGCTGGAGGAGGCGGGCATCGCCTTCCTGCCGCGGGGCGATGTCCGGCTCCTGGCCGAGGAGAGCGAACGCGACTGACGCGGCCCGCGGCGGATCAGCCGCCGCGGCTGCTGCCGGCTGTTCCGTTGCCCTGAACCGACAGCCCGACAAACTCGTTGGTGCCGTGCCGGTTCAGCAACAGCAGCACATTGCCGCGCCGGGCCGCCTCTTTGAGCTGCTTGGCCGCCTGCTGCGGCGAGGTCACCGGCTTTTGATCGACCGAGACGATCACATCGCCCGGCCGGATGCCGAGAGCCATCGCCGGGCTGTCGCCGGCGACATGGGCGACGACGACCCCGTTCACATCCTTTGGCACGTGCAGATCCTGGCGCAGCTCGCGGGTCAGCGGTTCGAGCTGGAGGCCGAGCGTGCTGGCCGGAGCGCGCGAAGATTCCGGGGTCTCCTCGGCCGAGGCTTCCTGCTGGCTGCGCGGCATCTCGCCGACCGTCGCGGTCAGGGTCTTGTTGTTGCCGTTGCGCACGACTTCGAGGGTGAGCTTGCTGCCGACCGGCGATTCCGCGACGATCCGCGGCAGATCGTGGACGCTCTTGATGTCGTGTCCGTTGGCCTTGATGATCACATCTCCCGATTGGAGCCCGGCCTTGGCGGCGGGACTGTCCGGGATGACCGAGGCGATCAGGGCGCCCTGCGGCTCCTGGGAGTTGAGCCCGAGGCTCTTGGCGATTGTCGGGGTCATGTTCTGGATCGCCACGCCGAGCCAGCCCCAGGTCACGTGACCATGCGCCTTGAGCTGACCGATCACGTATTTGGCGGTGCTCGACGGGATCGCGAAGCCGATGCCGACCGAGCCGCCCGAGGGCGAATAGATCGCGGTGTTGATGCCGATCACCCGGCCCTTCAGATCGAAGCTCGGCCCGCCGGAATTGCCGCGGTTGATCGGCGCGTCGATCTGGATGAAATCGTCGTAGGGGCCTTCGCCGATATTGCGCCCGAGCGCCGAGACGATCCCCGCGGTCACGGTGCCGCCCAGCCCGAACGGGTTGCCGACCGCCATCACCCAATCGCCGACATGGACGTCGTTGCTGTCGCCCCAGGTGACGTAGGGCAGCGTCTTATTGGTGCGGATCTTGATCAGGGCGAGATCGGTCCGCGCGTCGCGGCCGATGACTTTGGCCTGCTCGCGGCTGCCGTCCTGGAAGATCACCGTGACCTTCTCGGCATGCGCAACGACGTGGTTGTTGGTGACGATGTAGCCGCTCGGGTCGATGACAAAGCCGGAACCGAGCGCCATGATCTTCTCATTCGGCACGGTCGGCGCCAGCGGCCCCTGGAAGAACCGGTGCAGAAACTGGTCGAACGGCGTCCCGCCGGGTCCGAACGGCGACGAGCTGCCGGTCTCGCCCTCGCCCTGAAGCGAGGCCTGCTCGTTCAGTTCGACCGAGATGTTGACCACCGCCGGCAATACGGCATGCGCCAGCGGGGCCAGGCTGGGCAGCGGGATCGTCGGCGCCGTCTCGGCCTTGGCGGTGAGATTGTGGCCCGAACCTCCGTTTGAATTTGTCGCCGGCTGCTCGGCGAGGGCCGGGGTCAGAGATACTAATGCGGCGGCGCAGACAGCGCCCAACAGAGCCGATCGGACACGCCCGGTAGACATGCCAACTCCTCTGGGGTGGTTGAACGAGCCGGCCCGCTCCGGCGGGCTCTCACCGGCGGCAAACGCGCCAGAGCAGCAAAAGGTCCGGCGTCGGGATCGCGTTTGGATGTCCGATCGCGCCGGAGGGAGAGAGCGGGGCCGCGGAGCGCTGCGCCCTTACCGCACCGGCCGCAACCGGCCGGCGCCTTCGCCGCGCCGCGCGGTTT
>DATFCQ010000216.1:0-18114 GCA_035252905.1 Allostellaceae bacterium | reverse complement strand
GCAAGCGATCACTGAGATCGATTTGGACGAGCTGCTGGCGATCGATCCGCCCCGCGGTTACGGCCGCGACTGAGCACAAGGAGATCCTCACCCCTTATCACCCGCACCTTGATCAAATTGCTGAACTTGACGCACACAACTTGTGCTGACGCTAGCCCATCAAGGGGGAGAGCTTTGGAACGCGCCGCCGCGCCTCCCTCCCCTTGATGGGGAAGGGCTAAGATGGGGGTGATGCGGTCCTTCGCAATGCGGAGAGCCGCGCTGCGCCGGGAGAGGAAAGCAGCTATGCTGCCCTCTTCCCGGAGCTGCGAAACCATGCCGATCCGCCCCTGTCGCCGCGCTCTCGCCCTCCTCTTCCTGACCCTTCCGGCCGCGGCAGCCGCGGCCGCGCCGACGAGCGTCGCCGTCTCATTGGGGGATACTCCGCAGGGCAAGGACGTCCTCGCCTTGAACCCGGACAGGGTCAAGGCCGGAGCGATCGAATTCCATGTCAAGAACACGTCGAAATCGCTGACCCACGAATTCCTGATCGTCCGCTGGCCGGGCGCGATCACCTCCCTGCCCTATGACGCCAAGAATAACGAGGTGCAGGAGGAACGGCTCCCCGGCCTCGAAGGGGTAGAGGACATGCCGCCGGGGAGCGCGGCAACGGTGCGCCTGGTGCTCGGACCCGGAAAATATGTCGTATTCTGCAATCAGCTCGGCCATTACAAGGCCGGTATGGAGCGCCGCTTTACCGTCACCCGGTGAAGACAAAGCGATTTTGGAGCAGACAATGTCCGATCTCGACCCGCGCGAGAAGGCGCGGCCTATCGTCGAACTGTTCCGCAGCCGGGCGCCGACCCCGGTTCTGCCGGCCGCGCTCTATCCGGCGGATCTGGCAGAGGCCTACAGGATCCGCGCCGCCTTTCAGGACATCGAGGAACAAGAGGGCCGCGGGCCGGTTGCCGGCTACAAGATCGGCTTGACGACGCCGGTCATGCAGCAATTGTGCGGCGTCGGCGAGCCCTGCTACGGCGCGATCTTTGCGCGCGAGGTTCATCACCTGCGGGCCGCATTGCCGGCGGCGCATTATTGCCGGCTCGGGGTCGAGACCGAGATCGCACTCCGGCTCGGCGCCGGCCTGCCGCAGGGCGGCGATCGCGAGGCCGTCGCCGCCGCAGTCGACGCGGCGATGGCGGCGATCGAATTGATCGAGGATCTCGGCGCCGATTACCGGCGGCTCGACGCCCGGGCGATGGTCGCCGGCAACGTCTGGAACGCCGGGATCGTCCTGGGGCCGCCGGTCCTTGAATGGCGCGCTCTCGACCTGTCGCGCGCAACGGCGCGGCTGTCGATCAACGGCCGCGAGATCGGCGCCGGCAGCGGCGGCGACGTGATGGGCAGCCCCCTCCACGCGCTCGCCTGGCTCGCCGACGCGCTCGCCGCGGCGGGAGCGCCCTTACGCCGCGGCATGATCGTGATGACCGGCAGCATGGTGCCGATCCACTATCCGCGCCCCGGCGACCATGTCCGGGTCGCGGTGTCCGGGCTCGGCGCCGCCGAATTGACGGTCGCCTGAAGCGAGAGCGGAGACTTTGTCATGGCCCGTCCGATCATCTATGGCCCGGCCGGCAGCACCTATGTGTGGAGCGCGCGCATGGCGCTCGCCGAAAAAGGCGTCGCCCACGACCTCGTCGCGGTGCCGTTCGGCGCCCATCGCGAGGCGCCGCACCGCGAGCGCCACCCCTTCGCCAAGGTGCCGGCCTTCAGACACGACGATTTCGATCTCTACGAGACGCAGGCGATCGTCCGCTATATCGACGAGCGCTTCGCCGGCGCGCCGTTGCAGCCGGAAGACGTGTTCGAATGGTCGCGCATGAACCAGATCATCGGCATCGTCGACGCCTATGGCTGGCCCGCAATCGCCGGCCAGATCCTGTTCAACCGAATGCTCGTGCCGCGCTTTCTCGGCGGCGCGCCGGACGAGGCGGCGATCGCCGCGGCGCTGCCGCGCGCCCGCCTGTGCCTTGCCGAGATCGAGCGATTGCAGGGCGAGCACCGCTTTCTCGCCGCCGATTTCGTGACCCTGGCCGATCTGATGGCGGCGCCGCTGTTGTGGTATTTCGCCCGATTGCCCGAGGGCGAGGCGGCTTTCGCCGAGCACCCGAAACTGCGCGCCTGGCTCAGGCTGATGGAAGAGCGGCAGAGCTTTCAGGTGACAAGGCCGGAGGGGGTGTGATGGGATGCATCCGTCCGCCGATCCGATCCTGAAGCGCTTCCGCGCCACGCTTGATGAATCGTACGGCGACCGGATCGAGCGCGTCATGCTGTTCGGCGCGCGGCGATGCGCGGGCGGATTCGAATTACGACATCGCCGTGTTCATCGAGGGCCTGGGTGATCGCTGGTCGGAGATCAACCGCATCATCCCCGCGGTCACCGACATTATCGACGACACCGGCGCGGTCATCCATGCCATCTGCCGACGGCTTATATTGCACCTCAAAACGAGGCCATGGAGATGACCTATGGAAGTTAAAGAAGCAATTTCGGCAGCCAAACGATACATCAGCGAGATTTATGCTGACGAACAAATAACAAATATTAGTCTAGAAGAGATACAACATATATTAGCAGCTGGCAATTGGGTTATTACACTAAGTTTTTCTCGACCTTGGAATACCCCAAGGACACGAGCGCAGGAAGTTCTTGAGAACCTCGGCGCAATGCCTTCTCTAAAAAGATCCTATAAAGTCATTACCATGGCTGATGATGGAACTGTCCTTTCAATGAAAGACCGTGCACGGGATGTGGCAGAATGACAGGGGTGGTTGTCATCGATACCAATCTCATGCTGCTTTTAGTTGTAGGGTCAGCCTCTAAAGATTACATTGCAAAACATAAACGCTTAAAAGATGATTATACCGAAGATGATTTCGATATGCTTGTATTATTAATAGCTCAATTTTCAGAAATAGTGCTCCTGCCACATACCCTTACGGAGGTATCGAATTTTGTCCGACAAATCGGCAATCCTGCGAGAGCAAAAATTCATACTGCTTTAAGAAACCTAATTATGACCGCACCTGAGCTCCCATTGCATAGCGCTTCTGGTGCTCAACGTGAGGAATTTAATGAACTCGGACTTACGGATGCCGTGATTCTCCATCTTTGCACAATGAGTATAAATGGTATTAGTCCCACATTAATAACGGCCGACTCTCGCCTTGCCGATAGCGCACATTCTTTGGGATACAGCGTAATCGACTATAGACAAGAATACCAAGGGAAATAACCTTGTATCTCCAAAATATCGATTTCTGGAAATGCTCTGCGAGATCGCGAGCAGCGGCGCAGAGTGAGACCGTAACCGGGACGGGAATGCCGCTTGCCGGAGAACGGCTCGGGCCGCCAATACCCGTGCGCACCGTGGAGCCCGAGCCATAGCGCTGGTCTATAAGGCGGCATCGCCCCGGCGCAGGTGCCGGGCGCCCGGATCTCGGCGTGCCACGGGGTCGGCGGCATATTCGCCGCCTCGGGGACGATCATCATGAGCAACGAGGCGCCGTGATGCGCCGCCGGTCCGCGCCGGGCTCTCCTCAGCGGACGCCGGCGCGGGCCTCGTGCCAGCCCAGCACGCGGCGCTCGATCAGCCCGGTGGCAAAGTTGACAAAGAGCGCCACCAGCACGATCAGCAGCAGCGTGGCAAGAACGTCGTCGATGCGAAAGCTCTCCTGCGCCCGCACCAGAAAGGCGCCGAGGCCGTTGGTTGACAGCAACATCTCGGCGACCACGGCGAGCAGCAGCGAGACCGCGAGACTGAGGCGGGTGCCGGCGACGATGCGCGGCAGGGCGGCCGGCAGATCGACAGCGCGCATCCGCTCGGCGCGGCCGAGCCGCAGCGAGCGCGCGACATGCGACAGCATCGGATCGAGCGAGCGGACCGCGTCAATCGCGTTGATCAGGATCGGAAACGAGGCGCCGTAGGCGACGACCGCGATCTTTGCGGCATCGCCGATCCCGAGAAAGATCATCGACACCGGGATGACCGCGATCGGCGGCAGCGGCCGCACCAGTTCGATCACCGGCTCGACAATCTCGCCGAGCACCCGAATGCGGCCGAGCAGAACCCCGAGCGGCAGCATCGTGACCAGGGCCAGGGCAAATCCCGCCCCCGCGCGCAGCAGCGTATACCCAAGCGCGCCCAGCAGGGGTCCGCGATCGCCAAAAAGGGCGCCGACAACCGTGAGAAAGCCGGGAAAGGTCGGCGAGTGCACGATGACGGCGACCGCCTGCCACAGCCCGGCAAGGACGGCGAGAAACAGGATGCCGGGCAGATTGAGGCGCCGGATCATGCCGGCTCCGCCAGCGCGGCCATCGCCAGATGCCAGCCGATCACCAGGCGGCTCGCCTGCTGGACCAGCAGGTTGAACAACAGGCCGAGGACGCCAACCATCGCCATGATCGCAAACATGTCGGCGGTGCGCAGCGAGAACCCCGCGTCGTAGAGGAGGTAGCCGAGACCGCTCTGGCCGGCCAGCATCTCGGCGGCGATCGCCGCCAGGAGCGCGATGCCGGCGCCGAGCCGGATGCCGGTGACGATCTCCGGCAGCGCCGCCGGCAGGCGCAACCGCAACAGGATCTCCCACTGCGAATAGCCGAACGAGCGCCCGGTCATCATCTGCACCGGCTCGGCCGCCGCGAGCGCATTGGCGGCGTTGATGTAGATCGGCCAGACCGCGGCAAAGGCGATGATGAACAAAAACAGCGGCGCGCCGATGCCGAGGGCAAAGATCGAGATTGGCACGATCGCCGGCGGCGGCAGCACCCGCAGCATCCCCGCAAACGGCTCCAGCATCCGCCGCAGCACGGCATAGCGCCCGGCGGCGATGGCGACGACAAGACCGATCGCGGTGGCGATCGCGAGGCCCGCAACCGTGCGCAGGCAGGTGGCGCCGACATTGCGCAGAAAGTCCGGCGAATGGATGAGACCCCATCCGGCGATGACAACCAGCGGCACTCCGGGGAAATATTCGGCCGGAATGGCGCCCGACCACGCCACCCCCTGCCAGCACAACAGCGCCAGCGCGATGCCGAGGAGACGCTTGCCGGCCGCCGTCATGGACCGCGCCGCTTAAGGCGTGATTGTATACACGACATCCTGCGGCGGGATCGGCTTGGCCAGCAACTCGGTGCGCACCAGCCCGTCGATCGCCGGCTTGTAGTCCTTGGACACGGCCACCATGCTGGTGGTGTTGAGCGCATCCGGGATCTGGTCGGCGAGCGCCTCCGGCAGCCCGAACGCCTTGACGATCATCCGGTGAAACTTGTCGGGGTGCGCCGCCAGATCCTTGTTGGCCGCCATCAGCGCGCGCATGAAACCGGCCGCGGCTTTCCGGTTTCTGGCGAGCCAATCCGGCCGCGCGAAGTAGCAGGAGATCGGAAAGGACCCGATCTGTTTCAGATCGGCCACCGCGCCCTTGGCGAGGACGATCGGCTTGATCTGCGGCGACTGCATGACCGCCTCGTAAAAGGGCGGGATGATGCACACGGCATCGACCGTGCCGAGTTGGAGCGCCGCCTTCATCTGCGGAAACGGCACGACGGCCATGTGCACGGCGGAAGCCGGGACCCCGGCGGCGCGCAGATGATCGCGGATCATCAGATCGCAGCCGCCATTGGTGGCGTTGCTGGCGGCGGTCTTGCCCTGGAGCCCCGCCAGCGTCTTCACCCCCGAGTGCGCCGAGGCGATCAGATAGGTGAAGATCGGCCCCGGCCAGCGCTCGAAATCGTTGGTGAGAAAGGCGCGGATCGGCTGGTGCTGAGCGACCGCGCTGATCAGCGGCAGGTTTGCGGCATAGCCGATGTCGGCCGAGCCGCTGACCACCGCCGCGACCGCCGCCGGACCGTTGTTCAGTGTGATCAGATCGACGGTGATCCCCTCCTTTTTGAAATATCCCATCGCTTGGGCGTCGAGCACGGGAATGATCGCCGGGGTGCGCAGATAGGCAAGGCGGAGCGTCTGCTGCGCGGCGGCGGGCAGCGAGACGGCAGCCGCGAGCGCGAGCGCGGTGGCAAACTGGAAGCACCGGGCAAACTGCATCGTCAGAGGCTCCGTTCGCACAGGAGTCGGGCTCAGGAGGCGGCGCTTTTCATCGCGCGGATGCGCGACAGCACGTCATGGCGGAGGTCGAGATAGACGCGCTCCTCGCGCGTCTCGATCTGATCGCGCGGCTTGGCGAGCGGCACCGGCAGATCGGCGACGATGCGGGTCGGCCGCCGCGCCAGCACCAGGACCCGGTCGGCGAGGTAGACCGCCTCATCGACATCATGGGTAACGAGCAGACAGGTCTGATGGTAGCGCGCGGCGAGATCGAGCAGCAGATCCTGCATCTCGGCGCGGGTCTGCGCATCGACCGCAGCAAGCGGCTCATCCAGCAGCAGCAGCCGCGAGCGCGAGGCGAGCGCGCGCGCGATCGCGACGCGCTGCTGCATCCCGCCCGAGACCTGCCAGGGATAATGCTCCTCAAACCCGGCCAGACCGAGACTGGCCAGGAGTTCGCGGGCGCGCCCGCGCTTCTCGCCGCGGCTCGCGTCCGCGACGCGCCGCATCCCAAAGACGACGTTGTCAAGATTGCTTTTCCACGGCAGCAGCGAGCGGCTGTAGTCCTGAAAGACCACCGAGACGCCGGTTGCCGGCCCTGCGAGCGGCGCGCCAAGAAAATCGATCGCGCCGCCGCTCGGCGGATACAGCCCCGCCAGACACATCAGAAGCGTCGTCTTGCCGCAGCCGGAGGGTCCGACCATCGAGACGAACTCGCCTTCGCGGACGGCAAAATCGATGTCGGCGATGATGTCGAGCATCGCCCCGCGCACGCCGACCGATTTTGCCAGATGCCGCACGGCAAGAATGTCCGCCGCGGCGACCGCGGTGCGCGCAGGCAGGACAGGGGAGGGGCCGAGGACCGTCATGCCGGGAGCGCAGAAAAATCGGCGGGCCCAGGTTCTTTCACCATGCCTCCGCTGCCGGGTTCGGCCGATCCGGTTTCCGGCGGAGCGGAGGGTGAAAGAGAATCGCCGGCAACGCAAGCGGCGCGATCGGCCCGGCCGCCGCCGCGGCCGGAGTTAACCGGCATTCGCCAGATTGCAGGCGGTTTTGATGCCATGATTGCCCTTTTGACCGTTTTGGCAAGGCAAATCGCGCTCAGCGCGAGCAAGAAGCGATCGAAGCCGGCGGTTTACGGCACCGAAACGCTGACACGTACCGCTTTGCCTGAATCAAGGCATACCTCTCTCCTCGTGGCTCACGCATTTGCTCTCCCTGGCCCCTCATGCCGGCGCGGGGGATGCCCGCAACCGGGCGATCAACGACAGGATATCCGCGAATATCTGCCGCATCTCCCTGATCAGAACTTTTACGGATCACCCCCTCCCAAACCCCTCCCCATCAAGGGGGAGGGTTTATCCTGTACCCCCTCCCCCTTAATGGGGGAGGGCTGACCCTTCGACAAGCTCAGGAGGGGGTGATGCTGCGAACAGGTCTTTATCGTCGGGATCTGGTAAAGGCGGCGTGAGCCTGGATCGAGCGCGTGCGCCTCCGCTTTTCCTGATGCGCGGCGGTGCGGACAGACCTCGTGACCCGCAGCAGGAGGCCGGAGGCTCAATCGCCCGACGCAAGCGACGCTGCTGCGGTCTCAAGATGCAGCCGGCGCAGGCGGAGCGCGTTCGTCACCACCGAAACCGAGCTCAACGACATCGCCAGCGCCGCGATGACCGGGCTCAAGAGGATGCCGAAGGCGGGATAGAACAGGCCGGCCGCGACCGGCACGCCGATCGCATTATAGACAAAGGCGAAGAACAGGTTCTGGCGGATGTTGCGCATTGTCGCCCGGCTGAGCCGGCGCGCGCGGGCGATGCCGGCGAGATCGCCCTTGACCAAGGTGACGCCGGCGCTCTGCATCGCCACCTCCGTACCGGTGCCCATGGCGATGCCGATATCGGCCTCGGCGAGCGCCGGGGCATCATTGACCCCATCGCCGGCCATCGCCACCACCCAGCCCTCGGCGCGCAACCGCCGGACCACCGCGTACTTCTGGTCGGGCAATACGTCGGCCTCGATCTCGGCGATGCCGAGCTGGCGCGCGACGGCTTCGGCGGTGCGGCGGTTGTCGCCGGTCAGCATGACGATACGCATACCCTCGGCGCGCAATTCTTCAAGCGCCGGCCGCGTGCTCGCCTTGATCGGATCGGCGACGGCGACGACGCCGGCCGGCCGACCATCCACCGCGACGAACAGCGCCGTGGCGCCGGTCGCGCGCAACCCGTCGGCCGTGGCGCTCAGATCGCCGAGAGCGATCCTGTCCGCCTCCATCAGCCTGGCGTTGCCGAGCGCGACCCGGCGCCCTTCGATGTTTCCGCGCACGCCCTGGCCCGTGACGGACTCGAACGCGGCGGGAGCTGCGAGCGCCGTGTTGCTCTCGGCGGCGGCGCGCAGGATGGCCGCGGCCAACGGGTGTTCGCTCGACCGTTCGAGGCTTGCCGCCAGCCGCAGCACATCCTCTTCGGCGAAGCCGGCGGCGGGTACGATCGTCGTCACGCGCGGCTTGCCCTCGGTCAGCGTACCCGTCTTGTCGGCGACCAGGGTGTCGACCTTCTCCATCCGCTCGAGCGCCTCGGCCGACTTGATCAATACGCCGGCGCTCGCGCCCTTGCCCATGCCGACCTGGATCGACATCGGCGTGGCCAGGCCGAGCGCGCAAGGACAGGCGATGATCAGCACCGAGACCGCGGCCAAGAGGCCATAGGCAAGCGCCGGCGCCGGGCCCCAGATCGCCCACAAGACAAACGACAGCACGGCGACGGCGATCACCGCCGGCACGAACCAGCCGGCGACGAGGTCGGCCAGGCGCTGGATCGGCGCGCGCGAGCGCTGCGCTTCGGCCACCATGGCGACGATGCGCGCGAGGACGGTGTCGGCGCCGACCTTTTCCGCCCGCATGACCAGCGCACCGGTGCCGTTGACCGTGCCGCCGATCACTCTTTCGCCCGACTGCTTGGCGACCGGCATCGCCTCGCCGGTCACCATCGACTCGTCGACAGGACTCCGCCCCTCAAGCACCACGCCGTCGACGGGCACGGCGTCGCCCGGACGGATGCGCAGCCGGTCGCCGACCTGCACGCGATCGAGCGTGATCTCCTCGTCCGGGCCGTCGTCGCGCAACCGTCTTGTGATTTTGGGCGCCAGGTTGAGCAGGGCGCGAATGGCGCCGCCGGTCTGTTCGCGGGCGCGCAATTCGAGCACTTGCCCGAGCAATACGAGGACGGTGATCACCGCGGCGGGCTCAAAATAGGTATCCACGACGCCGTGGGCGCGAAACCCTGCGGGGAAGATCCCCGGCGCGAATGTGGCGACGAGGCTGAACCCGTAGGCGGTGCCGACGCCGAGCGCGATCAACGAAAACATGTTCAGGCTGCGGTTCACGACCGAGCGCCAGCCCCGGGTGAAGAAAAAGGAGCCCGCCCAGAGCACGATCGGGGTCGTCAACACGAGCTGAACCCAGTTCGACACGGCCCGCGGGACCAGCCGATCGAGCGCCGGTCCGAAGATCGGCGCATGGAGGCCCATGGCGAGCACAACCACGGGCACAGTGAGGGCGAGCGCGATCCAGAAGCGCCGGCGCATAGCGACGAGCTCGGCGCTCTCGCCGGCCTCGGCCATAGGCGCCAGCGGCTCGAGCGCCATGCCGCAGATCGGGCAGGCGCCCGGATGATCCTGCCGGATTTGCGGATGCATCGGGCAGGTGTAGATCGCGCCCGGCACCGCAGGAGGCGGCGTTTCCCGCTGCGGCTCCAAATAGCGCGCCGGATCGGCGGCGAACTTCTCCCGGCAGCCCGACGAGCAGAAATGGAAGGTCCGGCCGTCATGCGCGAACCGGTGCTGGGAGGCTGCCGGATCGACCCTCATGCCGCAGACGGGATCGCGGACGGCCTCGACAGCCGGCGCAATGGAGCCATGCTCGTGCGAGTCTCCGCGCTGCGCATCCATGGCACTCTCCTTTGCCTTGGCGGAACCCCGCCGAATTCCGCCATTCGTGCTTGCTTACCGCTTCGGGCCCTTCTATATACCCCACCAGGGTATGGTATCAAGGGCGCCAGGCATGCAGGACGTGACCAGGAAGGCGGCGGCGACACGGCTGAAGCGCATCGAGGGCCAGGTTCGCGGCCTTCTGCGCATGGTCGAGGAGGACCGCTACTGCGTGGACACATTGACCCAGATCAGCGCGGTCCGCTCGGCGCTCCAAAAAGTCGAAGAACTGATCTTGAAAGATCACCTATCGCACTGCGTGGCGGACGCCTTTGCCTCGGGCGATCCCATCGATCAGCGCCACAAGGTGGAGGAGCTGGTCGATGCGATCGGGCGGATGGCGCGATAGGCGGGGCGACGGATCCGATCCTGTTCCGCTGCCGGAATTGACCGCCCGGCCGGAAACGACGGTGTCGCTCCCGCCATCAGACTCGATTCGCCTACGGCTGCGCCTATCCTTGATACAGGAAGGTCATCACCTTTGGCCCCTTGATATATCCGGTCTCGATCGCACCGATCCGGAACCCGGCGGCGGCGATCCGCGCGGGGAGTAATCCGGCCTTGGTTCGGTGGCCGTCGAGGCCCGATCATCGCCGGCATCGCACTCGTCTCCGCAGGCTTGGCTCTCGGCTGGAACTGGCTCAGTGCGATCGGCGTCGCTGATCCCGTCCGCCGCACCCTGTCTCGCGACGTGCGCAATCGGCGCGTGCGCTATCGCAGGGACCGGACACTCGTCCTGCACCTCGGAGCGGACATGACGGCCGTGCAGCGCGACGAAGCCGCCGCGGCCGCGCCGCTCGACGGCCATGGCACGAGTTGAGCATCCGGTGCCGAGAGGCATCATCGTACCGCAACTCCGCACAGCGGCTCGCTGCGACGGCACCTGTCCACGTCCTGTCAAATTGCCGCCGAGAGCGACGCGCCGGCGACACAGAAGATCACCACGCCGAGCGGCGGCACGCGCCATCGCTCGAGCAGCACAAAGCCGGCGAGCGCGATCGCCACATCCCGGCCGTTACCGACGGCGCTCACCCAGATCGGGTCATAGAGGGCGGCGCCCAATACCCCCACCACCGCAGCGTTGATCCCGGCGAGCCCGCCGCGCGCCGCGGGATGATGCGCGAGCCAAGCCCACAGCGGCAGGCCCGCGAGGGCGACGAGGAGGCCCGGCAGAAACATGAACAACAGCGCCGTCGCGGCCCACGGCAGCGCCGCTCCGGCGGGAGCGACAGCGGCGCCGAGATAGGCGGAGAACGTGAACAGCGGCCCCGGGATCGCCTGCGCCACGCCGTAGCCGGCGAGGAACGCGTTGTCGGAGATCCAACCCTGCGGCACCAGCGACGCGCGCAAGAGCGGCAGCACCACGTGGCCGCCGCCGAAAACCAGAGCCCCTGCCTTGTAGAACACGCCGGCGAGCGCCAGCAGCGAGTGCGGGGCCGCCGCCCCGGCCAGCGGCAATGCTATCAGCAGAACCAGGAACAGCGCCAAAGCAATGCTGCCGGCACGCAGACCGACCGGCATCGCGGGCAGTGCCGGAGCGGTGTCGAGACCGCGGCACAACCATATCCCGCCCACGGCGCCGATGGCCAGCACCAGGATCTGGATGCCGGCCCCGCCGACCACCAGCAGCAGTACCGCTGCAATCAGCGCGAGCAGGGTGCGCGGCCGGTCCGGGCACAGCTTTTGCGCCATGCTCCATACCGCCTGTGCGACCACCGCGACCGCAACCAGCTTGAGCCCGTGCAGCACGGCGTCGAGCGCCGATCCGCGCATATGCGGCGCGAGCAATGCAAAGGCGAACATGACGAGCGCCGAGGGCAGGGTGAAGCCCACCCACGCAGCGACGGCTCCCGGCAGACCGGCCCGGCGCAGACCCACGAGAAAGCCGGTCTGGCTGCTGGCCGGTCCCGGCAGCATCTGGCACAGCGCCACCAATCCGGCATATTCCTCGGACGACAACCATTGCCGCTCGCGGACATAAACGCGCTCGAAATAGCCGATATGCGCGATCGGTCCGCCGAATGCGGTCAGGCCGAGACCCAACGTTACCCGCAATACCTCACCCGCGCTGCCCCGCCGCGGCAGGATCGGGGCCGTCGCCGCGCGCTCACTCATGCGTAATCGAACAGGGCCATGAAGCCGTAATCCATGTGCAGCTGCTGGTGGCAATGGAACAATGTGCGGCCGGGGTCGTCCGCGACGAAATCGATCGCCATCCGCTGACAGCCGCCGAGCATCGCCACGCCCTTCATCACCCTGGCGGTCGGCCGCCCGGCGATTTCGACGAGTTCGAAGATAGGGCGGTGCAGATGCCCCGGGTGGATGTCGTCGCCGGCGTTCTGCATATGCAGCCGATAGCGCCGCCCCTGGTGCAATGTGGCGAGGATCTGCGGCGCCTCTGTCGAGAACGCTCGGCCATTGATCGTCCAGCGGTTGAAGCCGTGATCGGCGGCATTGTCCTTCGCGAACACCATGTCGATCGTCGCATCGGGCTCGGGCGCCTTTGTGTTCTGTCGGCCAAAGCGCGTGGAATCCCACCGGAACGGCTTCGGCGCCGACCATACCGGCTTGCCGGAACGGCCGGCGTATTCGACGACGACCCCCATCCCGCGCCGGCGATCCTCGTCCGCCAAGTCGCCCGTCACCCATACCTCAGGATGGTTCGTCGCGACGCGAGCAACGTATAGAGCGCCGGCTGAATGTTCCTCACAGCGCCGTCATGCCGCCGTCCACGAACAGCAGGGCACCGGTGACGTAGGAGGCATCGTCGGAGGCCAAAAACAGGATGGCGGCGGCGACCTCCTCGGCCCTGCCGGGGCGCTGCAGCATGGTGCCTTGTGCGGCCCTGGCGTTATATTGCTCGACGGTCTGACCGGCCGCTGCGATGCGGCGCTGATGGAACGGCGTGAAGATCGGGCCAGGGCCGACGGCGTTCACACGAATTCCTTCCGGCGAGTGGTCGGCGGCGAGCGCCCGCGTCAAGCCCGCGACCGCGGCCTTGGTGGTGTCGTACTGCAGGTTTCCGCCGCCTGCGACGACAGAACGTACGGAGGCGACGTTGACGATGGCGCCGCCGTTGTTGCGGCGCATCAGCGGAACCGCCGCCTTGGCGCAGAAGACGTAGCTCATCAGGTTGACGCTGAGGATCTCGTTCCAGCTCGCCGCACTCGCCTCCTCGACCTTCTCGTATTTGCGGATGCCGGCATTGTTGATGAGGATGTCGAGGCGCCCGAACTTCTGCGCGGCACCGTTGACGAAGGCGAGGCATGCGGCCTCGCTACCAACGTCAGCCTGCGTGAACGAAACCGTGGCGCCGGCGGTCTCGAGCTCGTCCGCCACGCGCTGGCCGCGCTCGCCGTCCCGATCGCAGAATGCTACGCTCGCGCCCTCGGCGACGAAACGCCTGACCGTCGCCTCGCCGATCCCGGATGCCCCGCCCGTCACCGCTGCGATTTTGCCGTCGAGCCTTCCCATGTTCGCCACCTTTCATTGATTGCGAAACGCGGATTCACGATACGCGTATCCACCCGGTGAGCGCCGCCTTGTTGGCCCGACCTGGGCATTCGACCTTAACACGGCGCGAAAGAACTCCGAAATCTCAAATGTTTCCCGGCTGGCTGACCTGTAGCGGGATGCTTTTGGGTGGAAATCGCGCAATCCAGCAGGCAGAGCCGATTGGTCATCTGCAACGTGTCGGGAAGGCTGGTATCGCGCCCCTCGCCCACTGCGCTGGGTTCCAGCGATTGTCTCCTTTCAGAACCCACAGCCGGCACCCGGCTTGGTCCGCAGGAACTGGTCTTCATGCCCCATTGCCGTATTACCGTCATTGCGAGAGCAAGCGCCGAGAGTGCGTAACGACCACAGTCAAACACTCTGCGGGCCCCCTTCGATAACACGGAGAGCCGGTTGGCTGGCTGCCAGCGGCACATTGTAGGCCGCCACAGACTGGGCGAGGCCTTTCAACGCGAGCGCACCGACCTGCTCGGTTGTGAGGTTTCCTTTGAGCGCCGCATTGACGCGTTGACTAAGAACCTATCTCGGTAGGGCTGTGCTTCGCCATGTGATAATGCCGGGGGCGAAGTGGAGCATGGCAAGATAGTTCTCCGGCTCCTTCTCCCATTGGATCAGGATGCGGCGGAAACGGTTGAGCCAGGAATGTGTGCGCTCGACAACCCAGCGCCGCGCCTTGGCGCCGATATGGCGCCCCTTTTCACGCAATTCCTCGCCGCGTGTGCGCAGATGCAGGGTGAAGGCGAACTCCTGTGCCAGCGCGCGGCTCGTCATAGTCGTACCCTTTGTCCAGGCACAGGTTCTGCGGCGCCTCAGGGCTGGGCTGCGGCCGTGCCGTGGCGAGGGCTTCGAGGGTCTGGCGCATCAGCTTGTGATCGTTGGTGTTGGCCCCGGCGACGGCGACGGTCCTTCGACAAGCTCAGGAGCGGCATGCCGCGGCCGTCCACCAGCAGCGAGCGCTTGACCCCCCGCTCGCTGCGATCGGTCGGGTTTGGGCCGGTTTTTTTCCCCGCCCAGCGGAGCCTTGCCCTCCTGAGCCTGTCGAAGGGGCCCCGTCGAGCGCCAGCCAGCTCCAGTCGATGCCGGCCAGTTCGTCATAAACCAGCAGACCCGCACACCAGAACGCCTCGAACACACCGGCCGCGACCCACTTCTGAAAGCGCCGATGCGCCGAGGAGGAGGTGCGCAGGGTCGTTTGGTTCAGCGCGTTCCATCGGCAGCCGGTGCGCGACGCAAAGAAGATGGCGTCCATGGCCGCGCGGTCCGGCACCCGCGGGTTGTGGCAGCCCAGCGGGTGTTTTGGCCGCGGCGGCGGTTCCATCTCTGCCCATGTAGACCCGCCGTTCGGTCCGGTCCCGGCGCTCCAGTGCGCTCGCGAGATAGCCCTTCTCTTCCATCGCGTACAGCAGGGGGTAGAGGGTCCCGGCAACTCAGGAGGATAAACCTCCCCCTTGAAGGGGGAGCCCGCGGGTGAGAGAGGGTGATCCGTAAAAGTTCTGACCAGAGAAATCTGATATAAGCTGCGCAGCAGCCGCACGATCCGGGAGTATCGCTTGCGCCTTGTGCAATTCCTCGCTGTGCTGCTGACCGCGCTCTATCTGGTGCCTACCGGCACTCACCTGTTCGAATTGCCGAACAAGGTCGGGCTGGCGCAGCAGCCCTATTTTCTCGTGCAGCAGATCTATCGCGGCTGGGCCTGGTTCGGGATTGTCGTCTTCGCCGCGATTATCGCCAATCTCGCCGCCGGCGTGATCCTGCTGCGCCGCGGCCGGCGGTCCTGGCCCGCCTTTGCCGCCGGATCTCTGCTGATCCTGTCGCTGATCGTGTTTTTTGTCTGGACCTATCCGGCAAACCTGGCGACCGCCAATTGGACCGTCGTGCCGGCGGATTGGCAGGCCTTGCGCCTCTCCTGGGAATGGTCGCACGCCGCAAACGCCGTCCTCACCTTCCTCGCGCTGTGCTGCGCGACCCTGTCGGCGATGGCGGCGCGGGACCGCGTCTGAATTAGAGCGCGCCCGCCTGCCTGTTGCTCGACCGCTCAGGAAACGGCCTCGGCGAGAGCGCGCCTGTTCTCCTCGCGCTCCACAATCGCGGCTTCGCGTTCGAGCAACAGACGGGCGCGCTCGACCACCGGCACGTCGATCATCTTGCCGTCGACCGTGACCGCACCGACGCCTGCGGCGAGCGCCTGGTCATAGGCGGCGACGACGCGGCGGGCGTGGTCGATCTCGGCCGCGCCGACGCGGAATTCCTCGTTCAAGATCGCGATCTGGCTCGGATGGATGACCGAGGCGCCTATAAAGCCGAGGCGGCGCGAGCGGCGGATCGTCTGGCGGAAGGCGTCGAGGTCGTGGTAGTCGGCAACCGTGCCGATAAAGCCCAAGGGCATGATGCCGGCGGCGCGGGCGGCAAAGACGCAGAGCTGCTTCGGCAGGAACAGCCCCTCGGCCTCGGGCAGGATGCCGGCCGACAAGGCGAAATCTTCGGCCCCGAGATTGAGGGCAATCAGGCGCGGATGGGCGCGCGCGATGTCGGCGATGCGGAACAGCGCGGCGGCGGTCTCGACCATCGCGAGAAGGCCGGTCGCCCCCGGCGTCACGCCGCGCTCCCGTTCGACCTCGTCGACGATCTCGGCGACCATATGGACGTGCTCGGGGCTGTCGGTCTTCGGCAGGGCCAGCGCCCGCACGCCGGGGCCAACCGCCGCCTCGACGTCGCGCACGGCGAGCCGCCACGGCCGGTTGATGCGGACGACGACGTCGGCGCCGCCGCGCGACACGATCGCCGCCGCCTCGGGGACGAGCGTGCGCGCCCGTTCCTTCTGCGATGGCGCGACGCTGTCTTCGAGATCGAGGATGATCGCGTCGGCGCCGCGCTTTGCCGCGCCGTCGACAAAGCGGCGCTCGGTCACCGGCACGAACAGCAGCGAGCGCCAGACCGGCAAAGGCTGCGTGCTCATTTTTGCTCTCCGAGACCGATGATCCCTTCGGCGGCGAGCGCCGCGATCGCCTGCCGATCAAGGCCGAGATCGCCGAGGATCTCGGCCGTGTGCTCGCCGAGGCCCGGCGCCGGGCGGCGCAGCCGCCCCGGCGTCTGGGACAGGCGGGGAATGACGTTGTGCATCGGCAGGCGGCCGGTCTCGGCATCGGGCAGCGCAACCAGGATCTCGCGCGCCCGGACATGCGGGTCGGCGATGAACTGGTCGATGTCGTAGACCGGCGCCGCCGTGACCTCGGCCTGGGCAAAAGCCGCCATGTTCTCGTCGAGGGTGCGCGCGGCGATGAATTCTCGGATCGGCGCCTCGCAGTCTTCGGCGTTGCGCACGCGATCGGTGTTGGTGCGAAAGCGCGGGTCGGCGATCATGTCGGGCCGCCCGACGGCGCGGAACAGGCGCTCGGCCATCGCCTGGATCGAGGCGGAAATGCCGATGTAGCGGCCGTCTTTGGTCTTGAACACGTTGCGCGGCGAGGTCGTCTCCGAGCGGCTGCCGGTGCGCGGCCGGACCTCGCCGGTCAATTGGTAGATCGGCGCCTCGGTGGCGATGAACGAGAACAGCGGATCGAGCAGCGGCAGGTCGATGACCTGGCCCTTGCCGCCCCGGACTTCGCATTGCCGCAACGCCACCATCACGGCAAAGGCGCCGTAGAGCCCGGCCACCATGTCGGCGAGCGCGGTCGGCGGCAGGGCCGGCTCGCGGTCGGCAAAGCCGGTGCGCGCGGCATAGCCCGACAGGCTCTCGACCAGGGTGCCGAAGCCGGGCCGGTCGCGATAGGGACCCTCCTGCCCCCAGCCCGAGACGCGCACGATCACGAGGCCGGGATTGCGGCGGTGCAGGATCTCGGGGCCGAGCCCCATCGCTTCGAGCGTTCCCGGTCGGAAGTTCTCGACCAACACCTGCGCGTGGGCAATGAGATCGCACAGGAGTTCGCGCCCGCGCGGCTCGCGCAGGCTCAGCGCCACGCTCTTCTTGTTGCGCGAATAGACCTTCCAGTGGACGCTGATCCCGTCCGTCTGCCAGGCGCGCAACGGGTCGCCCTTTTTCGGGTCCTCGATCTTGATGATTTCGGCGCCGAAATCGGCCAGTTGCAACGACAGCATGTTGCCGGAGACGAGGCGCGAGACGTCGACGACCCGCACCCCGTCGAGCGGGCAGGCCGCCTCGGGCTCGAAGGATTTCTCCGGCACGCTGGTCATGACCCCTCGCTCCGCTCGCCTCGCCGCCGCCAATTTATCGCCGCCCGGCGCCGAAACAAAGCACGGGGCGGCAGGGTCTCGGTTTGGGCCGGGATCGAGGACACATAAAACCTGTCGTTCCGGGACGCTGCGCAGCAGCGAACCCGGAACCTATGAACACAGGCCCTCGCCCGCCTTGTCAAAGCCGGTGTTCATAGATTCCGGGTCCGGCGCTCCTGAGCCTGTCGAAGGGCGCGCCGGCCCGGAATGACGGCTTCTGTTACAATTCAAACTGATGCACTGCCGGGCCGGCGTCTATTCGGCAGCGTCCCGGCCGGCGGGAACGAGGGCGCGGTCGGGGGCGGCG
>DATFCQ010000215.1:0-8564 GCA_035252905.1 Allostellaceae bacterium | reverse complement strand
TGGCGAGGCTTGCGTGCTGCGCCTCGGCGGCCGGCCGGATCGGCGCCGTCGCGATCTCTGCTCCGGCGCCGTTCCGATGCGCCGCCGCGGCTGCATGATGCGCGGGCGCGGCCGGGTCGCGGACATAGTCGAAAACCGCATTGGCGATCAGGCTGACCACGACCGCATAGACGAAAGCCGCCGCCTTGCTCAACGCAAACTCGAACATCCACCCGCCGGCGCCGAGCACGGCGCCGACAATGGCTCCCGTCCACATCACACTCTTGCGCATGGCTTCGGGCCGATCCTCAACTCACCCGCTGGGTTATCGGCTATAAAAGCGAGCTTCGTGCCGAAAAAATGGCGAATACCGGGAAGCGTGGCGGTTGACGCGTTTCGCGACCCGGACCTACCCTCTTCCGGCATCCCCTTTTGGGGATGCCCGGACAGACGGGAAGGAGCGGGCAGCATGGCCAGAATCGTTCTCGCGATCGGCACCTCGCACACGCCGATGCTCAACACCCCGGCCGAGGAATGGCCGCGCTTCATTGACCGCGACGGCGTTCGGGAATTTCTCGACAAGGAAGGGGAGCCGGCAACCTATCGGGAATTGCTCGGCCGGGCCGAGCCGCACATCGCCGCCGAGTTGACGCCGGAGCGCATCGCGGCCCGCCATGCCGAGGCTCAGGCGGGGGTCGAACATCTGAAAGAGGCCGTCCGGCGCGCCGAACTCGACGCGCTGATCGTCGTCGGCGACGACCACAAGGAACTCTACCGCGACGACAACATGCCGGGCTTTGTGGTATATCACGGCGAGACCATCCGCAACGTGCCGCCAAACGGCTTTTCCGGACCTGATTGGGCAAGGCGGGCCAACGCCCGCTATTACGAAGAGAGCGAGCCGCGCGACTATCCGGTCGACAGTCGTCTGGCATTGCATCTGATCACCTCGCTGATCGATCGCGACTTCGAACCGGTCGCCTCCAATGCCCTGCCGGAGGGGAAGGGCGAAGGCCATGCCTTTGCCTTTGTCCGCAAGCGGCTGATGGAAGACCAGACGCTGCCGGTGGTTCCGGTCTTCATCAATACCTATTTCCCGCCGAACCAGCCGACGCCGCGGCGCTGCTACCAGCTCGGTCAGGCGATCTGCGAGGCGGTGGAGAGCTACCCCGTCGATGCCCGCATCGGCATTGTCGGCTCGGGCGGCCTCAGCCATTTCGTCGTCGACGAAGCGCTCGACCGCGGCGTGCTCGACGCCGTTGCGCGGAAGGACGCCGGCGCCCTGCAGTCATTGCCGCGGCGCAAGCTCAATTCGGGCAGTTCGGAGATCCGCATGTGGATTTGCGCCGCCGGCGCCGCCGAGCATCTCGAACCGGGATGGTCGCGTTATGTCCCCGGCTATCGGACGCCGGCCGGGTCGGGCACCGGCCTCGGTTTTGCCTTATGGTCGTGAGGTCATCGATGAGCAAGCAGAAGGATGGCGAGGACCTGACCCGGGTCGGCCCGGGCACCGTGATGGGCGCGCTGATGCGGCAATACTGGCTGCCGGCGGCGATGTCGAAGGAACTGGAGCGCGACGGCCCGCCATTGCGCCTCCTGCTGCTCGGCGAGCGGCTGATCGCCTTTCGCGACAGCGAGGGCCGGGTCGGCGTCATGGATCATCGCTGCCCGCACCGCTGCGCCTCGTTGTTTCTCGGCCGCAACGAGGAGGGCGGCATCCGCTGCGTCTATCACGGCTGGAAATTCGATGCGGCCGGCAATTGCATCGACATGCCGAACACCCCGCCGCACCAGGACTACAAGCACAAGGTCAAGGCCAAGGCCTACAAGGTGGCCGAGCGCAACGGCCTCGTCTGGGTCTATATGGGCGCGCGCGAGGAGGCGCCGCCGCTGCCGCTGATCGAGGCCTCCCTGTTGTCTGAACCCGATCTGCAGATCCTCTTCGCGCAGCGCGAATGCAATTGGCTGCAGGCGCTCGAAGGCGACATCGACACCTCGCATTTCGGCTTTTTGCACGCCGGTGCGGTCGCCCCGGCCGATGTGCCGACGGACAATCTGATCCACTACACAATCGCCAACCGGGCGCCCGAATATCACGTCGCCGATACCGATTGGGGAACCTTGTACGCCGCCTACCGCCCGGCCGAGGCAGGTCGGACCTATTGGCGCTTTGCCAATTTCCTGTTCCCGTTCTGGACGCAGACGCCGCAAGGCGCCTTCGATCGCGTCAACAGCCGGGCGTGGGTGCCGATGGACGACACCCATACGATGTTCGTCAGCCTGTCCTGGAAGAACCTTCCGCCGGAGCGCGCCGCGTTGAGCAGCGCCCGCATGCTCCCCGGCTCGAGGCTGAGCATGGATTTTCTGCCGAACACGACCGACTGGCTCGGCCGCTGGCGGCTGGCCGGCAATGAAGGCAACGACTGGCTGATCGATCGCGAGGCGCAGCGGCAGGGCGGGATCTATACCGGCATCACCGGCATCTACGCCCAGGATCAGGCGGTGACCGAAAGCATGGGCGGGATCACCGATCATACGTTCGAGCATTTGGGGCCGAGCGACCGGATGATCACCCAGACCCGCCGCCGCCTGTTGCGCGCCGCCCGCGCCTTGCGGGCGAACGGCGCCCTGCCGCCGGGCGTCCTCGACCCCGAAATCATGAGCGAGGTCAGGAGCGGCGACTTCCTGACCGAGACCGGGATCGGCTGGCGCGAGGCCTATGCGGCGCAGATGGCGGCGGCGATGCGCCCATTGCAGCAGGCGGCGGAATAGCGGCGGGAGCGCCGCTTACACGCGGCGGAATACGCTGCGCCTTTCCGCCCTACAAAGTTTTCGGAAGTGTAGGGCGGAAAAGCGGAGCGCATTCCGCCAGCTTCGCTTCAAACTGACTGCTCCAGCAGGTCTTCTCGACCTCGGCGACAGGCGACGCATTGCCGGCTTAGAACATTGCTGTCCGCACAAGGGAGCCAGGGCGATCATAAGTGTCGCATCACCGATCCCATGCCGGCAGCGGCGTCATCGGGCGTTTGCTTTCTCGCGATCGAACTTCCAGCCGGGAGGAAGTCTCTTGCGAGGGGCGCGGATGTGTTCCTGCGCACGCTGGCGGCCGTCGCGTGGGCGATCTCGAAAGCCTGCTCGTCGCCTTTCGCAACGACCGTGCCGCGGCGCGAACGGCGTGTACCGTCGGTGCTCTTTTCCTTGGACACGGTCAGCCTAGGATATATGTATTGCGACAGGTATATCCAGAGGGAATGGAATGCGAGTCGCGAAATGGGGCAACAGCCTCGCCGTTCGGCTTCCCGCCGCGGTCGTCGAGGCGCTGGAACTGAAAGAGGGCGACGACATCGAGATCCACATCGCCGATACCCGGGAAATCGCCGTGGCGAAGAAGCCCGATCGAGAGGAATTGCTGAAGCGCCTGCGCGCCTTCCGCGGGCGCCTGCCTCCCGACTTCAAGTTCGACCGGGACGAGGCGAATGCCCGGTAGCTTTATCGATACCAATCTCCTCGTTTATATCGCATCGGGCGATCCGGAGAAGGCCGATCGGGCGGAAGGGGTCCTCAGAGGCGGCGGCGCGATCAGCGTCCAGGTGCTCAACGAGTTCACCAATGTCGCCCGCCGCAAGATGCGCCTCACTTGGCCGGAAACGCGCGCGTTTCTGTCGATGCTGTGCGGCCTGCTCGCAATCCACCCAATCACGGTCGAGATCCATGAAACCGGGATCTCATTGGCCGAGCGCTATCGGCTTTCGATCTATGATGCGATGATCGCCGCCTCGGCGCTGCACGCCGATTGCGATGTGCTGTGGTCGGAGGATATGCAGGACGGCATGGTGATCGAGAACCGGCTGCGCATCGCCAACCCGTTTCACGCGGCATGAGATTCGCTGCCCCCTCGGCCGCATCGGGCTTGCCCGAGAGGGCGGCGTCCGGCATGGTCGGCCGCGAAAACCCGGCGCGTTCCACTCGACGAAGGGAGGAAATCCATGGCGACCCGCGACATTCTGATCATGGGGGCTTCCTATGGTTCCCTGCTGGCGACAAAGCTCCTGTTCGGCGGCCACAACATCACGCTGATCTGCCTTCCGGCCGAGATCGAGGCGATCAACAATGAGGGGGCGCGGGTGCGCCTGCCGGTGCGCGGCCGCAAGGAGCCGGTCGAACTCGACTCGAAGAAATTGCCGGGCAAGCTCTCCGCAGCCGGCCCCGGCGACGTCGACCCGGAGGATTACGATCTCGTCGTCTTGGCGATGCAGGAGCCGCAATACCGCTCGCCCGGCGTGCGCGAATTATTGGATGCGGTCGCGCGCAAGCGGGTCCCCTGCATGTCGATCATGAATATGCCCCCTTTGCCTTATCTGAAGCGCATCCCCGGTCTGGCGACCGATCCGCTGCGGCCCTCCTATACCGATGCGAGCGTATGGGACAATTTCGTGCCTGGGCTTTTGACCCTGTGCAGCCCGGACCCCCAGGCGATCCGGCCGCCGGGGGAAAAGATCAACGTCCTGCAGGTCACCCTGCCGACCAACTTCAAGGCGGCCCGCTTCGAGTCCGACGAGCACACCGCGATCCTGCGGCAGTTGCAGCAGGAGATCGAGGCGATCCGCTACGATCCGGGCGACGGCCGCCCGATCGAACTGCCGGTCAAGCTCAAGGTGCATGACTCGATCTTTGTGCCGCTCGCCAAATGGGCGATGCTGATCACCGGAAATTATCGCTGCGTGCGGCCCGACGCCGCGATCACGATCAAGGACGCGGTGCATGGCGACCTTGACGCGTCGCGCTTGGTCTATGACTGGGTCTGCGGGCTGTGCCGGACGCTGGGAGCGGCGGCGGACGATCTGGTGCCGTTCGACAAATACGCCCGGGCCGCGCTCGACCTCGTGCGCCCCTCTTCGGCCGCGCGCGCCTTGTTTGCCGGAGCGCCCAACATCGAGCGGGTGGACCGCCTGGTCCAGACGATCGGCGCGCAATACAACCTCAGGAGCACAGTCCTCGACGAGACCGTGAAACTGGTCGACGCGAGGCTTGCCGACAACCGCAAGAAGGCCGCCGCCTGACAGTGGCGGAATGCGCTGCGCTTTTCCGCCCTACACCGAACCGTAGGGCGGAAAACCCCGGCGCCACCCGCGGGTCAAGCCCGCGGGCTAAAGGCCCACGGGGGCATTCCGCCGACTTCACTCAGCAGGTCGAGTCGTTGCTGAAATCGCCGCCGCCAAAATCCTGGTCTCCGCCGCCGAAGTCCTGGTCGCCACCGCCGAAATCCTGACCCGCGCCGTAATCCTGGCCGCCGGAGAAATCCTGGTCTCCGCCGAAATCCTGGCCGGGACCGCCGCCGGCGCCGCCGGCATCGCCCCACGGGCCGCCGGTGTCGCTGCCGTAATAATTGTTGACGACGGTCTCGCCGAGACCGGGCGCCATCGGCTGGCCGCCGAGAATGCCGCCCATCGCGTGATGCCCGAACAGCGACTCGATGCCCTGGAACAGCAGGGCGCCGCCGGCCACTCCGGCCGCAGTCGCCGCCGCCGAGCGCAGGAACCCGCTGCCGCCGCCACCGCCGAGCATGCTCGTCGGTCCGGCCGCCGGCTGACCGTAGCCGGAGGGCGCATAGGAGGCCTGGCCGTAGCCGGGAGGCGGCGCCGCTTGTGGGCCGCGGCTCCACGGCCCGGCCGGAGGCGCGCCGGCGGGCGGCGGCGGAGAGGAGGGAGCCGGCGTATGGTGGCCGAACAGGCTCCCCAGAAAGCTCGTCGGCTTTGCTACCTGCTGCCGCGCATCGGTGACTTGCCGTTCGAGCTCGGCGATGCGGCTCTGCGCGTTGTTCAACGCGAGATCCTGGATCAACACGGTCTGCACCAGGTAATAGGGCGCATCCGGCTGCGCCGCCAGGGCCTGACGGATCAGCGCATCGGCCTCGGCATCCTTGGGCTGGCCGCCGGCATTGCGCAGACGGTCGAGCAGGGTCGTGATCAGCTCTTTTTCCTGGGGGGTCATGACAGCCTTCCCACAATGAGCGGCCCGTTCGATGAACGGCGCCGGCGCCCGACCCTGCGGCGGCCATAATGTACCGTCCGGTGGGATCGGCGCGCCGCGCTAGATGTGGGAAGCGAGGCCACGGGGTCAATGACCCCTGCCGACGGCGTCTTACAGGCCGCGCGCCCCCATCGCCAGGAATTTTGCGCGCCGCTCTTCGCGCAATCGCGCCCCGTCGAGCGCGAGGAGCGGTTCGAGCGCTTCTGCGATCGCCTCGCCGAGCCGGCGGATCGCCTCCTCGGGCACGCGATGGGCGCCGCCCAGCGGCTCGGCAACAATCTGGTCGACGATTTCGAGGCGCAGCAGATCCTGCGCCGTCAGGCGCAAGGACTCGGCCGCCTCCTCGGCATAGGCGGCCTCGCGCCACAGGATCGACGCGCAGCCTTCGGGCGAGATCACCGAATAGATCGCATGTTCGAGCATCAAGACCCGATTGCCGGCGGCGAGCGCGATCGCCCCGCCCGAGCCGCCTTCGCCGATGACCGCGGCGACGAGGGGCACCCGCAGATCAAGGCAGGTCTCGATCGCCCGCGCGATCGCCTCGGCCTGGCCGCGCGCCTCGGCGTCAATTCCGGGATAGGCGCCGGCGGTGTCGACAAAGGTCAGCACCGGCAGCCGGAAGCGCTCGGCGAGCCGCATCAGCCGGCGCGCCTTGCGATAGCCCTCGGGCCGCGCCATGCCGAAATTGCGCCGGATCCGTCCTTCCGTGTCGCCGCCCTTTTCGGTGCCGAGGACGACGACGCTGCGGCCGCCGAAGCGGCCGATCCCGCCGACGATCGCCGGGTCCTCTGCAAAGGCGCGGTCGCCCGCCAACGGCACAAAATCGGTAACGAGGCCGCCGATGTAGTCGAGCGCGTGCGGGCGCTCGGGATGGCGCGCGACCTGCACCTTCTGCCACGGCGTCAGGCGCGCATAGGTCTGGCGCAGCAGGCGATCGGCCTTGACTTCGAGACGGCCGACCTCGTCGGCGATGTTGAGGTCGCTGGTCGTTGCCAGATGGCGCAATTCCTCGATCTTGCTGTCGAGCTCGGCAATCGGGCGTTCGAATTCGAGAAAATGGCGCATCGGCCGGGATCACCTGCGTCTGGCGAGAGGGTGCGCGGTCTCGACCAGACGGCGCAGCCGGTCGGTCAGCACGTGCGTATAGATCTGCGTCGTGGCGATGTCGGCATGGCCCAGCATCTGCTGCACGCTCCTCAGATCGGCGCCGTGGTCGAGCAGATGGCTGGCGAAGGCATGGCGCAGGACATGGGGCGACAGCCGCGCCGGGTCGAGCCCGGCGGCGAGAGCCAGCTCCTTCAGGAGCTGCGCGCAGCGCTGGCGGGTCAGATGTCCGGTCCGGCTCGGCGACGGGAACAGCCAGGGAGACGGCCGCCCGCCGGGCAGGAAACGGGGGCGGATCGCGAGATAGGCGGCGAGCGCCGCGCGCGCCGGCCCGGAGAGCGGCGCGATCCGCTCCTTGCCGCCCTTGCCGCGGATCAGCACAAAGCGCGGGTCGCGCTCCGCCGCTTCCGCCTTCAGGCTGACCAGTTCGGAAACGCGCAGCCCGCTCGCATAGAGCAGCTCGACAAGGCAAAGCACCCGCACGCCCTCCGCCCCCGGCCATGCGCGCGCCGCCGCAAAGAGCCCTTCGACCTCCTCTTCCGAAAGGAGTTTCGGCAGCGGCCGACCGAGCCTCGGCGTGTCGAGATCGGCGGTCGGATCGTCCGACCGGATCCCGTCGACGATCAGAAACTTGAAGAATTGCCGCATCGCCGAGAGCCGCCTCGCCAGCGTACGGGGAGTGAGCCGGGCCGTCGCCGCCGCGGCGCAATAGGCATGCAACAGCTCCGCTTCGGCGCTTTCGAGCGCCGTCCCGTGCCGCGCCGCAAAACCCGCGAGATCGGCGAGATCGGCGCGATAGGCGGCGATCGTCAGGGGCGCGGCGCCGCGCTCGGCCGTCAGCATTTCGAGAAATGCCTCGACATGCCGCGACGGGACGGGACGCGGTCGGCGCGGCCGCCCGCGCCTGTTCTCACAGGCCGGCGGCAAGAGCGGCCTCGACGGCGAAGCGGCGCGCATCGGCGTCAAGCCCGACCCGCTCGATCCCGCCGATCGCGGCATGGAGGAGGACGGGGTCGCTCTCCCCGGACGCGGCGAGCGCAAGAGCGGCGAGCACGGTCTCGCCGACCCGTTTGGCCGGCGCCGCGCTTGCCAGAACGAGCTGCGCCGCGACCGGGGCGCGGGGGACGGCAGCGGTGTTCCACGCGGCGGCCGGCAACAGTAGCCACAGGCGCGCCGGGACGGGGCGGCCGAGCGCCGAGAGGAGGGCGATGCGCAGAGCGGGCGAGCCGAATTCCCGCCCCTCCCTGCCAACGCCCGCGGGCAGAGCCGCATCGGGGACGGCAAGCGCCAGCAGAAAATCGAGCCTGTCCCGCTCCGCGCCGGCAAGGAGCCCACGCCACCGTCGCGCCAGTCCCTCGTCGCCCGCAGCGAGCGCGAGGCGGGCGGCGGTCGGGGCCATGCCGGCCAGGGCGGGATCGGGCGTGACCGCGCGCAAGGCCGGCGCGACTAGG
>DATFCQ010000214.1:0-3416 GCA_035252905.1 Allostellaceae bacterium | reverse complement strand
TGGCCGAGATCGGGCGGCGCGCCCGCCTTGCCGCGGCTGAACTCGCCCTCGCCTCCGCCGAGGCCAAGACGGCGGCGCTGGGCGCGGCGGCGCAGGCGGTCCGCGCCCGCACGGCAGAGATCCTGGCCGCCAATGGGCGCGATCTCGCCGAGACCGAAGCCGGGATCGGCGCGGCCCTGCGCGAGCGGCTCGCCCTCGACGAAAAGCGGGTCGCGGCGATCGCCCGCGGGCTCGACGAGGTCGCCGCCTTGCCGGATCCCGTGGGCCGCGTCCTGGCACACTGGACGCGGCCGAACGGGCTCGCAATCGAGCGGGTCGCGGTGCCGCTCGGCGTCATCGGCATCATCTACGAGAGCCGCCCCAACGTCACCGCCGACGCCGGCGGGCTCGCCCTCAAATCCGGCAACGCCGCGATCCTGCGCGGCGGCTCGGAAAGCTTTCATTCCTCGCGCGCCCTGGTCGCGGCCTTGCACGAGGGGCTCGCCGCTGCCGGTCTTCCCGTCGACGCGATCCAGCTTGTGCCGACGCGCGAGCGCGCAGCGGTCGGCCTGATGCTGACGATGAACGGGGCGATCGATGTCATCGTGCCGCGCGGCGGGCCGTCCTTGATCGAGCGGGTGCAGCGCGAGAGCCGCATCCCGGTCATCGCCCATCTCGAAGGGATCTGTCACACCTATGTCGACCGCGCCGCCGATCTCGAAAAGGCGCGCCGGATCGTGTTGAATGCGAAGATGCGGCGGGTCTCGATCTGCGGAGCGACCGAGACCCTGCTCGTCGACCGTGCCGTCGCCCCGACGCACCTTCCGGCGATCCTCGCCGATCTGCGCGCCGCCGGTTGCGAGTTGCGCGGCGATGCGAGTGCCCTGGCGATCGAGCCGGGATTGATCCCGGCGAGCGAAGCCGATTGGCGCACCGAATATCTCGACGCGATCCTGTCGGTCCGCCTTGTCGACGGGGTCGCCGGCGCGATCGACCACATCGCGCGCTATGGCTCTCACCATACCGACGCGATCGTGACCGAGGACGCGGCGACGGCCGAGCGCTTTCTGCGCGCGGTCGACAGCGCCATCGTCCTGGTCAACGCCTCAACCCAGTTCGCCGACGGCGGCGAGTTCGGCATGGGCGCCGAGATCGGCATCTCGACCCAGCGCCTGCCGCCGCGCGGCCCGGTCGGCGCCGAGCAGCTCGTAACCTACAAATATCTGGTGCGCGGCAACGGTCAGGTGCGCCCCTGAGCGGACGGCGGCATCGCCGGGTCGGGTTGTTGGGCGGGTCGTTCAACCCGGCGCATGGCGGGCACCTGCACATCACCCTGTTGGCGTTGAAACGCCTCAAGCTCGACGAGGTGTGGTGGCTGGTGTCGCCGCAAAATCCGCTGAAGCCCGCGGAGGGCATGGCCCCGCTGGCCGAGCGAATGGCGGGCGCGCGACTTGTCGCGCGGGGCAACCGGCGCATCTGCGTCAGCGACATCGAAGACCGCCTCGGCCATCGCTACACCGCCGACACCGTCAAGGCGCTCAATCGCCGCTTTCCGCGGCTTCGCTTCGTCTGGCTGATGGGCGGCGACAATCTCGTCCAGATCTCGCAATGGCGGCGCTGGACCGAGATCTTCGACACGCTGCCGGTTGCCGTGTTCGACCGCCCTTCCTATTCTCTAAGGGCGCTCGCGAGCGTGGCGGCACGGCGCTTTGCCCGCTATCGCGTGCCGCTGGCGGCGGCGCAGAACCTGGCCGAGATGACCCCGCCCGCCTGGGCGTTCTTTCACACGAGGCTCGACCCCCGCTCGGCGAGCGCAATCCGCGCCGGACGCGGGCGTTTTTCGTCCCTGACCCCAAAGGAGCAAAGATCCGAATTGACCGCTCTTGTCCATCCTGAACCGACCCGTTCCGTTCTCCCTCCCGCCGCAGCGCCGCATCCCGATCTTCTCGGCCTTGTTCTGGAAACCCTGGAAGAGGGCAAGGCCGAGGACATCGTCACGATCGAACTCGCCGGCAAGACGACGATCGCCGATCAGATGGTGATCGCCAGCGGCCGCTCGGCCCGCCAGGTCCAGGCCTTGGCCGAGCATCTCGAAGCCGCGCTGTCGCACCGCGCCCGCGTTGCGATCGAGGGCAAGGCGCAAGGGGAGTGGGTCCTGATCGATGCCGGCGACGTGATCGTGCATCTGTTTCGGCCCGAGACGCGCGCCTATTACAATCTCGAAAAGCTGTGGGGCGGCGCCTTGCCTGGGACCGAGGCGGCCCTTGTGACCGCGCCCTAGCCGGGGAGATCCCGCCGCGCTCCGCTTCCGCTTGCTCGCAATCGGCCGGCTGCGCCGCGGGCCGCTGAAGGATCTCGCGGCAGATTATGCCGGGCGGATCGCGCCGCCGGTCGCGATCGTCGAACTGGAAGCGTCCGGGCGGCTGCCGCCGCCGGCCGCGAAAGCGCGCGAAGCCGAACTGATCCTGGCGGCCTTGCCTGCGGGCGCGCGACTTGTCGCTCTCGACGAGCGCGGCGCCTCATGGTCGAGCCGCGCCTTCGCCGACAGGATCGCGGCTTGGCGCGACCAGGGCCTCCCCGAACTCGCTTTTGCGATCGGCGGCGCCGACGGCCTCGGCGCCATGGTTCTCGATCGCGCCGAAACGGTGCTCTCGCTCGGAGCGATGACTTGGCCGCATCTCCTCGCCCGAATCATGTTGCTCGAACAGCTCTACCGCGCCCAGCAGATCCTCGCCGGCCACCCTTATCACCGGGATTGAGCGGCTTGCCCCCACCCCGGCCCTTCCCCGTGGACACGGGGGAGGGAGATCCTCACCCCTCCCCCGCGTGCGGGATAGGGTGGGGGCTACTGTGTAATTCGCTCAACACACCGGGGCCCACAGCACCTCGGTGATGTCCTCGGCGCCGGTGGCAAGCATGACGAGGCGGTCGAAGCCGAGGGCGATGCCCGCCGAGGGCGGCAGGCCGTGGGCAAGGGCGTCAAGGAAATCTTCGTCGATCGGATAGCTCTCGCCATAAAGCGCCTGTCGCTTCGCCCGGTCGGCGGCAAAGCGCCGGCGCTGCTCCTGCGGGTCGGTCAACTCACCAAAGGCGTTGGCGAGTTCGAGACCGCAGACATAGACCTCGAAGCGCTCGGCGACGCGGGGATCCTCGGGGCTCCGCCGCGCCAGGGCGGCCATCGACAGCGGGTAATCATAGAGGATCGTCGGCGCGCCCACCCCGAGGCGGGGCTCGATATGTTCGAGGAAGATGCGGAAATAGAGCGTCTCCCAGTCATCCCCCGGATGCGGCGCAATGCCGATCGCGGCGGCAGCGGCGGCCAAGAGGTCGAGGCGCGGCTGAAGCGGGTCGGGCGCGGTGGCCAACAGGTCGATGCCGCAGAACCCGCTGAACGCCTCGGCAACGCTCAACCATTGCCAGGGGCCGCGCGCGTCGGC